>DAIUEP010000119.1:4117-14923 GCA_036845065.1 Xanthobacteraceae bacterium | reverse complement strand
GCTCCGGCTCTTCCAGCAGGAAGGCGTCGTGCCCCTTGTCGGTGACGATCTCGGCAAACGAGACGCGGGCGCGGCCGGCGTTGAGCGCGTGCACGATCGCGCGCGAATCCGAGGTCGGAAACAGCCAGTCGGAGGTGAACGAGATCACGCAGAAGCGAGTCGGCGTATCCTTGAAAGCGTTGGCAAGCACGCCGTCGTAGTCGGCCGCGATGTCGAAGTAGTCCATCGCGCGCGTGAGATAGAGATACGAATTGGCGTCGAAGCGCTCCACGAAGGTGATGCCCTGGTAACGCAGATAGCTTTCGACCTGGAAGTCGGCGTCGAAGGAGAATGTCGGATTATCGCGATCCTGGAACCGGCGGCCGAACTTGCGGTGCAGCGCGGCGTCCGACAAATACGTGATGTGCGCACCCATGCGCGCGACCGCGAGCCCACGCCGCGGATTGGTGCCCTCAGCAAAGTAGCGGCCCTGCCGCCAGTCAGGATCGGCCATCACCGCCTGCCGGCCGACCTCATGAAAGGCGATGTTCTGCGCCGAATGGCGCGTCGCCGCCGCGATCGGCAACGCGCAGAACACCCGCTGCGGATAGCTCACCGCCCACTGCAGCACCTGCATGCCGCCGAGCGAGCCGCCGATGACCGCAAACAACGTGCCGATGCCGAGATGATCGAGCAGCATGGCCTGCGCGCGCACCATGTCGCGCACCGTGATGACCGGGAACTCGAGGCCCCACGGCATGCCGGTCTTCGGGTTGGTGGAGGCCGGGCCGGTGCTCCCCATGCAGCCGCCGATGACGTTCGCGCAGATGACGAAGTAGCGATCGGTATCGATCGGCCGGCCCGGACCCACCATCGTCTCCCACCAGCCCGGCTTCTTGGTGACCGGGTGGACGTTGAAGACGTGCTGGTCACCGGTGAGTGCGTGGCAGACCAGCACCGCATTGGAGCGCTCGGCGTTGAGAGCCCCATACGTCTGGTAGGCGATCTGGAACGGGCCAAGATCGACGCCGGCGTCGAGCCTGAGCGGCTTGTCGGCGCCGAAGCGCACGACCAGCGAACGCGGATCGTCCGCCTCGCGGGCGCGGTCGGCGGGTTCAAGCGCGGCGCTGGTTTCGACCATGGTCATCTTCTGTTCAGCGTAACACAAAGGTGCGCCAAAGGCTCGCGGCCGACGGCGTTAGATAGGCTGCCCCCTCCTTAAGTCAATGTTTTCTTTGCTTTGCCACCCTGCCGCTCGTATCAATGCGGACATCGAAGAGTGTTGCTCATGGCCAAAACACCCCGCTCGACATCACCGTCGCTTGCCGACCTGCGGCACGAGATCGACCGCATCGACGAGGCGATGCACCGGCTCCTGATGGAGCGCGGCGAGATCATCGACCGCCTCATCAAGGTGAAGAAGACGCAGGAATCCGGCTCCGCCTTCCGGCCAGCGCGCGAGGCCGACATGATGCGCCGCCTGGTCGAGCGTCATCATGGCATCCTGCCGCTCGACACGGTCGAAGGCATCTGGCGCGTCATCATCTCGACCTTCACGTTCGTGCAGGCGCCGTTTTCCGTTCACGCCGACCTCTCGGCCGGCGACGCGCTGATGCGCGATTCGGCACGCTTCCATTTCGGCTTCACGGCGCCGTTCGTGGCCCATATGGGGGCCTCCGCGGTGGTCGCGGCAGTCTCCGACTCCAAGGGCGACCTCGGCCTGGTGCCCGCCTTCGCGGTCGCGGGCGCGTGGTGGAACGCGCTCGAATTCGATACCGCACCCAAGATCATCGCACGGCTGCCGTTCGTCGAGCGCTCCGATCATCCCGCCGCGCTGCCGGTCTTCGTCATTTCGCGCGCCGCCGCGGACGCCATGGTGCGAGAGATCGAGGTCTGGAGCGTGCGGGTCGCCGGCTGGAGCGCGACCGCCGCCCATGCGATCGGCTCGATGGCCGAGGTAATCGCAGTACCCGACAGGGCTTTTGACGGCGCCGCCCTCCTCATCTCGGTGCCGCAGCGCGACAGCATCGAGCCGGTCACCCAGGCACTGATCAAAGCCGGCGCTTCGGTGCGCGCGACGGCCCTCGTCGGCAGCCACGCGACCCGCTATAGGGTCTCGGCCGACTGAGCCTCCCGCGGCCCCCATCGGGGGGCTGGCGCCTACGGTGCCGCCAGAGGACCGAATTTGGAGCCAACGATGTCCGCCCTGCGCCCGCAACCGCGACCCGGCGTGCTCGATATCGACCCGTATGTGCCGGGCAAGAGCGCGGCGCCTGGCGTCGCGCGCATCTTCAAGCTGTCCTCGAACGAGACACCCCTCGGACCGAGCCCGAAGGCGGTCGCAGCCTACCGCGCCGTGGCCGACCATCTGCAGGACTATCCAGACGGCTCGGCCACCGCGCTGCGCGAGGCGATCGGGCGCGCCTTCGGGCTCGACCCGGGCCGTATCGTCTGCGGCGCGGGCTCGGACGACCTCCTCAACCTGATCGCGGACGCTTACCTGCACGACGGCGACGAGGCGATCTACACCACCCACGGATTCCTGGTCTATCCGATCGCGACGCTCGGCTCGGGCGCGAAGCCGATCGTGGCGCCGGAGACGAATCTCACCGCCGACGTCGACGCCATCCTGTCCAGAGTTACCGCGCGCACCAAGGTGGTGTTCCTTGCCAACCCCAACAACCCGACCGGCACCTACGTGCCGTTCGATGAGGTGAAGCGGCTGCACAAGGGACTGCCGCCGCACGTGCTGCTGGTGCTCGACGCCGCCTATGCGGAATATGTGCGGCGCAACGACTACGAGGCCGGGATCGAGCTGGTGGCCACCTCCGAGAACGTCGTGATGTGCCGCACGTTCTCGAAAATCTACGGCCTGGCCGCGTTGCGGCTCGGCTGGATGTACGGGCCGGCGCATGTGATCGATGCCATCAACCGCATCCGCGGGCCATTCAACGTGAATGCGCCCGCGATCGCAGCCGGCGTGGCGGCGATCGGCGATGCCGCACATGTCGAGACGGCGCGCGCCCACAACGACAAGTGGCTGGCCTGGCTGATGCAGGAGATCCGCAAGCTCGGCCTCGAGGTGACGCCGAGCATCGCCAATTTCGTGCTGATCCACTTCCCCGACCGCAAGGGCAAGACGGCCGAGGACGCGGATGCGTTCCTGACCGAGCGCGGCCTCATTCTGCGCCGGGTCAAGGCCTATCACCTGCCGAACGCGCTGCGCATGACGGTCGGCAGCGAGGAGGCGAACCGGCTGGTGGTCGCCGCGCTGGCGGAGTTTCTGGGGAAGACGTCGTGACCCTGAAGGCTCCGCTCTTCAATCGTCTCGCTTTGATCGGCACAGGCCTTATCGGCTCCTCGATCGCACGCGCGGCGCGAGCGCAAGGCGCAGCGCGCTCGATCGTGGCGACGGCGCGCTCGGCGGCAACACGTCGGCGCGTCGCCGAGCTAGGCCTCGCCGACCAGGTGGTCGAGAGCAACGCCGCGGCGGTCGAGGGCGCCGATCTCGTGATCGTGTGCATTCCGGTCGGCGCCTGCGGCGAGGTCGCCAAGGCGATCGGCCCGCACCTGATGGCGGGCGCGACGGTGTCCGACGTCGGCTCGGTCAAGGGCTCGATCCTGCGCGAGATGGCGCCCCATCTGCCGGCGAACGTCCATTTCGTGCCCGCGCATCCGGTGGCCGGCACGGAATATTCGGGACCCGACGCCGGCTTTGCGGAGCTGTTCGTCAACCGCTGGTGCATCCTGACGCCGCCACCGAACGCCGACCAACAGGCCGTCGAACGCCTGGCCGCATTCTGGCGCGCGCTCGGCGCCAACGTGGAGACGATGACGGCCGAGCATCACGACCTGGTGCTGGCGGTGACGAGCCACCTGCCCCACCTCATCGCCTACACGATCGTGGGCACCGCCGACGAGCTCTCCCAGGTCACACGCTCGGAAGTGCTGCAGTTCTCCGCCGGCGGCTTCCGCGACTTCACCCGCATCGCGGCGTCCGACCCCACGATGTGGCGCGACGTGTTCCTGGCCAACAAGGACGCGGTGCTGGAAATGCTCGGCCGCTTCAACGAGGACATCGCGGCGCTGACCCGCGCGATCCGGCGCGGCGACGGCGACGTGCTGTTTGACCACTTCACCCGCACCCGAGCGATCCGTCGTGGTATTGTGGCGATCGGGCAGGATTCGCCGGCACCAGACTTTGGCCGTCCGCACCCTGATCTGCCGCACACGCCGCTGCCGCGGCCCTACAGCGCCGAGGGCGAGTAAGCCATGTTCAAGCGTCGCGCCTGGCTCATGGTGGGCACTGCGGTGTTGGCGGCAGCTGTGATCGGCGCCGCCCTCGTGCTCTGGGGCGGTCCGGACGCGCTGAACGCGCAGACCTGCAGTGAGCCCACGCCACTGCGCTTCGAGATCGCCAGCAAGATCGAGCGCAGCGAGCTTGGCTTCACGCAGGGCCTCGAGGTCCGCGACGGCCAGCTCTACGAGAGCACCGGGCGCATTGCCGGCACGACGCGCCTCAACGTGATCTCGCCCACCGGACAAGTCCGCACGCTGACTGATCTCGGCACCACGGTGTTCGGCGAAGGGCTCACCATCCTCAACGACGAAATCTATCAGCTCACCTGGCAGGACCATCAGGTCTTCGTCTACGATCTCGCCGGCAAGCGCAAACGCGCCATGCGCAATCCGCGCGAGGGCTGGGGACTGACCAATGACGGGTCAAGCCTGATCTTCAGCGACGGCGGGCCCGCCTTCTACTACGTCGATCCGCAGACCTTCGCGGTTCGCCGCACGGTCAAGATTCGGTCGAACACTCCGGGCGACATCATGGGCCTCAATGAGCTCGAGCTGGTGCGCGGCCGCCTCTACGGCAACATCTTTACGACGTGGAGCATCGTGCGCATCGATCCGGCCAACGGATGCATCGACGCCGTCGCGGACATGCGCACGCTCCGTGACCGGATGTCCGCCGACGAGAAGGCGCTGATCGATACCGACAGCGGCAACTATGTGCTCAACGGCATCGCGCATGACAACGCCACCGGCACGTTCTACGTGACCGGCAAGCGCTGGAAGTCGATCTTCAGCGGTCGCTTTGCGGACGGCGCGCGCTGAAATCAACGGCATTTGTGGATGACTTGCCGTTGTCATCGTCCGCGAAAGCGGACGATCCAGTAAGCGTCGGCGTTGCGATCATGAATTCGACATTCGTGATTACTGGATGCCCGCTTTCGCGGGCATGACGGGTCAGTGTTGCGCCGCTGGGCTCAAAACAATGGCGGCACGCGGCCGACCGGAAACGGCCCGAGTAGGATCTGGCCGTCGGCAAAGCGCAGCGGCAAGGTAGTCGCGGGCTTGCCGTCGAGCGTGGTCGCCTTCCCCATCGCACGTAGCGCCGCCAGGATGCCCGGTCCCGCGTTCTGGCGCGCGACCTGCCCCAGTCCGGGAATCAGCCGGTCAAGCGCCCCGATCGCCGAACCCATGCTGCCTTGCGAGACCGCGCGATCGATGTCGAGCGATCGCACAATGCTTTCAAGGCCCATGATCGTCACCTGGATCTGACCGTCGAGACCGCCGCGCACCGTCAAGCCGAGCGTGCCGGAGCTGACGGCGATCGCTTCGCCCTGCCGCACGCGCGCCTGCGTGATCTCGATCCGCCCGCCGCGCGCCTGGATCTCCCTGAAGCGCACCGGCCAAGGTTTCGGAGCGAAATCGGCGAGGCCATAGAGCTTGGACGTGACGTCGGCATCGACCGGCTGCTTGGTGAAAGCGTGCAACTCCGGCGCCGTCGCGGACACCAGCCGCAGCGCCAGCTCGATTACCGGGTCGCCGGTCACCGAGCCTTCCACAATCCGCCCATGCAGCTCGATCCGATCCGCCTTGAGGACTGTCGCAGACGCAGCGCCGCCCGTGCGATCCACCGTCGGGCGATCGACCACGATCGACACCCGCTCAGGTGCCGCCGGCGTGCCGCGCACGCTCGACTGCCCGAGCGTCCAGTTGGCGATGTAGCTTGGCGGCTGCCCCGGCTCCGCAATTGTCATCGGGCCGGCGAACTCGGTGATCAGCAGCGTCGGCTGATAGACCTGCGACACCACCACGAGGTCGCTCGCCTTGAGCGCGACCGGCGGCTCGCTGCGGCGCAGCTCGACCGCCGGATCGACGCAGCGGACCTCGATGCGAAACGGATAGCCGCCGACGGTCTGCCGCTCGCAAGTGTAGATGCGCCCGGAATTGGCCTCACGCTCGCGCCAGCCCGCAATCGTCGTCTCCGCCGCGCGGGCCGCCAGAAACCAGAGGCCGCTCCACACGACCGCCAGCGCGACCACGAGCCCGATCGGCACGAATACGGGCCACAGCCGACGGCGAGGGGCGGATTCCGGTTGGCGCATTGCTTGTGCTCCTTGCCCCGCACTTGGCAGGTTCGGCCGCCCCGCACAACCCGAAGCCACTGAATGCGGCGTTTCCGAGGACAAGTCTTCTCTCGCGAGGCCGCTTTGTCCATAGCTTTGCGCTTCGACAATTGCGGCTTTTCGTGATTATGAACCGCTCATGACTCGAACCGCCACACCGGACCCCGCCGCGGACCTCTGGGTGTTCGGCTATGGCTCGCTGATGTGGCGGCCGGGCTTTGCATTCCTGGAGCGCGTCGAGGCGCGGCTCATCGGCGCCCACCGGGCGCTCTGCGTCTATTCGTTCTATCATCGCGGTACGGCCGAGCGGCCGGGGCTGGTGCTCGGGCTCGACCGCGGCGGTGCCTGCCGCGGCATCGCCTATCGGGTCGCGGCCGCCGCGCGCACCGAGACCATTGCGTATCTGCGCGCGCGCGAGCAGGTCACGATGGTGTACCGCGAGTGCATTCGGCGCGTGTGGCTCAAGGGCGAGCCCGAGCGAACCGCGAGCGCGCTCTGCTACATGGTCGACCGCAGCCATCCGCAATATGCCGGACGCCTGTCGCTCGATCAGCAGCTCCATCACGTCCGCCAAGGTCACGGGCACTCCGGTCCCAACCGCGATTATGTCATCGCCACAGTCGCGGCGCTGGAAGCGCTCGGGCTGCGCGAGACCGAGTTGCATCTCCTGGCGGAGCGGCTCAAGGGCACGCACGAGGCCGCGGCAACGGCCTCATCGTCATGAGGGCGCGAGCGAGGCCTGCTTGAAGCCATTCCTCGCAAGCTCGCGCTCGCCTTCGGCCACGAGGCGCGCGGTGGCCGTCTCGATCGCCTGCTCCAGCTTGGCGGCAAAGTCCTGCTTGTCGAGGCCGGGCGCGATCGGGTCGAGCACCTCGACAATGACGGTCCCGGGAAAGCGGCGGAACGACCGGCGCGGCCAGAACAGCCCGGAATTGAGCGCGACCGGCAGGCAGACCGCACCGGTCTCCGCATAGAGGTAGGTCACGCCATATTTGTAGCTCGGCTCCGCGCCCGGAGCGCGCCGCGTTCCTTCCGGAAAGATCACGATCTGGCGAGCGCGGCCGAGCTCCTTGCGCGCGATCACGCCGAGCTCCGCCAGCGCCTGCGAACGCTTGCCGCGGTTGATCGGAATCATGCCGGCTTTCCACGAATACCAGCCGAAGAACGGAATCCACATCAGCTCGCGCTTGAGAATGAAGGCGGGATCCGCGAACAGCGGAAACAGCGCGAACGTTTCCCACATCGACTGGTGCTTGGAGGCGACGAGCAGGCCGCCCGGCGGGATCTTCTCAAGCCCGCGGAATTCAACCGCGATGCCGCACACGCTGCGCAGCAGCCAGACGCTGCTGCGCGCCCAGAATTTGACGATCCCGACGATCGCGCCGCGCGGCATCACCAGGGTCGGTATAGCCGCGAGCATCTGGACGATCAGGTTCAGATAGAACAGGACGTTGAAGATGATCGAACGAATGAGCACGGAAACTGGCCCGACTTGATTGTGAGCACCACCCGGGTGGCGGCGTTGAAAGTCCTACCATGGGTGGCGGCTCGCTCGCGAGCTTCACGGCCCCTCACCGGTCGAAGCTCCTGCCCGATCGCGGCCGTATCGTCCAGCAGAAAGCGGGGCGAGCTTCTCTTTCAGAGCCTCAACCACCGCACTAGTGCCCCGTTTCCGAAGTTCGTGATACGTCGCAGCAACCTCTGACACGAACTTCGGAAACAAAGGGGCACTAGCAAGTCTATGATTCTAGTGCCGCTTTTCGATTTGAAGTTCCTGACCGAGCTTGCCGCACGTGGTGCAGGAACTTCAAATCGGCGGCACCAGCCTGCCGGATGCCAAGTCGAGCCGCATGCGCGCCTGCGCGACGATATATTTCAGATACTCGGTCAGAAGCAGCCGCATGGCAGGGCCGTTCGCCCACCAATGCTCGACCCGCAGCCGATCCGATGTGACCGGAAACGGAACGAGCCTGGTGCGCGGGAGCTGGTGCGCGATTTCCGCCAGGGCGCGCGGCATGTGGTAGTCCGACGTCACCACGGTCAACGAATGCAAGCGGCGGCGCTCGGCCCAGCGCCTGGTCTCGATCGCGTTGCCGAGGGTATTGAGCGAGCGGTCGAAATCGACGCAGCAGCGGACCCAGCGTGCGAATTCGGGATTGAGGCGTGAAATCTCCGTCGCGGTCGTGGCGGGGTTGGCGCCGCTGATCAAAAGACGTTGCCCGCGGCGCGTGGCCAACAGCTCGATCGCCTCGCTGACGCGGGCGGCATCGCCCGTCAGCACAACAATGGCATCGGTCGTGCCGGTCAGCTTGACCTCGCCGGCGGGAACCCGCGAGACGAACCAGAGAAACCCGAGCGCGAGCGCAACCGGGGCGCTGACGCAGACGATCGCCATGACCCAGCCGATGCCGCGCACGAACGCGCTCGCAGGACGGGTCCGATCGCGGGCGAGGCCCGTGCCGGGCATTGCATCGTCGAGGCTCGACCCGACTACTGCCATCGCATGGCCCACGTTCTAGTGCCGCTGATTTGAGGTTCCTACAGTGGCTGCAGCGAACCTTGGAACTTCAAATCGATAGCGGCACCAGGATCATCAGGTTTACGCGTGCCCTCACGGCACCTTATCATAGCGCAGATTCCGGCGGCCCGATGACGGCGCGCGGACTATAGGTGAACACGCAATGGTTACTCAAAGGTTTCCAGGGTGCGATTGACAGTGCGGCGCGAGGCGACCGCGGTCACGGCCGCGATCAGGGCGACCTGGAGGATCACCGCCGCATAGCCGACGAAGCCGATCGAAAAGCTCCCGAACAAGGCCGCGAACTGATCGCCCGCGGCCGTGCCGAGGAATTGGCGGCTGGCGAGCTCCATCAGACCAAACAGCGCGAGCGCGCAGCCGCCCCCGATCACGCCGCCCTGCAGGCCGAGGCCGAGAAAACGGCGCTGAAAGTGCTGTGCGATGAAGGTGTTCTTGGCTCCGATCAGGTGCAGCACCTCAACCACCGTCCGGTTGGTCGCGATGGCGCCGCGGGTCGCGAACGTGACCGACAGCACGGTTGCGACCAGCACGAGCCCGAGCACCGCCAGCCCGCCCAGGAACGCAGCCCGCCCCATGGAGCGCATGCGCTCGACAAAGCCGCGGTGATCGTCGAGGCTCGAGCTCGAGACCTGCTCCACGAGCAGCTTGCCCAGCTGCTCGAAATCGGGTGTCGCGCCCGAGGCAATCCGCACCACGGCAAGGCGTGGCACCGGCAGCTCGTCGATCACCAAGCCGGTGCCCAGCCAAGGCTCCAGCAGCCTGGCCGATTCCTCCTTGGAATAGACCCTGACGTCGGCCACCCCTGGGAAGCGGCGCGCGATGTCGGCGGCGCGGGCAACGTCGGCCTCGAGATCGCGATTGGAGACCGGTCGAACCTGGATGGTGACCTCGCGCGCCACCTCCGACTGCCAGTCGCTCGCGGCCGCCCGCACCAGCACCACCGCGCCGGTGGTGACCGAGGCCAGAAATGTCATGATCGCCACGATCGCCACCAGCGCGCGGCCCGCGATCGTGCCCTTCGGCACGATCGACGACTGGAACTGAGGCCGCGCACCCGGCTGCGGCGCCGGCGTCACCGCATCGACATCGTCGTCATTCATAGACATGCAGGCGCCCTTCGTGCAGCACCAGACGGCGCGCGTCGTACTGATCCATGAGCGCGATGTCGTGCGTGGCGATGACGATCGAGGTGCCGGACTTGTTGAGCTCGACAAACAATCGCAGCAGGCGCTGCGCCAGGTTCGGGTCGACGTTGCCGGTCGGCTCGTCGGCGAGCAAGAGCTGCGGCCGGGCAATCACCGCGCGCGCGATCGCGGCGCGCTGCTTTTCACCGCCCGAGAGCACCGGCGGCAGCGCCCACATGCGCTCGCCGAGGCCCACCCACTGCAGCAGCTCCACCACCTCGTCGCGGAAACTGTCTTCGTCCTGCCCGACGACGCGCAGCGGCAGCGCGACATTCTCGTAGGTCGTCATATGGTCGATCAGCCGGAAATCCTGGAACACGACACCGATGCGCCGTCGCAACGTCGCCATAGCGTCCTTGCTGAGCGTGGCGATGTCGTGGCCGAACAGGGTGATCAGCCCGCGGGTCGGGCGCAGCGCCAGAAACAACAGGCGCATGAGCGAGGTCTTGCCGGCGCCCGACGGCCCGGTCAGAAACTGGAACGAATGCGGCTCGATCCGGAAACTGAGGTCGCGCAGGACCTCAGGCCCCAGCCCATAGCGCAAGCCAACGTTCTCGAACCGGACCACGTACCCTCTCCGAAGGGCTGCGGCGCAGCCCGCACCCGCCCGTCAGCCCCCGATTCGATCCTTATATAGCAACGCCAACTCCGTTGGAGTCGGCCTACCTTTGGCCAATGCAGCGACCCC
>DAIUEP010000119.1:0-4017 GCA_036845065.1 Xanthobacteraceae bacterium | reverse complement strand
GGCCGCCGTCCGGCGGTCCATGGTTTCCACTCCGTTAACGAACAGCCTGTTAGCGTATTGGAGAGCCCCAGCGGGCACGATTCGCCGATGCTGATCACCTGCACCAACTGCGCAAGCTCCTATCAGGTCACTGCCGCCTCGCTGGGTCCGAGCGGCAGGTCGGTCCGCTGCGCCCGCTGCCAACATGTGTGGTTTGCGGCCAATACCGAGGCCATGGTGGATGTCGCCGAGGCCCATCGCGCCGATCTCGCCGCCATCGCCGAAGCGCCGCCTGTCCCGGATGCCTGGCCACCCGAGCCGGCCCCCGCACCTACAACCGCCATGCCGCCGGAGCCCGACCGGGCCGATCGGGCCGAGCAGGTGATCGCCGGCGACGACAGCCCACCGGCATGGCCCGAGCCCGCTCCGGACGATACCGACACCTCGCCGCCGCCGCTCATCGACGCCCCCCCGCTCGCGCCCACCGCGCCCACCGCGCCCGCCTCGACGCCGGCCGCCGAGGACATCGAATCGGTCGCGGCCCGGCGCGCGCAACGGCTGGCGGCGCATCGGCGCCGCTGGGAGCGCTCCAGCTGGACGATCGGCATCCTGACGCTGCTGGCGCTCAACCTCATGCTGATCGGCTGGCGCACCGACGTGGTGCGATGGCTGCCGCAGACCGCCTCGCTCTATGCGGCGATCGGGCTGCCGGTCAATGTGCGCGGGCTGATCTTTACGAATGTCACGAGCGAGCGGGAAACCCACGAAGGCGTCGAGGTGCTGGTGGTCGAGGGCTCGATCGTCAACGACTTCAAGCGCGCCGTCGAGGTTCCGCGCCTGCGCTTTTCCGTGCGCAACCAGAAGGGCCACGAGGTCTACAGCTGGACCGCGCTGCCGGGCCGCAACGTGTTGTTCCCGGGCGAGGCGCTGCCGTTCCGCTCGCGCCTGGCCTCGCCGCCTCGCGACACCGACCGGGTCCAGGTGCGCTTCTTCAACCGACGCGATCTCACCGCCGAAATTCCATGAGGTGCCATGGCGCGCATTCTGATCGCCGAGGATGAGGAAGGGCTGCGCGCGCTGGTCGCGCGCGCGCTGACGCTCGACGGCCACGACGTGATAACCGCTAACGACGGCGCTGAGGCGCTCGAGCTCATCGTCCGCACGCATGGCGCCTTCGATCTGCTGCTGACCGACATCCGCATGCCGGTGATGGACGGCATCGCGCTCGCGCTCGCGACCGCCCGCGATCACCCGCAGGTCGGCATCCTATTGATGACCGGCTATGCCGATCAGCGCGAGCGAGCAAGCGGCCTCGAGGCGCTCATTCACGACGTCGTCACCAAGCCGTTCTCGCTCGGCACCATCCGCAACGCCGTCAACGGCGCGCTCGCCGCCGGCCGGGAGCGGGCTCATTGAGTGGAGGCCGGGCCGAAAACAAGCGGGCCGCGCTCACCGCGCGGCCCCTTGTCATTGCGACCTGCTCGCCGGCTGATCAGAGCCCGCCGTTCAACAGCCGCTCGATGTAATCGAGCTCGAGTTGCGGTCGGAAGCTCTCGCCGAAGCGCCGGCGCAGCTCCTCCAGAATCCGACGCGCGCGCTGCACGTCGATCTCGCCCGGCACTTTCACGGTGACGTCGTCGCCGTAGTCGCGCCCGCGCAGCGGCCGGCCGAGCGGGTCGGTCTGCTGATTGGGGCGCGGCTGGCCGAGCCGTCCGGGCTGACCCTGGCCGGGACCCTGGCCCATCATGCCCTGCTGCTGCATCTGCTGCGCCAGGTTCTGGGCGCCGCGGCGCAACGCCTCGAGCGCGCGACCCTGCGAGTCGACCGCGCTGTCGGAATTGCCCTGGCCGAGCTGGCCTTGCGCGTCACCCATGGCCTCGCCGGCCTGGCCGAGCTGCTGGCCCATGCCCTGCTGGCCCTGCTGGCCCTGTTGACCGCGCTGCCCCTGTTGACCGCGCTGCCCCTGTTGGCCTTGCTGGCCCTGTTGACCCTGTTGGCCTTGCTGACCCTCCTGACCGAAGCCGCGCTTGTTGAGCTCCTCGATCAGCTTGTTGAGCTGGTCGCGCAACGCCTGCTGCTCCTGCGCCAGGTCGCCCATGCCGTCCTGGTCGCCTTGCTGGCCCTGCTGACCT
Source organism: Xanthobacteraceae bacterium (assembly GCA_036845065.1). GTDB lineage: Bacteria > Pseudomonadota > Alphaproteobacteria > Rhizobiales > Xanthobacteraceae > VAZQ01. Next base: position 1,906 of record DAIUEP010000119.1, on the reverse strand, counting down.
TGTTGCCCCTGCTGGCCTTGCTGACCGCGCTGCCCTTGCTGGCCACGCTGGCCCTGCTGGCCGCGTTGCCGACGCTGATCCTGCCCTTGCTGGAAGGTGCGGTCACGCAGCTGCTGTTGCCGCTGGATCAACTCGCCCAGCTGATTGAGCTGGTTCATCATGTCGTCGTCGCCGTCGCCATCTTGCATCTGGCCGGGCTGCGCCATCTGCAGATTGTCGAGCATCGACTGCAACTCCTGCAGCAGCTGGCGGGCGGCGTCCTTGGCGCCGTTCTTGGCCATCTGCTCCATGCGGTCGATCATGCTCTTGAGATCCTGCGGCCGCATCTGGCGCGCATTCGGATCGAGCGGACGGGCAAGCTGCTGCGGGTTGCGCCGCGCCTGCTCGGCGAGCGCCTGCAGGAACTTGTCGACCGCAGCACGCAGCTGATCGGTGAGCCGCTTGATCTCCTCGTCGGTCGCGCCCCGCTCAAGCGCCTGGCGCAATGCCTCCTGCGCCTGCCGCAAGGCGGCTTCCGCGTCGGACATGCTGCCGTCCTCGAGCGTGACCGCCATATCCCACATGCGGGCAACCACCTCGCGCAGCTGGTCGTCCGTCTTGGAGTAGCGCAGCTGCCAATAGATCGACGTCAGGCCGAGATAGACCTTGCTCTCGATATTGAACTTCTCGGGCGCATAGCTCAGCGCATCGAGCGCGTTGAGCACGCGCGCCTGCGCGTCGCCATCCAGCGCCAGAACGCGGCGCAGCTCGATCAGCGAGCGCGCCACCGGCTTCAGGAACGGCCGCTCCGGCAGACGCAGCTCGAACGGCGTGCTGACGCCTTCGTTGCCGGCCTCGTCGCGAGCCGTGAGTGTCATGACCGCGTCGGCGCCAGCCCACGGATGCTCGGTCAGATCCTTGGTGGTCTGGCCAACACCGTTCTTGGTGCGCGCCTGCGGCAGCGCCAGGGTGACATCAGGCGCCTCGAACAGGCTGCGCGCCGGCTCGCCGTTGGTGCCTTTGTAGTCGCCCTTCAGCTTGAAGTTGGCTTGCGCGCCGACGACGCCATAATCGTCCTCAAGCTTGTAGGTGAGCTGCAAGGCGCCGCGCGCCTGCCCCTCGGGGTCCTTGGCCAGCGCGATCGTGGGCGGGCGATCCGGAATGGCGGTGAAACGCCAGACGATATCGTTCGCCACCGCGCTGCGCAGCGTGACGGTGCCGGCCTCGCTGATCACCAGGCGGCGCTCGTCGGCGCCGCCCTTGTCCGCGGCCTTGACGGCAACCGGCTGGGTGCTGGCCGTCTTGTCGGCGGCCTTGTCCTTTTCCGCGGACTTCTCGACGGTCTTGGCGTCTTCGATCCCGCCCGTCATGGCGAGATCGAGGCTGACCTGGCCGCTGGCCCGGATGATCAGCGTACTGCCAGCCGGCACCGTGACAGTGCCGGCCGATTGCGGCACCGGCTCACCCGGGCGCATCGCGGCCAGCACGACCGGCGGGCGGCCCGTGTAGGTCGGCGGGCTCACCCAGGCGTCGATGCGGAAGTTGGCGGGCGCGATCACGCCCTGCCAGTTGAAGGCCGCGTTGATGCGGCGCATGCGGTCGCTGCCGGCGATGAAAAAGGTCGCGATCACCGAGACCAGCACCAGCGCTCGCAGCGCATAAGGGTCACGTGCCGCAAGCCGCGGAACCGGCGGCCCGGCCCGCAGCGTCTTGGCGGCGCGCAGCGCGCGCTCGATATGGGCGCGCCACAAGGTGACCGCGAACGAATCCTGCTTGTCGGCCGCAAGCTCGTCCGAGATCGTGGTCGCCGGCCGATGCAACATGCGGCTGTTGCGGTCGAGCCGCCGCAGCCCATCGGGGCGGCTCGGCAGCCGCACCATCAGGAGCGGCGCGAAGGCGGCCGCAGTCAGCAGGAAGAACAGGCCCA
>DAIUEP010000118.1:0-14965 GCA_036845065.1 Xanthobacteraceae bacterium | reverse complement strand
GGAGCGTGTCGAAGATGTCGCGGGCGCGTGAATACACGCGGCAAGCGTGGCGCGCGGGAGCGTTTGCTTGGCGCTCTGATCGGGCATTTGCGCGCCATGTCCAGTTACGCTATGATTTCGTTTCGGGGCTTGCGACGGTCGCCCCGCTCTTTCCAGGCTCGCTGAGCCCAAGCGCCGTCTCCTTCTGTTCTTGTGGGGAGGAGATCGATGTGTGCTGGGCCATGACGCACTGAATCTCATCTGACATCGCTGGTCAGGGGGCATCGCGGTCTCCCCTCGAGATGGTCACCGCCATCCAAGCGCCGTTCACTTCCATTTCTGGGAGCGAGGTCGCCATGGATGGCGTGGTGCTTGGGCTGTTTTTGTTTGCTGCGTTCGCTGGCGGATTTGCATCGGGTCTTGCCGGTTTCGCAATGGGTTTCGTGGTGTCCGGCATTTGGCTGCACATCCTGACACCGGTCCAGACAACAACCTTGGTTGTCGGATATGGCCTGCTGACCCAGGGCTATGGCGTTTGGAAGCTCAGGAAGTCGCTGAATTGGCGAATGATCGCGCCGTTCATCATCGGTGGCATGTTCGGCGTTCCGCTCGGAACGATGCTGCTCACCTATCTGAGTCCTGCCTATCTACGCAGCGGCGTTGGCGTGCTGCTGGTGGTGTACGGCATCTATGGATTGGCCCAGCCGGTGCTCAGGCCGGTCTCGGACAAGACTGCGGCTGATGCCGGCATCGGGTTGGTGAACGGGATGCTCGCCGGGCTGACCGGATTGCCGGGATTCATCATTACGATCTGGTGTCAGCTGCGTGGTTGGACGAAGGATGTGCAGCGTGCGGTCTTCCAGCCGGTGATGCTTGCTGCCATCGTGGCCAATGTCATCTCGCTTGGCGTCGCCGGCGCCATCACGACCGATATCCTGCGACTGTATTTATTGGGAGTGCCGGCGATGGTTGCAGGTCTGTGGGCGGGGTTCATGCTTTACGGGAAGCTCGATGATGCGGCGTTCCGCAAGGTGGTGCTGGTGCTCTTGCTGATCTCTGGATTGAGCCTGATCGCCGCGCAAGCCTGGCCGAGTATCCGGGTTTGAGAGCCATGCCGATGTAGCGGGCAATCCGGTGGTCTACTCCGACTTGATGCCGGCAAACTTGATCACCTTGCGCCACTTCTCGATCTCCTCGGTGATCAGCTTGCCGAAGTCGGCAGGCGAGCCCGCAAGCGGCGTGGCGCCGAGATCGGCGAGGCGTGATCTCATCTTCGGGTCGGCGAGGATCGCGTTGATGTCCTGATTGAGCTTTTCTCCGCCGTTCAACAGAACGGATTGGGTGAGGGGGAATCTGCAACCCCTCACCCAACTGCGTTGATCGTCAAGCGTTGCCCTCTTCAGGCAAAAGGGCGTTTACGCCCGTCTTCGCGGGCTATGGGGGGATGGCACGATAACAAAGCGCCGGATTTTGCCGCAGTTGGTCTAATGCCCCGCCGCGAGCGAACCGCGGGTGCGCTGGTCGGCGGCGCCGATCATGCCTTGTGGCGTGACCGCGAGCGAGTTCGCCGACGTGCGCGGCACGCCCTGCTCGACCTTGTGACCGCGCCGTTCGAAGGCGCCGAGCGCGAAGCCTGCGGCGAACACAACAGAAAAGCAGGCAAGCCCGGCCATCGCGGCACGCGGAATTGGTCGACGTCTCATGCCTGCCGCGTCACTTATAGCTTTTCAGTCTCTTTCAATCTTGTCGACGCCTGTATTGCGTTGCATCAATCGCTTTACCTGCGCATGAGCGTATGGACGATAGCCGGGCATGGTTAGGTTGCCTGGCGTCCCGACAAGAGTAGCGACGCCCGCAAGCCCCATGAGCTCTCATCGCAGGCCGCAGGTGTCCGCCATGAACCGTCGAAGCATTCTCTTGGGAACGAGTGCTATGGTAGCTGCCACGAATGCGAGATCGGCGTTGGCCGAGAGTTCCCGACCGACAACCTATGACGAGGCCGTGAAGCTCGTGTGGCGCCCGCTCGACACGTTAGGCGGCGTGCGGGAAATCGTGCGTGCGGGAACGCTCGGCGCCAACAGTCACAATACGCAGCCGTGGCGCTTTACGGTCTCTGACAGGCGGATCACGATCAGACCCGATGTCGGCCGCCGCTGCCCGGCCGTCGACCCTGACGATCATCACCTGTTCGCCTCCTTGGGCTGTGCCGTCGAGAATATCGTGCAGGGCGCGACAGTGCTTGGATTCAGGGCGGAGGTAAGGGTCGAGGTCGCAAACCAGGACCGGGTCACAATCGCCATCGATCAGAGCCAGCCGTCGAGCAACGAACTCGCCAATGCCATCACGAAACGTCAATGCACGCGTGCCGAGTATGACGGTCGAGCTGTCAGCGCGGAGGACCTGAACAAGATCGGCGTCGCCGGCACCTTGGACGAAGTCGAATGCTTGCTCGTGACGGAGCGGCGTCGCATGGATGCCATTCTGGACTACGTCGTTCAGGGCAACACAGCGCAAATGCGCGATGAGGCATTCATGACAGAGCTCATCGGCTGGATTCGTTTCAACGACAGCATGGCGATTGAGCACCTTGACGGCCTCGCAGCACGCAGCACTGGCAACCCTTCTCTCCCGGCATGGATAGGCAGACGCCTGCTGCCGTTCGTGATGACCGAGAAGGGCGAAAACGACAAGTACGCCAAGCACGTCCGGTCGTCCGCTGGAATTGCTGTGTTCGCGGCTGCGTCCAATGATAAGGCTGGCTGGATTGCTGCCGGTCGCGCCTATCAGCGCTTTGCCCTACAGGCGACAGCACTCGACATCCGGCAAGCGTTCCTCAATCAACCGGTCGAGGTTCTCTCGCTGCGCCCACAGATCGCGTCCTATCTTGGAATCGGCAACCGGCGGCCGGATTTGGTCGTTCGGTTCGGGCGCGGGCCGACACTACCGCCATCGCTGCGTCGACCAACCCCCGCGGTCATCGATCAGCCATGAGCAGCACCCCTCTCCTCCTGGTGGTTGCGTCGGTCGCTATCGTCGTTGGAGGTGTGCTCGTATTTCTCTCCTATAACGACGAGGTCAGTCGCGCGCGGGCCGCTGCAAGCAGTGGCGGTCGCATCGCGAACATGGCGGCCGGTCCGATCGAGTATGCCGAAAGAGGTGTCGGCACGCCGCTCCTGTCCATCCACGGCGCCGGCGGCGGCTATGACCAGGGTCTTTCCAATGCAGCTGAACTCGTCGGCGACGGATTTCGCGTCATCGCGCCGTCCCGGTTCGGCTATCTTGGCACGCCCATCCCGGCGGATGCATCGCCCTCTGCCCAAGCTGACGCGCTTGCAGCGCTTCTTGCCGAATTGATAATCGACAAAGTGGTGGTGGTCGGTATTTCGGCCGGCGCACGCTCGGCGATCGAGCTTGCTCTCCGCCACCCGGACAGGGTCGCGGCGCTGATCCTGATCGTTCCGGGAACGTATGCACCGGCAAGCCCAGTTGCGATTGAGGGAAGCCGCGGAAGCAAATTCTCATTCTGGTTGGTCAATGCCGGAGCGGACTTCGCCTGGTGGGCGGCAGAGAAGACTACCCCTTCTGTGTTGATCCGTTTCATCGGCGTGCCGCCGGAGGTCGTGACCGCTGCGCCGAAGACCGAGCGGGATCGCGTGATGCGGATCGTCGGAAGCGTCCAGCCGCTTTCGCGGCGCTTCCGTGGCATCAACATCGACAGCAATCCCGATCTCCATCGCCCACCACTGGAGGAAATTAGAGCGCCGACCTTGGTCATTTCTGCGCGGGATGATCTATTCAATACGTTGCCGGCGGCCGAGTTCGCGGCGGGCACCATCCCCAATGCAAGGCTCGTCGCTTTCGACACGGGCGGGCACTTGCTGGTCGGGCACGAGCGGGAGGTGCGTGCTATCGTCGGCGATTTCCTAGCCAAGGCTGGCGTGAAATCAACGCAACAGTAGATGATGCCCGACGCGGTAGTGGCGAGGCGCAATGGTCAAGACTTTCTGGGCAGCTCGCGAAACGCAGCCGCTGTGGGAACTTCAAATCGGCGGCACTAGACCGTGATTCGATTCAATCTGATCGGATCATGGTCTAATGCCCCGCCGCGAGCGAGCCGCGGGTGCGCTGGTCGGCGGCGCCGATCATGCCTTGTGGCGTGACCGCGAGCGAGTTCGCCGACGTGCGCGGCACGCCCTGCTCGACCTTGTGACCGCGTCGCTCGAGCCCGCCGACCACGTCGGCCGGCAGCCCGCGCTCGAGCGAGACCTGGTCGGGCAGCCACTGGTGATGGATGCGATGCGCCGCGACCGCCTCGTCAACCGGCAGCTTCAGGTCGATGGTGTTGATGATGATCTGCAGCGCGGCCGTGATGATGCGGCTCGCGCCCGGCGAGCCGGTGACCAGGACTGGCCTGCCGTTCTTGAGCACGATCGTTGGCGTCATGGAGGAGAGCGGTCGCTTGCCGGGAGCTGGCGTGTTGGCGTCGCCGGTGACCAGTCCGGCGGCGTTGGCGGCGGCCGCCTTGGCGGAGAAGTCATCGAGCTCGTTGTTGAGCAGAACGCCGGTGCCCTCCGCCACCATGCCGACGCCATAGCTGAAATTGAGCGTGTAGGTGTTGGCGACCGCATTGCCGAAGCGGTCGGCGACCGAATAATGCGTGGTGTTGTCGCCCTCGCGCTGCAGGGCGAGCTCGGGGTGGATCTTGTCCGACGGCGTCGCGTGGTCCGGGTCGATGCTGCCGCGCAGCGTCGCCGCATATCGTTTCGACATCAGCCGCCCGAGCGGGGCCGCCACCACGGCCGAATCGCCCAGGTAGGCAGCGCGGTCCGCGTAGGCGCGCCGCATCGCCTCGACCATGAAATGGAGTCGTGCCGCGGCGTCGAGCTCGCCCAGCCGATAGCCCTCCAGGATGTTGAGCATCTCGATCAGGATCACGCCGCCCGACGACGACGGCGGCATCGACACGATGGTGTGGCCCCGATAGGTGCCGCGCACCGGCCGGCGCAAGCGCGGCTGATAATCCTTCAGGTCCTCGCGCGTCATGATGCCGCCGGCGGCCTCAATCGCCTTGGCGAGCTTCTCGGCGACCGGGCCCTCGTAGAAGGCGCGCGGGCCGCCCTTCGCGATCGCTTCGAGCGTCAAGGCGAGATCGCTCTGCACCAGCCTGTCACCCGGCGCCAGCGCGCTGCCGTCGCTCCTGAGGAATATCTTGGCGGAGGCCGGCCAACGCGCCAGCCGCGTCTGCGCGCGCGGCAGCGAATCGGCGACGTCGTCCTCGATCGGGATGCCGTCGCGCGCGAGCGTGATCGCTGGCGCGATCAGCTCGGCGAGCGAGAACAGGCCCGAGCCGTAGCGCTGGTGCGCGAGCGCAAGCCCCGCGACGGTGCCGGGCACGCCGATCGCGAGCGCGGAATCGCGCGACTTGCGCGGGTCGGGCTCGCCCTTGTTGTTGAGGAACATGTCGCGCGTCGTCGCCGCCGGCGCGGTCTCGCGATAATCGATCGCGATCTGCCGGTTGGGGCGGGCGAGGTGAATCACCATGTAGCCGCCGCCCCCGATATTGCCGGCGCGCGGATAGGTGACCGCAAGCGCAAAGCCGGTTGCGACCGCGGCGTCGACCGCGTTGCCGCCCTTGGCCAGGACCTCGGCGCCAATCTTGGCGGCACGCGCCTCCTGCGCCACCACCATGCCGTGACGCGCCGTGACCGCACCGTCGCCAGCGTGCGCCGGCACGGCGAGGCTGATGACCAGCAGGATGAAGAACGACAGACGCGTCATTTTGTCGGCCTCGTTGGAGCGCCACTTTGCACGCCCGCGCGCACCAAGTCAGCGGCTTTCATCGGGATTGAATGCTTGCGTTCATGACGACGCCGGCTGGGACGCAGTCTTGGCAAACCAGGCACGCGCATTTCCGGTGAAAATAAGGACAAGTGCCGCCGCCTGCAGGGCCAATTGTCCTACGCTCAGAAGTCCGTCCACCGGATAGGCCGCCAGCTCGGCCGGTAGGCTTTGAAGCGCATAGGGCAAGCCAAGCGCGAACAGGCCGCCGACCAGATAGCGCGGCCAGCCCATGCGGCGCCGGGCGATGAGCCACACCAGCAGCAGAATCAGTCCGAAGTTGGCAACGATCAGCAGGCCGACGCGCGCGATATCCGCCGGCGAGGATATCCCCTCACGCTGCCACAGGAGGAAGGCCCCCACGAGGCCGACCAGGATTGAGGCGATCATCAGCCGCTCGAACCAGACGACATGGGAGGGCATGGGGCGTTCAATGGGGGATTCAATTGGGATGGCAGGCATGAGTGGATAATAATCGAATGTGATCCCGGCTTGAATTGAGGCTCCTGCACGCTGGCCTTCAAACCGCCGTGCAATCGCGCCTCGGCCCCTTTCGGCCCGCCTCTCCTCACCGCCCCATGGCGTGGTACTGGCTGTTCGGCCGCATGTCGATCGCGGACGCGATCCGGTTGGTCATGTTGAAGAACCCCGCGATCGCGGCGATGTCCCAGATGTCGCGATCCGAAAAGCCTGCCCGCCGCAGGCCCTCGCGGTCGCTTTCCTCGACCGTCCACGGCTCGACCGTGAGCTTGACGGCGAAATCGAGCATCGCGCGCTGGCGCTGGTCGAGGTCGGCGGCGCGATAGTTCATCACGATCTGCTCGCCCAGGATGGGGTCGCCCGACAGGCCGCGCACCGAGGCGCCGTGCGAGGTGACGCAGTAGTAGCAGCGGTTCTGCGTCGATACGGCGGTCGCGATCATCTCCTGCTCGACCTTGGAGAGGCCGGATTCGCCCTGCATGACGGCGTTGCGGTAGCCCACGAAGCCTTCGAGCTTGCTCATGTCGAAGGCGAAGGCCTTGAACACGTTGGGCACGAAGCCGAGCTTCTGCTCGCACAGCTTGAACAGGTCGGCCATGGCTGGGGAGAGCGGCGCCGGCTTGAGCTTGAGCGCCGTGACCTGCTGGTCGTCGTGTGCGGCGCGCGCCGAGGCGCCGCCACCGCGTTTGGTCGGATCATTGCGCCGCTCGGCGATGGTCTTGGTCTTCTGGCGGGTCGTATTGCGGATTTTGGCCACGGCCATCTCCTTCATGTTGCTGCCTGGAGCCTATACCCTCCGGTGCCGAAGCGAAATTGCCCACGGCATCCATGCCGTTGCGGTCGTGCAGTCAAGGCTATGTCGTATGGTTATGGTACATGAAATGCACTCGACGCGACGGCGCGGATGGGAAACACTCGCACCAGATGATTCCCGGGCAATAGCACCATGGCCGTAGAGCAGTCTGCCGGCAGGGAGGAGGAACAGGTTGCGGCGCTTCTGGTCGCCACAGCCGGCACGCTCCTCGAGTCGCAAGGAACCGGCGCCCCCAAGGCCTTCGTGGACGCGCTGTTCGGCCTCACGGTGCCGGAGGACGTGGTCCGCTACGATGCCCGCGAGGTTGCGGCGTTGGCGGAAGCGGCCTGGGGATTCCTGGCCGAGCGCAAGCCGGGGGCGTCGAAGATCAGGCTCGAGGTCCCGGCGGCGGCTGGCGAGCGGCTGCGGTCGATCTCGGTGCTTGAGGTCGTCAACGACGACATGCCGTTCCTGGTCGACTCCGTTCTGGGCGAGCTCGCCGAGCGGGGCGTGGAGGTTTTGCTCGTCGCCCATCCGGTGATTTCCGTCACGCGCGATGCGGCCGGCCGGGTGATGTCCTTCGGGGCGTCCAACGGGGCCGCGCGGCGCGAAAGCGTCATCCATATCCACATCGGGCGCATCGACGACGATGCGCGGCGCGGCGAGCTTGTGCAGGGGATCGCCCAGGCGCTCGCCGACGTGCGCGTGAGCGTGCACGACTGGCGCGCCATGACTAAGCGGGTCGGGGAGGTGATCGCCGGCCTCAAGGCCAATCCGCCGCCGCTGCCACCCGAGGAGGTCGCGGAGGCAGCCGCCTTCTTGGAATGGCTGATCGCCGACAACTTCACGCTGCTCGGCGTGCGCAACTACGCGTTCACCGCCAACCAGGATGCGCTCGAGCCGCGCTTCGAGACCGGGCTCGGCCTCCTGCGGGCACGCGACGCCACCGCGCTTGAGAGCGGCGGCCGGCTGGTCGTGACGCCGGCGGTGCGCGAGTTTCTCGACGAGCCCCATCTCCTGGTGGTCACCAAGTCGACGCGGCGTTCGCGCGTGCACCGGCACACCCACATGGATTATGTCGGCGTCAAGCTGTACGACGCCAATGGCAAGCTCTCCGGCGAGTTCGTCATCATCGGGCTGTTCACCTCGACCGCCTACACCAAGTCGACCGCCACCATTCCCTATCTGCGCCGCAAGGTAATCGCCGTCGTCAAGCGCGCGGGCTTCGATCCCGACGGCCATTCCGGCAAGGCGCTGGTCAACGTGCTCGAGACCTATCCGCGCGACGAGCTGTTCCAGGTCGACGAGAACGCGCTCTATCGCAACGCGCTCGCGATCCTGCGGCTCGACGAGCATCCGCGCGTGCGCGTCCTGCCGCGGCGCGACCGCTTCGGCCGCTTCGTCTCAGTCCTGGTCTACGTCCCGCGCGACCGCTACCACAGCAGCGCCCGCAAGACGATCGGCGAATATCTGGCGGGCGCCTACAAGGGCCGCGTGAGCGCGTTCTTTCCGTTCTTCCCGGAAGGGCCGCTGGTGCGGGTGCATTTCATCATCGGGCGGATCGATGCCAAGGCGCCGGAGCCTGATCGCGCCGCGCTCGAGACGGCGATCGCGGGCCTCGTGCGCAGCTGGACCGACGGCCTCCTGGATGCGCTGTCGGTCGCGCATGGACCAACCCGAGGGCAGGCGCTGTTCGAGCGTTATCGCGAGGCGTTCTCGCAGGGCTATCAGGAAGCCTATCCGCCAACGGACGCGGTCAGCGACATCCGGGTGATCGAAGGGCTGTCCGCCGCCAAGCCGCTCGCAGCGGACTTCTATCGGCGCGTGACTGACGACGGCGCTTGCATCGGGCTCAAGATCTGGAGCCACAACCGCCCGATCCCGCTGTCGGAACGGGTGCCGGTCCTGGAGAACATGGGTTTCCGCGTCGTCGACGAGCTGACCTACCGGATCGCGCCCGGAACGCCCGAGGAGCCCGACGTCTGGTTCCACGACATGGCGATCGAGTGTGCCGACGGCAGCGCGGTCGATCTCGCAAGCCGCAAGCAGGCGCTCGAAGCCTGCTTCATCGTGGTGATGACCGGCGTCGCGGAGAGCGACGGCTACAACGCGCTGGTGCTCGCCTCAGGCCTCGCCTGGCGCGACGTGACGCTCCTTCGCACGATCTCGCGCTTCCTGCGGCAGATCCGCGTGCCCTATTCGCAGGGCTACATGTGGGCAACCCTCACGCGCCATCCCGCCATTGCGTCGAGCATCGTGGCGATGTTCCACGTTCGTTTCGATCCGCGCCTCGGCATCACCATGGAGGCGCGCAAGGCGCGCGAGGCCGAGGCGCTCGCCGGCATCGAGGCGGCGCTCCAGGCGGTCGAAAGTCTCGACGAGGATCGCATCCTGCGCCACTTCGTGGCCGCCGTGCAGGCGGCGGTGCGCACGAGCTTCTACCAGCTCGACCGCGACGGCCGGCCGAAGGCGCTGATCGCCATCAAGTTCGCAAGCCGCAAGCTCGACGCGGTGCCGCTGCCGCGCCCGCTGTTCGAGATCTTCGTCTACTCGCCGCGGGTCGAGGGCGTGCATCTGCGCTTCGGCAAGGTGGCGCGCGGGGGCATCCGCTGGTCCGACCGGCCGCAGGACTTCCGCACCGAGATCCTCGGCCTGGTCAAGGCGCAGCAGGTCAAGAACGCCGTGATCGTGCCGGTCGGCGCCAAGGGCGGCTTCGTGCCCAAGCTGCTGCCGAAAGCCCCGCGCGAGGCGGTGCAGGCCGAAGGCACCGCCGCCTACAAGCTCTTCATCTCGACATTGCTCGATATCACCGACAATCTCGGCGACAAGGGCGTCATCCCGCCCGAGAATGTCATTCGCCACGACGAGGACGATCCTTATCTCGTCGTCGCCGCCGACAAGGGCACCGCCACCTTTTCCGACATCGCCAACGCGATCTCGGCGGAGCACGGGTTCTGGCTCGGCGACGCCTTCGCGTCCGGCGGCTCGGCCGGCTACGACCACAAGAAGATGGGGATCACCGCGCGCGGCGCCTGGGAATCCGTGAAGCGGCATTTCCGTGAGATGGACCGCGACATCGGCACGTCGCCGTTCACGGTCGCGGGCGTCGGCGACATGTCGGGCGACGTGTTCGGCAACGGCCTGCTGCGCGAGCAGACCATCAAGCTCGTCGCCGCCTTCGACCATCGCGACATCTTCATCGATCCCGCGCCCGATCCGCAGAAGAGCTTCGCGGAGCGCCAGCGGCTGTTCGCCCTGCCGCGCTCGAGCTGGCAGGACTACGACAAGGCGCTGATCTCGGCCGGCGGCGGCGTGTTCCCGCGCTCCGCCAAGGAGATCACGCTCTCCGCCGAAGCGCAGGCCGCGATCGGCTTCGACAAGGCCAAGGCGACCCCGCAGGAGGTGATGAGCGCGATCCTCAAGGCGTCGGTCGATCTTCTGTTCTTCGGCGGCATCGGCACCTATGTGCGCGCCGCGACCGAGACTGACGAGGCGGTCGGCGACCGCGCCAACGACGCGATCCGCATCACCGGCGCGGACCTGCGCGCCAAGGTGGTGGGAGAGGGCGCCAATCTCGGCATGACGCAGCGCGGCCGCATCGAAGCCTCCGCCAACGGCGTGCGGCTCAACACCGACGCCATCGACAACTCCGCCGGCGTCAACACCTCCGACATCGAGGTCAACGTCAAGATCGCGCTCGCCCTGCCGGTGCGCGAGCGAAGGCTGGCGCTTTCCGAGCGCGACCGGCTCCTCGCCGAGCTCACCGACGAGGTCGCAGCCCTGGTGCTGCGCAACAACTACCAGCAGCCGCTCGCGCTCTCGCTCGCCGAGCGGCGCGGGCTCGAGGACTTAGGCTTCGAGCAGCGGCTGATGCAGACGCTGGAAGCCGCCGGCGAGCTCGACCGTGGCGTCGAGTTCCTGCCCGACGACAAGGAGATCACCGAGCGCCGCCGCCGCTCGCAGGCACTGACGCGGCCGGAGCTGTCCGTGCTGCTGGCCTATGCCAAGCTGTCGCTCAGCCATGACCTTCTTGAGTCGAACGTGCCGGACGATCCGTATCTGGGACGCGAGCTCGGCCGCTATTTCCCCAAGGCGATCGCCGATCGTTTCCCGGAGGCGTTGGCACAGCACCGGCTGCGGCGCGAGATCATTGTCACCCAGCTCACCAATTCGATGATCAACCGTGGCGGGCCCTCGCTGGTGGTGCGCATCGCCGATCAGACCGGCGCTTTGCCTGCCCTGATTGCGGCCGCGTTCGCGGCGGTGCGCGAGAGCTACGACATGGTGGCGCTCAACACCGCGATCGACGGCCTCGACAACCACGTTGCGGGCAAGCTGCAGCTTGATCTCTATGCCGCCGTGCAGGACCTCCTGCTCGACCGCATCGTCTGGTTCCTGCGCAACGTCGATCTGGCGCAGGGCTTGGCCGCGATCATCGAGCACTATCGCGCGGGCATCATGGCGGTCGACGCTGCGCTCGACCGCGCGCTGACGGGCGAGGTCGCGTCCGCGCGCACGGCGCGCGAAGCCGAGCTCAGGGCGGCTGGCGTGCCGGATACGCTGGCCCGCAAGATCGCGAGCCTGCCGGCGCTCACTGCCGCGCCCGACATCGTGGTGGTCGCCGACCGCACCGGCCAGAACATCGCCGAGGTGGCGGCGACCTATTTCGCGGCCGAGACCTTCTTCCGCCTCGACCGCATCGCGCGCGCGGCGCGCGCCATCAAGGTGTCGGACTATTTCGATCGCCTCGCGCTCGACCGCGCGCTCGATTCCATCGGTGACGCCGAGCGGCGGATCGCGGCCGCGATGTCGGGCAATGGCGCCTACGGCGCGCGCGCGGTGGAGAGCTGGGTGGCCGAGCGCAAGGTGGTGGTCGGCCGCATCCGCGCCTCCGTGCACGAGATCGCCTCGTCAGGCCTGACGCTGTCGAAGCTGTCGGTGGCGGCGAGCCTGCTGGGCGATCTGGTAAGACATTAGGGCGATGCGGCTTGGTGGGGCGGGTTGGTTAGCCCCAAACGGGTCGGCACTTTTGCGCCGACCGATGGCAGCCCCGGCGTAACTCGCCAGGTGACGGCGAGACGGCGGATAACGCCGGTCAATCCGCCTTCGAATCAATTTCGTGCGACGATTGGCCTTTGGCCCCAATTGAACTTGTACACCAGCTCGGATCGAACCGTCTGTACGACGGGGTGGATGTCGAGCACGGTGTTCGAGCCGTCGACAAAGGCCGGAACCAAGCGGCTGCCGTAATTCGCATAGCGGTACTCGGTCTTGACGAACCAGCCGGGCGCCAATGCTGTTTCCAGCCCGCCGCCAAAGAACCAGCCACTATAGGTCTGTGCGGGGAAAACGTCTCCCGACGGATCGTTCGCAAGGCCGAAATTCAAGAGACTGACACTCGAAAAATGGGCCCGGGTGTAGCCGCCATTGACATAGGACAGGACCGTCGGAAGGACGAGATAACCGATGCGGGCGCCTGCGGCCCAGGCCCAGCGCTGGCTGATCTTGCCGGACTGTTCCCACCAAGTGTCTCCGAGATTGCCTCTAATATTTGAAAAATCCCAATCGGCGAAGGCGCCGGCCACGACTCGATCGCTGAACTGATGATCGGCGCCCACGACCACGGTGCCGAACCATCCCTTGCCACCAAACGTCTGGTTGTCGCTTTCGAGGACACCGTTGACTGACAGTGAGGTATCGAGGTTGAACATGCCATAGCCGGCGCCGCCACCGACATAGAGCCCGCTCCAATTGTAGGACGCCGCCGCCGGGGCCCTGGCAGCCGCCGCGTAGGCCGTCCGCCCCGCATTGAATCGGTAAACGAGCTCGCTCCGAACGGTCTGCACATACGGGTGAATTCGATCAGTTGCGGTCGGCGTGCTCGGGATGATCGGAACGGTCTTGGTGCCGTAGTCCGCAAGACGATACTCGGTCTTGACCGACCAGCCCCCGAACAGCATGGCTTCCAAGCCGCTGCCAACGAACCAGCCGCCATAGGTTTGTGCCGGGAAGAAATCTAGACCGGGGTCGTTCGCAAGCCCGAAATTGAACAGGTCCACCCTTGAAAACTGCGCTTGGGTGTATCCGGCGTTGACGTAGGAGAGGACAGCCGGATGAATGAGATATCCAAGCCGCGCGCCCACAGCCCACGCCCAGCGCTGTTTGATTCCGCCGGCCTGCTCCCAATACACATCGCCGAGATGGCCCTTGATGTCCGAGAAATCTGCATCGGCGAACACGCCCGCCACAATGCGGTCGCTGAACTGGTGATCGTAGCCTCCGGTGACCGTGGCAAACCAGCCTCTGCCGCCCCAGGTCTGATTGTCGCTTCGAAGGCCCCCATTTTGGCTGAGCGATGTATTGAGGTTGAACATTCCGTAGCCGAAGCCGCCGCCGAGATAGAACCCGGTCCAGCCATAGACAGGCGCTGGGGGCGGGGCCTTGATGGGCATGTCGGCGGCAAGAGCGCCGCTGCCGAATACCGATGCGAGAATCGTAACGGCGGTGGCAGAAAGCGTCTTCATGGCGGGGAGTCCCTTTGGCAAGTTTACCGGAACGCACGCACACCAACAGAATATGAAGATTATATCATTCCCATCGGCATAAAGACGTTGCCCAATTGCAACAGCCCTGCTTTTTCTGACCGCCGCTGGCTTGAAGCGCGCGGTATTTTGGGACGGGGCGCGATCCGCGCCGATTGCATCAGCTCGCCAGCCCAGATCATTCAAGATGGGGCAGGGCGCCCGTGCCATGCGGCCGACGCATGGGTCGTTCACCACATTCGGGGCGCGGCAGCCCTATAATGTTTGTAGCTGCTGACAGAGCAGCGCTACCGAAAGCGTGAGTGCCATGGCCAACACGGCCCGTGCTCCCTAGACCTTCCACCCTTTGAGAACATCGATGCCGGGGCAGGCGACGGATGCAGAGCATCCGCCGCGACGCCCAGGCACGCACCCTTCAAGCCCACTCAGGCGCACGCCTGCACGTTTGCGGGCGCGCCTTCATCACTGGAGCAAGTCCATGCCTATCACCATCGCGGTTGTCGCGGGTGTTCTCCTCATCATTCTGATTGCCGGCTTGCGCATCGCCAACGAGTACCAGCGCGCCGTCGTGCTGCGGCTTGGCCGGCTGGTCGGCATGCGCGGGCCCGGCCTCTATTATCTGATCCCGCTGATCGAGCGGCAGACGCTGATCGATCAACGCGTCGTCACCGCCGATGTCGAGGAGCAGGAGGCGATCACCAAGGATAACGTCCCGGTCAAGGTCGACGCCGTCGTCTGGTATCGCGTCACGGACCCGAACCGCTCGGTAGTCGAAGTGCAGAACGTGCATCAGGCCGTGACCCAGACCGCGCTGACCATGCTGCGCAACGTGATCGGCCGGCACAGCCTCGACGACCTTCTGAAGGAGAAGGACAAGCTCAGCGAGGAGCTGCGCCTCGACATCGATCGCGCCACCCATCCGTGGGGCATCGAGGTGCAGCGCGTCGAGATGAAGGACGTGGTGATCCCGATCAGCATGCAGCGCGCGATGGCGCAGGAGGCGGAGGCGCTGCGTGAGAAGCGCGCGCGCATCATCAAGGCCGATGCCGAGCTCGAAGCCGCGCAACGGCTGAAGGAAGCCGCCCGGGTGATCATGGAATGCCCGGCCGGTCTCGAGCTGCGCCGCATGCAGATGATCACCGAGGTCGGTGCCGAGCAGAACACCACCACCATCGTGATGATGCCGTCCGAGTTCGTCAGCATGGCGGGCGCGATCGCCAAGATGCTGCCGGCGAAGTCATGAGGCCCGGAACATTGACGATCTCGCTGCCAACGAGTGCAGCCGAAACAAGGGAAGTCCTTATGTCATTGTTCCCACATTCTGCTGCGCTCT
>DAIUEP010000117.1:4101-14995 GCA_036845065.1 Xanthobacteraceae bacterium | reverse complement strand
TCGTAGCGACGCAGCAATCCGACTTTCTGCTCCTTTGCGGTCTCGGCGATCTGCGCCACGACCAGGTCGCGGTCGGCCTTTGCCAGCACGCGGGGAGCGTATTGCGGATCCATCAGGACGACATCCATGCGCCTCGACTTGAGCCGCGCAATCCCTTCCTGCAGGACCCGGGCGCGCAGATCGAGCGGACGGTCGCGCAGCAATGAGTTGGTGCCGACCTGCCAAATCACCAGATGCGGATTTTCCGCGATCACGCCGGTCTCAAAGCGCGCTAGCATGTCGGCGGCTTCCTCGCCGTTGACGCCTCGATTGACGACCGTGAGCGGATGATCGGGGAAATGCCGACGCAGCTCGGCCTCGAGCCGGCTCGGATAGGAACCCGCCGGCGAGCTAGCGCCGGCCCCCGCCGTCGATGAGGAGCCGATCGCGACGATCTTGATCGGCAGACCGCCGGAGAGGCGGAGCGAGACCCGGGAAAGCCCCTGGTCGAAACGAGCGATATCCCCCTGCACGGCGCATTTGGGAGGTCCGGCGGAGGCCGATCGAACGCGATCCTGTGCCAACAGCGGACTGCAAGCGACGACCACCGCTACCGCGACTGCCGAGAGCATCGCGGCGCATCGAAGACCATGATTGTGTGTCATGAAGGAGGTGCTGCCCTGTTCGTTCAATCCCCGTAGTTCATTTTTTTGACGGTTATTGTCCCGCCTGTAGCCGGCCCGCATTGATCACCAACGCGGCGATCGCCCGGGCAATGCAGTCGTGGACGCGCTGAGCCAGCACATTGTCTTTGCCGGCCGCGTAGAGATCGAAGGCGCCCGTCTCCGACCAATGCCGCATGATGCCGAGCCGATCGAACAGCGGCGTGTCATAATGCTGCGCGACCACCCGCATGACGTCCGCATAGGGGCCCACCGCGATCATGGTCTCGGTCCGCGGGCTGAATTGCATGTTCATCAGGATGACGTCCGCGCCACCCTTGTGCAGCCGATCCACGCCTTCTTCGAGCGCGAGCTTGAACGTGTCCGGATCGACCCTCCGGATTGCATCAATAGTCCCAGTCTGCCAGATGACCAAGTTGGGTTTCTCGTCGACCACCAACTTATCCATACCTTTGGCGAGATCCTCGGCATTTAGCCGGGTGCGCAGCAGCGTGACGACCTTGACCGCCACGCCCGACAGGCGCTGACCGAGCACCGCCTCAAGCCTTGCCGGATAAGCCGACGGCGGTCCGTCGGGGCCCGCCAGCGCCGAGGAGCCGGTGCCGACCACCGCGATGCGCAGCCGCTTCTGGGCCACGACTGCGCCAAACACGCGCTTGAGCTGGCTGTCGCCGAACAACAAATAGTCAGGCACGCCACAGCGCGGTCGCTCCGCAGCCGAGGCGCTATCAGCAAACACCAGTGCGGCCAGCGCCGCTGCAAACAAAACCCTCATGCCTCGCCTCCCGCGAGGTCAGCATCAGCCGACTTTGGGCGCGTTGTCGAGCCGCGCCCTTCGACGGCCTTATACCACATAAGAAGTGCCGCCGTCCCAATCATTACTATAATACCTAAAACACTGATAAGGATCTGCATCCAGATCGCTCCCGACACTTCAACCATCGCAAAATGGCCCGCAAAGGCCAAAAAAACGCCCAAGCAGAAGACTTCCAGGGAGTGCTGGCCACACAGGATGGCCGGATAGAGCGCCCAGGAGTTCAAGAGCGGCCAAGTGCGGGGCACGAACCGCACCGTCACCGCCGCGAGAGCCAAGAAATGGGCAAAGCGCAAGACATCAAGATTGGTCTTGTCGATCGGATAGATCAGATCATCAAGCCAGACCGGCAGATGAACGAGACGGCTGAAGCCCGGCAGGTACCAGGTCAAGGCAATGACGATCCCGAACGCGATGTAGGCGAGCGCGACGGCCGTGGTCACGCGCGAGCGCAAGGCCGGGCCGAGCCGCGCGGCGCCGCCAAGCGCGCACCACGCTCCGAACACGAACAACAATTGCCACGCGAACGGGTTGAAGTACCAAACGCCCGACGGATAGGCGGGCAGATTGACATTGAACCACCAGGCCAGCACATAGGTCGCCGCCGACGCGGCCAGCGCCAGCGTGGGAGCCCGTTGCAGCAGCCAGAGGATCGGCGGAAACAGGATCAGCAGGACAATATAAAGCGGCAACACGTCCATGTTGGCCGGCTTGAACTTGAGCAACAGCGCTTGAACGATGGTCTGGTCGGGCTGTTTGAGGAAATCGAGGATGTTCATTTCCTCGGCGTACAGCGGGTTCTCGAAGCTCGTCGCCACATAGGAAATCTCGGCCATGTAAATGGCGAACAGGAAGATGTGAGCGACGTAGATCTGCCAGGCCCGCTTGAGGATGCGGGCGCCCGAGACGACGAACCCGCGCTCGTTCATCGCCCGGCCGTAGACGAAGGCGGCCGTGTAGCCGGAAATGAATATGAAGATTTCAGTGGCGTCGCTGAAACCGTAGTTCCGGATCGTGATCCAGCTCACCACGTTCGAAGGAATGTGGTCGAGGAAGATCAGCCAAAGCGCCAGCCCGCGGAACAGATCGAGCCGCAGATCGCGTCCGGTCGTCGTCGTCACCACGGGGGAATGCATTGACAGGCGATCTCTCGCACGTTTGGTGGATTTGAAGCTCCCGCTCTCTTGGCGGCCAAGCCCATCGGAAAGCTTCAAATTCAAGATCCGCGCCAGCACCCTTGGGTTGCCAGTGGACCCTTGATGTCGACGTTCGCCTCGCACCGCGCCGAGGCGTATGACAACGATCGGAGCCGCGGCCCGGGGGCGAGTCTACCGGATAATACTGTAAATGCGGCAATTCCAGAACTCACGATGTCGCGGCGGCGCCAGATGCAAGGCGATTGCAACTGGCTGCAGGAGGCTGTTCACTGCGGCTGGACTGCGCGATAGCTTGCACAATTGAGGCCCAGGCTTCCCAAGGCTTGATGATGACTGCTTCCAAACCATCCTACTGCACGGTCACCCGGCAGATCGAGGTCAAGGCGTCGCCGACGTTCCTGCCGGACCGCTCGTCGCCGGAGAACGGTTATTTCTTTTGGGCCTATACCATCACCCTCACCAACCTCGGTCACGAAACGGTCCAGCTCAAGACCCGCCATTGGCGCATCACCGACGCCAATGGCCGCCTGCAGGAAGTCCGCGGCGCCGGCGTCGTGGGCGAGCAGCCGGTGCTCAAGCCCGGTCAGAACTACGAGTACACAAGCGGCGTCCCCTTGCCCACACCGTCCGGCTTCATGGTGGGCAGCTATGGCATGGTCACCGAAACGGGCGAGCCGTTCGACATCGACATCCCGGCCTTCTCGCTCGACCTCCCGCAACAGGGCCGCACCATCAATTGAAGCCCGCGCTATATTAGCGCCGTCAGGATTCCCGGCCATGGGCATGCTCGCCCGCGCGCCCCTCGGCATCATTGCTTGCGACGTCTTGACTGCTTGCGACGTCTTGCGGCTTGAACACGTAAGTCGCACTGCAGAACTCGCAGGTGACGGTGATGACTCCGTTCTCGACCATGTGGTCGCGATCGTCCTGCGAAAAATTTCCGAGCATGGTGGCGACGCCTGCGCGCGAGCATGAGCACTCGGCGGCGAGGTTCCGGCTGCGAAACACCCGCACGCCGCGTTGGTGGAACAGCCGATAGAGCAGCCGTTCGGATGAGACCGTGGGATCGATCAGCTCGTCGTCCTGCACGGTCGAAACCAGCGAGCGGCCTTCGCGCCAGGCGTCGTCTTCGGGCAGGCTGTGCGGCTCGATGCCCTCGGGCGCGTCGCCTGGGTCGAAGTCCGCCTGCTGGGCGCGCTTGGGATCCCGAGGCAGAAACTGCAGCACGACGCCGCCGGCACGCCAATGCTGGCTTGTTCCCTCAGCGCCTACGATGATCTCTTCGCCGACCGCGATCCGCACCCGGGTCGGGATTTGTTCCGAGCGCAGGAAGTATTCATGCGCGGCATGCTCGAGATCCTTGCCCTCGAGCGCGACCAAGCCCTGGTAGCGGCTCATGTCAGGACCTTGGTCGATGGTCATGGCGAGGTGTCCGCGACCAAGAAGCGCTCCAGGCGCATCGTCTTTGGCCGCCATCGCGGCGGCAACCCGCTCCTTGTCGAAACGCGCGCAGCCGCGCACGCTTCCGGGCGTGCGGAAATCCACCACCAGCATCCGCACCGGTCCGTCGGTCTGGGTCTGCAGGATGAAACGTCCTTCGAACTTGAGCACGGAACCGAGCATCACGGCGAGCACGATCGCCTCGCCCAGGAGCCGCGCGACCGGGGTCGGATAGGCGTGGCTGCGCAGGATCGTATCAACAAGCGGCCCGAGCCTTACGACGCGGCCGCGCAGGTCGAGCGCGTCGACCGCGAACGGCAGGATCGTGTCATCGACCGAGGTCGCTGCGGGTTCGCGAACGGGAATACCGGTATCAGGGTCAGACATTGGCTCTATATGGACTTTGCCTCGGCCATTTGCGAGCGGCCGGTGCCGGGGGCCGCAAGAATTGGAAGAATCTGTCCCCAATTTCGCTCTAACGGGCAAGGCACCAGGCCAGAATACCCTTCTGAGCATGCAGCCGGTTCTCCGCCTCGTCGAAGACCACCGATTGCGGTCCGTCGATCACGTCGGCTGTGACCTCCTCACCGCGATGGGCCGGCAGGCAGTGCATGAAGATGGCCTCGGGCTTGGCGCGCGCCATCAGCCGGGAGTTGACCTGGTAGCGCTTGAGCAGATTATGGCGGCGCGCACCGTCCCGGTCTCCCATCGACACCCAGGTGTCGGTGACCACGCAATCGGCGCCCTTGACCGCCTCCTCGGGGTCCGAGACGACCCGGATGTCGGCGGGCGACGCCTTGATCCAGTCCATCAGCCATTTCTTCGGCTTGAGCTCGGGCGGCGAGGCAACGCGCAGCCGAAACTCGAAGCGATCAGCGGCATGCACCCACGACGCCAACACGTTGTTGGCATCACCCGACCAGGCGACCGTCTTGCCGCGGATCGACCCGCGGTGCTCCTCGAACGTCATCACGTCGGCCAGCACCTGACAGGGATGCGAGCGATGGGTCAGGCCGTTGATCACTGGCACCGTCGCGTGCCGTGCCAGTTCCAGCAGGGTCTCGTGCGCGAGCGTGCGGATCATGATGCCATCGACGTAGCGGGAGAGCACGCGCGCCGTGTCCGCGATCGTCTCACCGCGCCCGAGCTGCATTTCCTGACCGGTCAGCGTGATCGACTCCCCGCCAAGCTGGCGCATGGCGACATCGAAGGAGACGCGCGTGCGGGTCGACGGCCGATCGAAGATCATGGCGAGCGTCTTGCCCTTGAGCGGCGCCTTTCCGGGCTGGCCATCGCGCTTGAGGCGCTCTTTCATGGCGCGGCTTGTCTCGATCATGCCGCGCAAGTCCTTCGAGCGGATGTCGCCGAGATCGAGGAAGTGACGGATACTGGCGGTGCTCATCCGGCAGTTCCCCGCTGGCGCGTAGTCCGCTCCGAGAGCCGGGTGCAGGCGCGCTCCAGCCGCCGCACAGCCTCGGCGATCTCGGCCTCGGACACGATCAACGGCGGCAGCAGCCGCACGACGTTGTCGCCCGCCGCGACGGTGATCAGCTTCTCGGCGCGCAGCTCGTCGACGAGCTCTCCGTTCGGCACGACCGCACGCAAGCCGACCAGGAGCCCCTCCCCGCGCACTTCGGCAATCACCGACGGAAAGCGATCCTTGATCTCGGCCAGCTTCTGCTTGAGCACCAGCCCACAGCGGCGCACGTGGTCGAGGAAGCCGTCCGCAAGGACGACATCGAGCACCGCGTGGGCCGCCGCCATCGCCAACGGGTTGCCCCCGAAGGTCGAGCCGTGACTACCCGCGGTCATTCCCTTGCCGGCCGCCGCCGTCGCAAGGCAGGCGCCGAGCGGGAAGCCGCCGCCCAACGCCTTGGCCAGCGCCATGATATCCGGAACGACGCCGGTACGCTGATAGGCGAACAGCTCGCCGGTGCGGCCGACACCGGTCTGCACCTCGTCAAAGATCAAAAGGAGTCCGCGCTCGTCGCACAGCGAGCGCAGCGCCCGCAGGAACTCGTGCGGTACCACGCGGACCCCACCCTCGCCCATGATGGGCTCGATCAGGATCGCCGCGCTTGCCGGGCCGATCGCACGCTTGGTCGCCTCAAGATCGCCGAACGGCATCTGGTCGAAGCCATCGACCACCGGCCCGAAGCCGTCGAGATATTTTTTCTGACCGCCGGCCGCCAACGTCGCGAGGGTGCGGCCGTGGAAGGCGCCTTCGAAGGTGATGATGCGGAAACGCTCCGGCTGTCCGTTCGCCGCATGGCACTTGCGCGCGGTCTTGATCGCGCACTCCATGGCCTCCGCGCCGGAATTGCAGAAGAAGACAAGGTCGGCGAAGCTCGCCTCGCACAGCCGCGCCGCCAGCCGCTCCGCCTCCGGGATGCGATAGAGATTAGAGACATGGATCAGCTTCTGGGCCTGCTCGCTGATGGCAGCCACAAGCTGCGGGTGACCGTGCCCGAGCGCGTTAACCGCCACGCCGGAGGTAAAGTCGAGGTAGCGGTCGCCATTGGTGGCCGTGAGCCAAACACCCTCGCCCCGCTCGAAAGCGAGTTCGACCCGCGCATAGGTCGGCAGCAGGTGTGATGTCGAAGGTGCGTTCATCGCATTTCTAACTTGCCCGAGACGAACTTGCCCGAAACGAAATGTGCCGCCTCTCCGGGCGGCACAGTGACATATTGTATTGCTGCGCGAACCGCTGTCAACACGGTCTCGGCTGCTATGTATCACGAACTTCGGAAGCGGGGCACCAGTCTCGGCGCAGTGTGGCGGTCACGACACGGCAACACCGCCACCGACAGTGTCGGCGACGCGCAATCGGGGAAATGTGTGGACGACAACCGCCGCGCGGCTGGAAGGTGTGGACGCGCGAGAGCGCGAGTCTTGCGCCTGACTCTCGCCGTATTGTAGCCTTCCGATCGTTGAGACACGACATTTCGTGCGGCGGATCGGTCTCTAGAGCCCCTAGAGTCAATCGTCAGTGGGGAGTTGGCGTCGGGCAATCTCATCGTTGCCCAGACTTGGCGCTGGATTCTGCGACGATCGTGCCGTCCCCGCACCTTCTGGGACCTGGAAGCATGGGCTGGACTGACGAACGCGTCGAGCTGTTGAAGAAGTTGTGGGCCGACGGGCTCTCGGCGAGTCAAATCGCCGCAGAGCTCGGCGGCATCACGCGCAACGCCGTGATCGGCAAGGTCCATCGGCTTGGTCTGTCGGGCCGCGCGAAGTCGCCATCCTCGGCGGCGCCGCGCCCGCGCAAGCCGCGCACGCATTCGCATATGCTGCGCGTCCCGCGTCCGGCGATGCGCGGCAACACCGCTCTGGCGCACGCCTTCGAATACGACGTGGAGCCCGAGCCGGAAGTGCTCGATAACATCATCCCGATCGGACAGCGGCGCACGCTGCTCGAGCTCAACGAGATGACCTGCCGCTGGCCGATCGGCGACCCCGGCAGCGCTGACTTTTTCTTCTGCGGCGGTCAGACTGTGACGAGCCTGCCATATTGCGCCTATCACTCGCGCGTCGCCTATCAGCCGCCGAACCTGCGCCGCGACCGGCGGCCGCAGCGGTGATCGATCCAACCGAACTGAATCAGGCGGTTTTCCCGAAGCGGTCATCCAGCGCATAGCCCGAGCCGCGCACGGTGCGGATGGGATCGGCCTCATCGCCACGGTTGAGCGCCTTGCGCAGGCGCCCGACATGCACATCGACCGTGCGCTCATCGATATAGATGTCGGAGCCCCAGACGCCGTCGAGCAGTTGCTCGCGCGAGAACACGCGGCCCGGCCGCTCCATGAGAAATTCCAGAAGGCGGTATTCGGTCGGCCCGAGATCGATCGGACGCCCCCCACGCGTGACCCGCTTCTTCTCCCGGTCGATCGCGATATCGCCGAAGCCGAGCACGTCGGCGACACGTTCCGGAGAGGCACGGCGCAACAGCGCCGAGACCCGGGCGAGCAGCTCCGGAACGGAGAACGGTTTGACGACATAATCGTCCGCGCCGGTCGACAGGCCGCGGACGCGCTCGCTCTCCTCGCCCCGCGCGGTCAGCATGACGATCGGCAGCTGCCGGGTTTCGGGCCGCGAGCGCAGCCGCCGGCAGAGCTCGATGCCGGACACGCCCGGCAGCATCCAGTCGAGGATGACGAGATCGGGCACGGCCTCCCGCAAGCGCAGGTCGGCTTCGTCGCCGCGCGGTACGCTTTCGACGTCGTAGCCAGCGGCCTCCAGGTTGTAGCGCAGCAGCAGCGTGAGCGCTTCTTCGTCCTCGACGATCAGAATGCGTGGATTCATATAGTCGTAGCCTCGGCTCAATTATCCGACGCCAGCGCGGCGGCCAGTGTAGTCGTGTCACCCTTCGGCCGCTGCTCGGCGATCGGCCGGCCCTCGATCATGTAGTGGACGGTCTCCGCAATGTTGGTCGCGTGATCCCCCATCCGCTCGATGTTCTTGGCGCAGAACATCAGGTGGATGCAGAACGTGATATTGCGGGGATCCTCCATCATGTAGGTCAACAGCTCGCGGAACAGCGAGGTGCACATCGCGTCGATCTCCTCGTCGCCCTTCCAGACCGCGAGCGCCTTGTCGACATCGTGCCCGACGTAGCTATCCAGCACCTCCTTGAGCTGGCCGAGCACCATGGCGGCCATGTGCTCGACGCCGCGGATGAGCTTCTGCGGATGGAAATCGCCGCTGATCGCCGTCACCCGCTTGCCGATGTTCTTGGCCAAATCGCCGACGCGCTCGAGGTCGTTGGCGATGCGAAGCGCTCCCACGACCTCCCGCAGGTCCACCGCCATCGGCTGCCGGCGCGCGATCGTCAGCACCGCCTTCTCCTCGATCTCGCGCTGGAGTGCATCGATCGCCGGGTCGAGCGCGACCGCGCGCCGGGCGCGCTCGGCATCGCGCTTGGCCAGCGCGTCGACTGCATCCGCGACCTGCTTCTCGGCAAGGCCGCCCATTTCCGCCACCAAGCGGGCAATGTCCTGCAGATCGACATCGAAGGCCTTGGCGGTGTGCTCGCCCATCGTGACTGTCATTGGTGTCATCCCTTATCGATCAACCGAAGCGACCGGTGACGTAGTCCTGCGTGCGCCGGTCGCGCGGCGCCGTGAACACCTTGCTGGTCGTATCGAACTCCGCCAGCTCACCCAGGTACATGAACGCCGTGAAGTCGGAGACGCGGGCGGCCTGCTGCATGTTGTGGGTCACGATCACGATCGTATAGTCCGCCTTGAGCTCGTCAATCAGCTCCTCGATCTTGGCGGTCGAGATCGGATCGAGCGCCGAGCAGGGCTCGTCAAGCAGGATCACCTCGGGCTTCACCGCCACCGTGCGCGCGATGCACAGGCGCTGCTGCTGGCCGCCCGACAGGCTCAGTCCATTGACCGCGAGCTTGTCCTTGACCTCGTCCCACAAAGCGGCGCGACGCAGCGACATCTCAACCCGGCTTTCGAGCTCCGACTTTGGCAGCTTCTCGTACAGGCGAATACCGAAGGCGATGTTCTCGAAGATCGACATCGGGAACGGGGTCGGCTTCTGGAACACCATGCCGATGCGGGCGCGCAGCAGGTTGAGGTCCTGACTGGGCGACAGAATATCCTCGCCGTCGAACAGCACCTGACCCTGCGCGCGCTGATGCGGATAGAGATCATACATCCGGTTGAGGACGCGCAGCAGCGTCGATTTCCCGCAGCCGGAGGGGCCGATGAAGGCCGTCACCTTGTTCTCGTAGAGCGGCAGCGTAATCGACTTGAGGGCCCGACTGTCGCCGTAAAAGAAATCGAGGCCGCGGATGGACACCTTCTCCGCCAGGTCGGCGTGATCGACCGGGCTGTGGACGACGGCAGGCGTGGCGACGTTAGGTGCGGCAACGGATGCAACGGTCATGGCTACTTTCTCGCGGCGAGCGCCCGCGCGATAATCGAGAGCGCGAGCACCGCAATGGTGATGATCAGGGCGCCGGTCCAGGCGAGCTGCTGCCAATCCTTGTAGGGCGACAGCGCGAACTGGAAGATGACGACCGGCAGGCTCGCCATCGGGGCGTTAAGGTTGGTGCTCCAGAACTGGTTGTTGAGCGCGGTGAACAGGAGCGGAGCGGTCTCGCCCGAGATGCGCGCGATGGCAAGGAGGACGCCGGTGATCATGCCGGCCTTCGCCGCCCGGTAGCACATCCGCGCGATGATATAGGCGCGCGGCATGCCGAGCGCGGACGCCGCCTCGCGCAACTGGTTGGGCACCAGCGTGAGCATGTCCTCGGTGGTGCGCACCACCACCGGCAACACAATGACGGCAAGCGCGACGCCACCCGCCAGGCCGGAGAAGTGGCCCATCGGGGCGACCATGACCTCGTAGATGAACAGGCCGATCACGATCGAGGGGGCGCTGAGCAGGATGTCGTTGATGAAGCGAACGACCGAGGACAGTCGGTCATAGCGGCCGTATTCGGCCATGTAGGTGCCGGCGAGAATTCCGACCGGGGTGCCGATGGCAACCGCCAGCGCCGTCAGGATCAGGCTGCCGATGATCGGGTTGAGCAGGCCGCCGGCCGCGCCCGGCGGCGGCGTCATCTCGGTGAAGACTGAGAGCGAAAGCCCGGAGAATCCCTGCCATAGCAGGACCCCGAGGATGGCCACCAGCCAGCCAAGCCCGATCGCGGTCGCGATCAGCGACAAGCTCATCGCGATGGCGTTACGGCGGCGGCGAGAGGCGTAGAGCGATGCCATTGGGAGCGATGCCATGGGGTCAGCCAATCCTTCGCTCGATACGGGCCAGCATGTAGCGCGCCGTCGAGAGCACAATGAAGGTGATGA
>DAIUEP010000117.1:0-4001 GCA_036845065.1 Xanthobacteraceae bacterium | reverse complement strand
CGCTCGATACGGGCCAGCATGTAGCGCGCCGTCGAGAGCACAATGAAGGTGATGACGAAGAGGATCAGGCCCAACGCAATGAGCGAAGACGTATAGAGATCGCCGACCGCTTCGGTGAACTCGTTGGCGATGGTGGCCGAGATGGTGGTGCCGGGCGCCAGGATCGAGGTCGAGATCTTGTGCGCGTTGCCGATCACGAAGGTCACCGCCATGGTCTCGCCCAGCGCGCGGCCGAGTCCGAGCATGACGCCGCCGATGACGCCCACGCGCGCATAGGGCAGCACCACATAGCGCACGACCTCCCAGGTCGTGCAGCCGATGCCGTAGGCCGCCTCCTTGAGCACCGGCGGCACCGCCTCGAACACATCGCGCGAGATCGAGGTGATGAACGGCAGCACCATGATGGCGAGGACGAGGCCCGCCGTCAGAATCCCAATCCCGTAGGGCGGCCCCTCGAACAGCGCCGATAGGACCGGCACGTTGCCGAAGGTCGCGATCAGGAACGGCTGCAGCGTGTCCTGCAGAAACGGCGCGAACACGAACAGGCCCCAGATGCCGTAGATGATGCTGGGAATCCCGGCGAGCAGCTCGATCGCGATGCCGATCGGCCGCCGGATCCATTTGGGACATAGCTCGGTGAGGAAGACCGCGATCATGAGCCCGACCGGCACCGCGATCAGCATGGCGATGAACGACGTGACCAGCGTGCCGTAGATCGGCGCCAACGCGCCGAACTTCTCGGTCACCGGGTTCCAGCGCTGCTCGGTCAGAAAGCTAAAGCCAAAGGCCTGCAGCGCCGGGAGCGAGCCGATGAAGAGCGACAGGATGACGCCGCCCAGGATGACCAGCACGCTGATCGCCGCGGCGCGCGTGAGCAATCGGAACGCGGTATCCCAGGCGCGCACCCGGTCGAGCGCTTTGGCGCGCGATTCCCGCTCACCGACCCTGACGGCACCGGCCTGCAACGCGACATCGACCACAGGCTGCCTCCTGGCTGGGTCCATACAAGGGCTCTCCTGACATAGATCCGGATGACAGAGATCCGGGAGAGCCCAATCAAGCGGTCTAGCGTGCCTGGCACAAGCCGCAAGTGATCCCTCCCCCAAAGTCATGGGGGAGGGATCAAGCGACCGGCGGTTAGTTGGACGCCGCGAAGACCGGCTGGCCTTTCTCGTCCTTGATCTCCTGCCAGCTCTTCTGGATCAAGCCGACAATCTTGCCGGGCATCGGCACGTAGTCGAGCTCCTCGGCCATCTTGCCGCCCTTGGCATAGGCCCAGGTGAAGAACTTGAGCGCCTCAGCCGATTCAGCGGCCTTCTGCGCCTTCTTGTGCATGAGGATGAAGGTAGCGCCCGCGATCGGCCACGAGCCGGCACCCGCCTGATCGGTCAGGATCACGCCGAAGCCGGCTGTGCCTTCCCAGTTGGCATTCGCCGCGGCGGCCGAGAACGCTTCCGCGGTCGGATCGACCACCTTGCCATCCTTGTTCGCCATCTTGGCATGGCTGAGCTTGTTCTGCTTGGCGTAGGCGTATTCCACATAGCCGACCGAGCCCTTGGTCTGGCCGACGTTGTTGGCAACGCCTTCGTTGCCCTTGGCGCCGATGCCGACCGGCCACTCGACCG
Source organism: Xanthobacteraceae bacterium (assembly GCA_036845065.1). Lineage (GTDB taxonomy): Bacteria > Pseudomonadota > Alphaproteobacteria > Rhizobiales > Xanthobacteraceae > VAZQ01. Next base: position 2,376 of record DAIUEP010000117.1, on the reverse strand, counting down.
CGGTGTTGGCGCCGACCTTGCTCTTCCAATCGGCGTTGACCTTGGAGAGATAGTCGGTGAACAGGAACGTCGTGCCCGAGCCGTCCGAGCGGTGGACGACGACGATCGGCTGCGACGGGAGCTTCACATTCGCATTGAGCTTCACGATGGCGGGATCGTTCCAGGTCTTGATCTGGCCGAGGAAGATCCGAGCGAGCGTCGGGCCATCGAGCGAGAGCTCACCGGGCTTGATACCTTCGACGTTGATGACCGGCACCACGCCGCCCATCACGGTTGGGAACTGGGCAAGGCCATCCTTGTCGAGCTCGGCTCCCTTGAGCGGCATGTCGCTGGCGCCGAACGTCACGGTCTTGGCCTGGATCTGCTTGATACCGCCGCCGGAGCCGATCGACTGGTAGTTCAGTCCGGAGCCGGTCTCTTTCTTGTAGGCGTCCGCCCACTTGGCATAGATCGGGTACGGGAAGGTCGCGCCGGCACCGGAAATGTCGATGGCGGACGCCTGTGTCAGGCCCGCCGTCGCCATGACGCTGGCGGCCGCGAGGGTGGGTAGCAATCTCATGCCTCTCTCCTGTTGCATGAGCCTAAAGCGAATACCGGCGCGGGTCGTTGATCCCACGACGGCAAACCTCGGGCTCTTGTTAAGGTTGGTTACTGGCGCGCTCGGCGCGCCACCGGCTAGGCCCGTCCGATCGACGATCCATCCGGCTGGCGGTATCCCTACGCGTCTCATGTCATCGTTCTATGATCGCTCGATGACAGTTAGATGACAGACTAAGATATTATTATATTTGACTATTTTTGATTTTGGCGATGTCGCCGGCAAGCCGCGCAACAATGCCGAGCCCCAAAGCCCAAGCGTCAAGAAGCGGCTTCAGCGCCGCGACGGCGGCGCCGGCAGGTGCACCGTAAACGTCGCGCCCTGCCCCAGCACACTTTCGATGGTCAGTCGGCCGCCGTGGCGGTTGGCGATGTGCTTGACCAGCGCCAGGCCGAGGCCGGTGCCGCCCTGGGCCCTGCTCTCGGTCACGTCGACGCGATAAAACCGCTCGGTCAGCCGCGGCAGGTGGTCAGGTGCGATGCCGGGGCCATAGTCACGCACGTCGACGCTGACCTCGCGCGCGGCCGGCGGCCCATCCGCGAGCGACAGCGTGATGTCGACGCGCTTGCCGGACGCCGCATATTTCAGCGCGTTCTCGACCAGGTTCTCGAACAGGCGCAACAACTCGTCGCGGTCGCCGCGCACGATCACCCGGTCGGCCGGCACGCTCAGCCGCACCTCCACCTCGCGGTCGCGGGCCAGCGTCTGCAGCCCGTCGATGACCTGGCGGACGATGGCAACGAGGTCGACCTCAGCATCAGGACGACGATGCTCGTTGAGCTCGATGCGCGAAAGCGAAAGGAGGTCGCCGATCAGGCGGGCCATGCGGTCGGCCTGCGCTTCCATGATCCCGAGAAAGCGGTCGCGGGCGGCGACATCGTTGCGCGCGGGCCCACGCAGGGTGTCGATGAAGCCCGAGAGCGCAGCCAGCGGCGTGCGCAACTCGTGGCTTGCATTGGCGACGAAATCGGCGCGCATCTCCTCGACGCGGCGCAGCGGCGTGAGATCGTGGAAGGTAGTCAAGATGAGTCCGGCGGCAGAGCCCGACACCGGCGTGACCGGCACCGCGACGGCCTCATACCAGCATTCGACCGGAATCCTGACAATGAATTCGGCCCGCTCCACGCCGCCGTTCGCTCCGGCGCGACGGATCGCGTCCAGGACCTCGGGGTTGCGCAGGCCCAGCGATATCGGCTCGCCACGCCGCAGCGCCGGCGCTAGCGCGCTCGCGCGCGCATTGAGGGCCACCACCGTCCCTTGCAGATCGAGCGCGACCACCGGGTCAGGCAACCCGGACAGCACCGCCTCAACCAGCGAATCCTCGGTGCGTCGGGCAAGCGGCTCAACGCGCGTGGACGCCTGGCGCTCCGCCGAGGTGCGCGCGGCCATGAGCAGCGCCGACGCAACGATCAGGACGAGACCGGCCAGCGCCGGACCGAGCGTAATGAAGCCGAAGGCCCAAAGCGCGCCGAACACGCCTGCGGCAGCGGCCAACACCAGCCGGGCCTGACGGAGCCAGTCGATCCATCGGCCGGCGCGCAGGCCATCCTCGTTGTGGGTTGAGCTCATCGCATCGACTACGGGCTCGGTCCGGACTCTCCTGCTGGAACTCTCCTCATAGCGGTTTGCGCCGGCGCGCGACACTCAAACCAGCGTCCTTGCCCTTGCCGGTGCCCTTGCGGTCATGGCGCCGTGACGGGCGGCGGTGGCGGCGGGCCGCGCATCGCAAGAACAAGCTCGCGAATGCCCAGGATGACGAGCGAGAGCGCAAACGGGAC
>DAIUEP010000116.1:0-15029 GCA_036845065.1 Xanthobacteraceae bacterium | reverse complement strand
GCAGTCCCAAGGCTCTCGTTAGAAGGAGGCTCTCGTTAGAAGGAGGCTCTCGTTAGAAGGAGGCTCTCGTTAACGGGGAGGCTCTCGTCACCCGCCAGAACGCTCTCATCACATTTGTCACGACCAGCGCGCCACGTTACACCGGTCACGCATCACACCGGTCACGCATCGTCCCGGAGCCGGGCGTACAGCAGGTGGTCCTGCCACGCCCCGTCGATACACAGATACTGCCGCGCGAACCCTTCACGCCGAAATCCGGTCTTTTCCAGAAGCCGGATCGAGGCAGCGTTGCCCGGGATGCAGGCGGCCTCGATGCGGTGGAGCCGCAGCGTGCCGAAGGCGAACGGGATGAAGGCGCTGACCGCCGCGGTCATGTAGCCACGGTGGGCGTAAGGCGCCCCCATCCAGTAGCCGAGGCTGCCAGCCTGCGCGCACCCGCGGCGGATGTTGGAGAGCGTCAGGCCGCCGACCAGAACCTGATCGCTCCGGCGCATGATGAAGAATGGATAGGCGAGATCCCCGCGCTGATCCTCGGTATAGCGCTTGATGCGCCGGCGGAAGGCCGCGCGGGTGAGGTCGTCGGCCGGCCAGGTCGGCTCCCAGGGGGTGAGGAAATCGCGGCTTGCTTCGCGCAACGACGCCCATTCCGGATAGTCCGACATCTGCGGCGCGCGCAGCAGCACGCCATTGCCCATGATCGCGGGCAACTGTTCGGAGAAGCTGACCGTGCGGAAGAACGCCATGGAGCAAGCCTGGTCATGCGACCTTGCGCACGAGACTTTCGGCGATCATGGCCGCGCTTTCAAGACCGGGGCCGGGACCCAGCGCCGCGATCGCGGGCCGGCCACGACCAATCAGGGCGCGCCCAGCCGCCCGCGCACTCTCCGCGGTCACACCTTCGATGCGCTCCACCAGCTCGTCGAGCGGGATCGGCCGGTCCCAGGCGAAGATTTGGCGCGCGAGCTGCTCGGTGCGCGCGCTCGAGCTTTCGAGCGCCATCAAGAGCCCAGCCTTCATCTGCGCCTTGGCGCGGGCGATCTCGGCCACAGTGATGGTCTCGGCCGCGTTGGCAATCTCGCCGACCACGACCCGCATCAGCTCGGGCACATCCTCGGAATCGGTGCCGGCATAGAGCCCGAACATCCCGGTGTCCGAATAGGGCGCGTGGAAAGCATAGATCGAATAACAGAGCCCGCGAATCTCGCGCACCTCCTGGAACAGACGCGAGGACATGCCGCCGCCGAGCACGCTGGTGAACACCTGCAGATTGAACAGATCCGGGTCGCGCTGCGCAACCCCGGGCAGCGCGAGCGCGATGTGCACCTGCTCGAGGTCGCGCGTCTCGATATGCGATCCGCCCACGAACCGCGCGGGCTCCGGCTTCGGCGGCGGCGGTCCGTTGAAGCCCGCGAACCGGCGCTCGACCTCCGCCACCACCGCGTCGTGATCGACCGCACCGGCGGCGGCCACCACCATGTCGGGCGCGCGATAGTGGCGCGCCAGGTAGGTCGCGAGCTTGCGCCGGTCAAACGAGCGCACGGTCTCGCGCGTGCCCAGGATCGAGCGGCCGACCGGCTGCCCGGGAAACGCGGTCTCCTGCAGCCGTTCGAACACGACATCGTCGGGCGCATCCTCGGCGGCGCCGATCTCCTGCACGATCACGTTCTGCTCACGCTGCAGTTCCTCCGGATCGAACGCCGGATCGGACAGGATGTCGGACAGGACGTCGAGCGAAAGCGGCACATCGGCCGCCATCACCCGCGCGTAATAGGCCGTGGTCTCGACGCTGGTGGCGGCGTTGAGATCGCCGCCGACCGCCTCGATCTCCTCGGCGATCTGCCGCGCGGTCCGCCGCGTGGTGCCCTTGAAGGCCATGTGCTCCAAGAGATGCGAGATGCCATGTTCGTCCGGCCGCTCATCGCGGCTTCCGCAACCGGCCCAGACCCCAAGCGAGGCGGTCTGCAGATGCGTCATGGCGTCGGTCACAACCACGAGACCAGACGGAAGACGCGTGACTTCGACGCTCATGCGGCGGCTCCTTGTGCGGCCCTGCTCAATGACAGGATATGGTGTTCGACCGCCCCCTGATCAGCTGGCAACATGACAACACGCTCAGTGCGCTCGTTGAGGCCCGCAAGCCAGTCCGGCAACCGCGGGCGCACGCCGCAGGCTGCCTCGACGGCATCGGGGAATTTCGCCGCATGCGCGGTTGAGAGCACCACCATGGGCACCCCCTGATTGCGCGGCTCCTTTTCAGCCACCGCCACCGCAACCGCGGTATGCGGATCGATCAGCTCACCGGTCTCGCGCAGGATGGTGCGGATGGTGGCGGCGGTCTCATGCTCGTCGGCGCGGTTCGCCGAGAACACGGCGCGCAGCCGCGTGAGCGCGTTGCCCGACAGCGAGAACCGGCGCGACTGCGCCAGCGAGGCCATGGTGGCACGCACCGCTTTCGGATCGCGGCCATAGGCCTCGAACAGGATGCGCTCGAAATTGGAGGCGACCTGAATATCCATCGATGGCGAGGCGGTCGCGATCACGTCACGCGGCTCGTAGGTGCCGGTTGCGAGCGTGCGCGCCAGGATATCGTTGACGTTGGTGGCAATCACCAGCCGCTCGACCGGCAGACCCATGCCGAGCGCCACGAAGCCCGCAAACACGTCGCCGAAATTGCCGGTCGGCACCGTGAACGACACGCCGCGATGCGGGGCACCAAGCGCGACCGCGGCGGTGAAGTAGTAGACCGCCTGCGCCACGATCCGCGCCCAGTTGATCGAGTTGACGCCCGAGAGCGCGACCCGGTCGCGGAAAGCATGGTGATTGAACAGCCCCTTCACGATCGCCTGGCAGTCGTCGAAGGTGCCCTCGATCGCGAGCGCGTGAACGTTGTCGTCCGCCGCCGTGGTCATCATCCGGCGCTGCACGTCGGAGATCCGTCCCTGCGGAAACAGGACGAACAGATCGGCCCGCGTGCGCCCACGGAAGGCCTCGACCGCAGCGCCGCCGGTGTCGCCCGAGGTCGCGACCACGACCGTGGTGCGCTCGGAGCGCGCCGCCAGCACATGGTCCATGAGCCGGCCGAGGAGCTGCATCGCCAGGTCCTTGAAGGCGAGCGTCGGCCCGTGGAACAGCTCGAGCAGGAAATTGTTCGGCCCGTATTGTGTGAGCGGAACCACCGCCGGATGCCGGAAGGCGCCATAGGCCTCACGCGCCATGCGGGCGAGGTCATGCTCCGAAATGGCATCGCCGACGAACGGCCGGATGACCTCGATCGCCACCTCGGCATAGGGCATGCCGGCGAAGCCCGCGATCGTCTTGCTCTCCAGGTGCGGCCAGCTTTCCGGCACATAGAGGCCGCCGTCGCGGGCCAGGCCCGCGAGCAAGACCTCGACAAAACCGAGCGGCGGGGCCTCGCCTCGGGTGGAGACGTAGCGCACGGGCCTCTTTACTCCTCGATTGCCTGGGTATTGCAGGGTGGCGGTGCCCGGCCGGCGCGACGCGGACAATCCACAGACTAAGATATTGAAAAGGTTCGCATTTACCCCGGATCGCCGGGTCGAAGCCCGCTCACACTAGCGGCTTGGCCGGCGCCGCACAAGCAAGGTCAGGCCAGCCGCATCGACCCTGGTAAAGACCCCTGGACTTTGGAACAAAGCATGAATATACATCTCCCGGGTTGTGGTGTTGACTTGCTATTGATCGAGCGTTGCGGTGCGTGGGAATTGCTCGCGCCCTCGGTTCGCATCGGCTGGATCTCTGGCGTTGGATGATGCTGCGTGTAGGGGGAGCATCGTGCACAAGAGTCTGTGGGCTGGGATTGTCGTCGTTCTCGCGTCCGGCGGCTGCGCTCAGGTTCAGCAGCGCCAGCAACTCGCCGAGCCGGTCGGTCTGGTCATGCGTACACCGGTTGGCGGTGCGATTGCGACGATTGTGAAGGATCGCGATCTGCCGAACGCCTTTGGTCGCGCGGACCTCTACGGGCGCAAGGTCGACGCGGGCTTTACGAGAATCGTCTACCGAGGTCGTGGGAGCGATGGCTCTGTTCTGATCGAGCAGATCGACGTCGATGTCCAATCCAACGCCAGCACGCTCACACGACCTCCCGTCATCAATACACCGACGCAGCCGGCGGTATACTCGAGCCGCGAGAGCGGCGTGGCCTACGGCACATCCCGCACCGTCGCCGTCGCATCTCCGGCCGACCAGGTCTCCATGCCGCTGCCGGGCGCCGCACAATTTTCCGTTCCCAAGCAAAGGACGCTGACACTGCCGACCGGACAGAGCGTCGAGTTTCTGTCGGCCGAGCCGCACCAGCTGATCTTTCGGATCGTCGGTCAGGGGATGTAGCCCGATTGCGCCGACGATCGCGTGATGGAATCATGGGCAGCATTGATGGAGGGGCCAATGCGTATGATTGCGATATGCGGAGCCATTCTGGCTCTGATCGGAGTTCCGCGCGCCGCGTCGGCGGACGCGCTCTATGAATTTCCGGTCGGAACCTGGACTGCAGGCGCCTATTCCAAGCAGAACACCAAACAGTTCAATCATTGCGCCGCGGCGGCCAAGTACAACAGCGGCATCATGATGCTCTTCTCGGTGTCGCGCACCTATGCCTGGAGCATGAGTTTCGCACACCGCTCATGGCGGCTGACCCAGGGGCAGTCCTATGACATCGCCTTCACGGTCGACAATGCTTCGCCGATCGGAGCACGCGCGATCGCAATCGGTCAAAATCAGGTCGAGGTCCCGCTTGCCGACAGCTCGGAGCTATTCCAGCGATTTCGGCAGGGCAACCAATTGCGCGTTGCGGCAGCCGGGCAGGTCTTTGCGTTCAACCTGACCGGAACGTCACAGGTCCTGCCGGCGCTGTTGCGCTGCGTGCAGGCGAATCTGCAGCCTTCCGGGTCGACGACGGTCGCGGCAAACCCGTTCGCCGCGCCGGCTCCCGCAAACACCTCTCCGGGCCAGAGAAATTCCGCAGGCCAAGCGCGTCCGGCAGCCTATCGCGCCGAAGCCATCTCGCTCGCCGCCAACATTCTCGGCAGCGCTGGCATCGTCGGCTTCCGCATCGCCGAAGGCGATAACGGATTCGTCGATGCAGCATGGCGAACCGACCGCCTGTTCGGCATGGTCAGGATCGAGCCCAAGGAGCCCCCGGCCCTGATATCGGCCGGAATGATCGCGGTCGACGCCGCCAGCTGCAAGAGCAAGTTTGCCTCTGGATCGATACCGGCGACCGACAACAACGACGTGCCGCGGATGTTCACCAAGTGCGGTGACGGCGACCAGGGCTATACGGTGTTTTATTTCATCCTGCCGCGCAAGGCCGGCGGACACTATCTCATCGGCACCGGCGCGAGCGGCGCCGACGAGCCGGCGCGGCAGGTCGAGTCCGACATCCGGCAGGCCACGCTGAGGGTGACGGGGCGATAGCACCCGACAAGAGCGAACGGCGGCGCAGGTCTACTCTACTCGTTCGCCGCGCCGGTGAGGCTCATCGCGTCCTTGGCTTCCTTGATCACCTCGGGCGGCATGGCATAGGCGCGCTCGAGGATCGCCTGGATCTTCTCGCCCGCGATCTCATCGAGATCGATGTTGGCTTTTTTCGCCTCGGCCACGAGCCCGGGATCCTTCATGGCCGCGCCGAACGCCTTGCGCAGCGCCGCGACCTTGTCGGGCGGCGTGCCGGGCGGCAGCAGGATCGGACGGTCCATGTCCATCGGCGAGAGAATGAGCTGGAGGATCTGCTTGGTCTTCTCGTCCTTGGTGAATTCGATCAGCGCCGGCACGTCGGCGAATTCGGGATCGCGCTCGAGCGCGATCTGCACCGGCACCGAGACCTTCTTCTGCGGGAACCAGTCCGGCCGCGTCGACTTGATCGAGGATTTGAGGCCGCCGCAACGGCCGTGCACCTCGCCGCGCTCCATCGCGATATAGACATCGTTGCCGCCCTTGTAGCCGGAGACGATCTTGATCTTGGTCCCGAACAGCTTGTTGATCATCGCCGGCATGGTCTCCATCTGGGAGCCCGCTCCGGTGCCGCCGACGATGAACTCCTTCTCGAACAGGTCGCGCCAGGTCGTGACGCCAGAAGCCGTCCACGACACGCAGATGCCGGTCGCCGCGTTGATGCTGCCGATCCAGTTCATCCGCCGCGGATCGAAATTGGCGCCGCGAATGCCGTAGAGTGGAGCGTATGGCACGCTCGAATGCACCATGCCGATGGTGGTGCCATCCTTGGGCGCGACGGTCCCCAGATAGATCATGGCGCGGATGCCGCCGGCGCCCGGCATGTTCTGCACCACGATGTTGGGCTTGCCGGGAATGTGCGCGGAGAGATAGGGCGCGAACACGTGCGCGTAGCTCGAATAGCCGCCGCCGGCGCCAGCCGAGAGGATCCAGTTGATGGTCTTGCCCTTGTAGAAATCCTCGATCGGCTCGGCTGACGCGGCGCTCGTGCCGATGGCGAGCAGCGCAAGCGTGACGTTAGTCCATCGCATAGTGGCGCGCTTCCTCTCTCTTGTAGGGTGGGCAAAGGCGCGATCCACCGGGCAGGGCTTTTCCGCATGCGCGGCGCAGCGCCGTGCCCACCATCTCGCTTGTTTCACAACCGATCTCCCTATGGTGGGCACGGTGCTGCACCGTGCAGCTGGTGAGGCCGTGCACGTGGATCGCACCTTTGCCCACCCTACATCCTCGCGACTCCAACACTCGGACACGTGGCATGGCTGAGCGCCCCTATCCCATCACGTCGATCAGGATGCCGTCGGGATCGGCGAGCCGATGCTGTCCCATGGCGCAGCTGCGTGCGAACAGCTTGTCGAGCGCCGCGCCTTCCTTGCCGGTATGCACCGGCGCGGGCGTCAGGCGCGGGTTGTCGGCCGCGACGCGCTCGATGTCGGCCTTGAAGGCATCGACGCTCTCGACCTTGAAGCCGATGTGATCCATGCCGGCCGTGATGATGCCGGTGTCCTCGTAGTCGGTGATGTCCCACGGCATGATGACCAGCGTCATATGGCCGTCGGTGAGATAGTGGTTGCGGTCGTCGGCGCGCTTGTCGACGTTCTTGGGCGCAAGCTCGAACACGTCGCGATAGAACGTCGCCATGTCGTCGGGATTCATGGTGCGCAAGGCCACATGGTTGATGTGGCGCGGGTTGGCGTTGCCGGTGTTCTCGACATAGACCGAGGTGCGGTTGGCCATGTCCTTCTGCGAGAGGTCGAACATGTTGCCGTCGGGGTCGTGGGTGGTGATGCCCGCGAACGGACGGGTGGACGGGCGCTTGAGCCACTTCACGGTCGGGTATTTCTTGCGCATGCGCTCGAACACGGTCTCGCAGTCCTCGACCTGGATGCCAAAGTGGTCGAGACCGGCGGAGCGCCCGGCCCGACGCGGATTGATGTTGAGGCCGACATAGCCGTCGCCGACCGTGACGGCGCGGCCGGGCCTGGTCTTTTCGGAGGTCCGCATGCCGAACGCGGCGATGTAGAACTGCGCGAGCTGGGCGTAGTTTTCGCTCACGATCGCCACATGGTTGATCTTGGAGAACATCAGGAACCTCCCTGCAAGCCAGCGCTGGTTTCGTTGGATGGCGATATTGTGCCTGAATTCGTACAGGCGGGAAAGCTGACTCTCGTCATGGCGCCCCGCTGCGCTGTTCGAAGACGAACAGCCCGGCCGTGACGACAGCCAGCACGACCGCGCTGATCGCGAGCGACCAGTGCACCCCCACGAGGCTCCCGCCCATGCCGACGGTGACGCCGGAGAACGCTCGCATGCCGTTGAAGCTCGTCCCGTAGAGCCCGATCACCCGGCCGCGAATCTCCGCAGGCGCATGCATCTGCACCAGCGTCTGCGACATCGCGCCGAAGGCGAGATTGAGAAAGCCCGCCGCGAACAGGAGCGCGAGCGACAGGAGGTAGACGCTCGAGACCGCAAAGCCGCCCATGCACACGCACCAGAGGATGACCAGAACGAACGCGAGCTTCGGGTTTGCGTGCAGGACGCCGCGGCTCTCGAGGATGATGCCCGCCGATAGCGCGCCGGCCGCGTTGGCGGCGAGCAGCATGCTGTAATACACGTCAGCGTCACCATGACCGAGATCGGCGGCGAACTCGGGCATCTGCGCCTGGAAGGCGTTGCCGATCACGAATGACGAAGCGCCGGCGAGCAGCGTCATGGAGACCACCACCCGGTTGCCGGCGATCTCTCGCGCGGTCGCGATGATACCGGCGCCGCCGCGGCGCGGCTCGTGACGCAGTTGCGGCTCACGATGGAACGGCGCACGCACCAGCCACAGCGTGAGCGGCAAATAGATGAGCGCCCCGATGACGACGCTGGGCGAGGGTCCAAACGCAAGCAGCATCGCTCCGCCCACCGCCGGCCCGCCGAGCAGTCCGGCCACACGCGACATTGACAGCAGCCGAACCGCGCTGTGCAACTGCTCACGCCCGACGATGTGATGGATCAGGAGTTGCGAGGCCGGCCCCCACAACACACCAGCGATTCCGTGCAGCGAGAACAAGACGACGGCGTGCCAAAGCTCCAGCGCATCGCTCATGAACAGCACGCCCCAGGCGAGCGAGCATCCGATGAACAATAGCATCCCGACCTGAATGATCCGCCGCGGATCAAACCGGTCGGCGAGCGAGCCGGCTGAGACCGAGAACAGCAGGAAAGGTAGCCAGTGCGACATCACCGCATAGCCCCCAAGCGCCGGTGACTGGAATTTCTGGAACACCATCCAGTAGCTGATGACGTGCTCGATCGAGTCGGCGGTCATCGCCAGCGCGCTGCCGACCAGGTACATGCCGTAGCCGGGCACCCGGAGCGCCGCAAAGGCGCGAGGCGACTGGTCGGGCGCCGGGGATGGAGCGTCGTTTGTCACAATGGCGGTGGTGGCTGTCGATCCGGTGCAGATTCCGCTTCTTCTTCCACCTCTTGGAGACTCTCGTCAAACGCGCCCCGTGCGCGCAGCTTGCCGCACGTCCCGATTGTGCACCGCATATGAACGAAGGTGCCCCGTTAACCATCCCGCTTTTCGCCTTGAGGTTACCCTGATTTAACCCTACATCGACGTCGGGTGGTGGATCTCACCGAGTACATGTTGAGTTGCAGATGGACGCCCCAATCGTCGCGTGCGCGCAGTGCGGTCAACGTAACAGGCTATCGGTCAGCTCTTCAAAAAAAGGCATCTACAAATGCCGGGCCTGTGGCACCGTCCTCTCGGTCGAGAAGGCAGTGGCCGAGCAGGCGAAGGGCCGGCTCGTACGCATGATCGCAATCGGTGGGGCCGCTGCGGCCGCGCTGCTGATCGTGACTTACGTGTCATTCTGGATGATGGAATCATCGCGATCGCGCTCGTTCGCGGCCGCGGCAGCCTACGAATTCAACGAAGGTAGTTTCGACCGCGCCGCCGTGCTCGCGCTCTTCGGCTTGCCGAAGCCAGGCTCGATGTTCGACCTGTTCCAGCCCGGCGACGCTGAAGCGGCACTACGCCGCATCGGAATCCATCAGATCAAGGACGAGCGGCTCATTCCCAAAGCCAAGGAGGCGGGCTTCACGGCTTTGAAGGAGCGATTTCTGGTCCGCATGGCCGACAACGCCGACGTCATCCTGACCGACGTTGCGAGCGGACAAGAGCGCCCCCGCAGCATCGCGGCCGTCTGTGCTGGCGTGAAAGCGCGCGGCGGCGACGGTTGCGTCGTCAGAGAGATCGACACCGACGACGAAGGCCAGCGCCTGCTGCTCGCGCTCGACGACGGCTCGATCTGGTTCGTCAATGCGAACAATTCCGCCAAGATGATCGTCGCGCCCAAATGTCCGAAAGCCGGTGGCGTGGCGGCAAATACCTGCATGGTGAGTCGCATTCAGCTCTCGGCGAGCGGCCGCTACGCCGTCATCAACCCAAAGCCGCAAGCGTTCACGGCCGTCGACCTCGAGACCGGCAGCGAGCGCACGATCGACTTCTCGCGTGATTGCGATTCCGAGAGGGCCCCGGTCGTGAAAACCCTGTGCCAGGAATACCAGGTCCGTGTACTGATGGTTCGCCGCGATGATGTCCTGTTCGCGCGCCATGGCAGCCGCGCCACCCTGTGGCTCTTCTCCGAGAACGGGATCACGCGCGACGTGCCGATTCCGATGGACCGCGCCGTGAAGGGACCTGAGGGGGCGTTCACAGGCTATTCCATCTCCGGCGAAACCGTCGCGCAGATCATCCCGACCACCGGACAGCCGCTCGCGCAGGGCACGACCATCAAGCTCGGCAACTGCGACGCGCTTGCGCCATCAGGTCAGCCGCCCGCCAACGCTTCGATCTGCCGCGTCTCCGCGATCGCGGTGTCGCCGAAGAATCCCGACCTCGCGGTGGCGATCACCGGCGGCAACATCATCGCTAGGCGGCTGTCCGCCGATGAGAGCGCTCCCGATCAGCGCCTGCTGAAGATTGATTGCCTGCCGCTCAAGGGTGACGCATTTGCGCTTTTCGATCTGGATCGGCCCACCCGGTGCAGCATCACCGATTTGCGGTTTGCACCAAACGGCATGGCGCTGGCGGCGCTCGGCAACGACCGCGTGCTGCGGGTGTTTCGCGTCAACAGCGGAGCAAGCGGCGACGGAGCGCTGCTGGCATCAATTGCACTGGACGCCGCGGTGACGTTTTTCGGCTTCGACGCCAACGGCGAGACCTTGACGGTCGCGCTCGGCAGCGGCGCAATCCGTCGATTCGATATTGCGGCCGCCGGGTCCGAGGGTAAGGAGCGCCCGCGCGGATCAGGAGCGCTGCGGGCCGAGATCTGCTCCCGGCTCGGCGACCACATCTCGCCGCTGACCCAGTTGAGCGACGCCGACATCGACGAGGTCGGCGCGCGGTTTCCTGCGCTGAGGCTGACCGCCGCTGACCGGTCTCCCTGCCCCCGGCCCTGATCGACGGCCACCGGTCCTGCCCCCCCGCCCTTGGCGATCCAGACGGGCGGGCACCCTACGATTTGCGTTTGAAATTAGGACTGGGCGGGAGTACCCATCAATTCCAAAGGCAATAACATCGATTCTGATGTTTGAAACATGATTACTGGCGCTCAAATGCGAGCTGCCCGGGCCCTGCTGGGAATCGACCAGCGGGAGCTGGCACAACGCTCGGGTCTCTCGCTGCCGACCATTCAGCGCATGGAAGCGAGCGACGGCGTCATCCGCGGCAACGTGGATTCCCTGATGAAGCTCGTCGATGCGCTCGGCACCGCCGGCATCGAGCTGATCGGCGAGGGCGCGGCGAGCCAAGGCGGCGGCCGCGGCGTGCGGTTGCGGGCATGAGAAGGCGGCAAACCATCATGACGGGCCGCACGCCCGCCCACGGGAGGCGATGATGGTGCTCGCCGCGCTGACGTTCGCCGCGGCGCTGCTCGCGATCGTGCCGGTCGCGATCGCGGCCGGACGCTGGTCCCGCGCCCGTGTCGTCGTCTATGGCGCAAGCCTCGTTGCCTCGCTCGCGCTGGTGCTGATCGCGCTCGCGTCATTGTTCGCTCCGCCTTCGACCGCACAGCTTCCGCTTGGCCTGCCGTGGCTCGGATCGCACTTCCGGCTCGACGCGCTCGCGGCCTTCTTCCTGGCGGTGGTCAATCTCGGCGGCGCCGCCGCGAGCCTCTACGCAATCGGCTTCGGCCGGCACGAGACGGCGCCCTCGCGCGTATTGCCGTTCTATCCGGCATTCCTGGCCGGCATGTCGCTGGTGGTGCTCGCCGACGATGCCTTCTCGTTCCTGGTATCGTGGGAGTTCATGTCGCTGACCTCGTGGGCGCTGGTGATGGCGCATCATCGCGAAGGCGACAACATGCGCGCTGGCTACATCTACCTGGTCATGGCGAGCGCCGGCACCGCAGCACTGATCCTCACCTTCGGACTGCTCGCCGGCCTCGACGGCGGCTACACCTTCGCGCAGATGCGCGCCGGACATCCCGAATTCGCCGCCGCGATCCTGATCCTGGCGCTCGTCGGAGCCGGCTCGAAGGCAGGCCTGGTGCCGCTGCATGTCTGGCTGCCGCTCGCGCATCCGGCGGCGCCGAGCCACGTGTCCGCGCTCATGAGCGGCGTGATGACCAAGGTCGCGGTCTACGGCTTCGTGCGCATCGCATTCGACCTCGCGGGAGAACCGGCCTGGTGGTGGAGCATCGTGGTGCTGGCGCTCGGCGGCATCACCGCGGTCATGGGCGTGCTCTATGCGCTGATGCAGCACGACCTCAAGCGGCTCCTCGCCTATCACACGGTCGAGAACATCGGCATCATCTTCATCGGGCTTGGCCTTGCGCTCGCGTTCAAGGCCCATGGCATGCCGCTTGCCGCCGCGCTCGCGCTCACCGCCGGCCTGTTACACGTGTTCAATCATTCGGTGTTCAAGAGCCTGCTCTTCTTCGGCGCCGGCGCCGTTCTCAACGCGACCGGCGAGCGCGACATGGAGCATCTCGGCGGCCTCATCCATCGCATGCCGCAAACCGCCTTCGTGTTCCTGGTGGGCTGTGCCGCAATCTCGGCACTGCCGCCGCTCAACGGCTTCGTGTCCGAGTGGCTGACGTTTCAGGCGATCCTGCTCAGCCCGCAACTGCCCTCCTGGGGCCTGAAGCTGATCGTGCCGGCGGTCGGCGCGCTGCTCGCGCTCTCGGCCGCGCTCGCGGCGGCCTGCTTCGTCAAGGCCTTCGGGGTGACGTTCCTCGGCCGCCCGCGCACGCCCGCGGCCGAGCGAGCGAGCGAGACGGATCGCTTTTCGCTCGCCGCGATGGGGTTCCTCGCTGCGCTCTGTCTCGTCGCCGGAATCGTGCCCGGCATCTTCATGGACGCGCTGGCGCCGGCGGTCGAAAGCCTCGTCGGCCAGCGCCTGCCGGCGCAGACCGGGGTGCAATGGCTCTCGATCGTGCCGATCGCGGAGAGCCGCAGCTCCTACAACGGCCTCCTCGTCTTCCTGTTCATGATTATCTCCGGGACGCTCGCCGCAACCGCTATCCATCGCTTCGCCTCCGACCGGCTGCGGCGCGCGCCGCCCTGGGACTGCGGCTATCCCGATGCCAGTCCGGCGACCCAATACACCGCCGACAGTTTTGCCCAGCCGATCCGGCGCGTGTTCGGCACCGTCGTGTTCCGCGCCCGCGAGCACGTGGAGATGCCGCCGCCCGGCGATACCCGCCCGGCGCGGCTCAAGGTCGAGCTGCGCGACCTCGTTTGGGACACGCTCTATGCGCCGCTCGCGACCGGAGTGGGCGCGGCCGCCGACCGCCTCAACCACATGCAGTTCCTGACCATCCGCCAGTTCCTGAGCCTCGTGTTCGCCGCCCTCGTGATCCTGCTCCTGGTGCTCGCGATATGGCCCTGATCCTCGATCTCGCCGTGCAGGGCGCGCAAATGCTGCTGGTGCTGCTGCTGGCGCCGCTGCTCACCGGTCTGGTGCGCAAGGTGAAGGCACATCTCCTGCGCCGACAGGGACCGCCGCTCATTCAGCCCTACCGCGACCTCATCCGGCTCATGCGCAAGGAGGTGGTGCTGGCCGAGAACGCCTCCTGGCTGTTCCGGATCATTCCTTATCTCGTCTTCGCCGCCACCTGGGTGGCCGCCTCGCTGGTGCCGACCTTCCGCACCGGCCTCCTGTTCAGCTGGTCCGCCGATCTGATCGCGATCATTGCGCTCCTCGGCAGCGCGCGCTTCTACTTGGCGCTCGCCGGCCTCGATGTCGGCACAAGCTTCGGCGGCATCGGCTCGAGCCGCGAGGTGATGATCGCCTCGCTCGCCGAGCCCGCGATGGTGATGATCGTGTTCACCCTCGCCCTGGTCGCCGGCTCGACCCAGCTCTCGACCATGGCGAGCTTTCTCATCTCCGGCGAAGTCGGGCTGCGCGTATCGCTGGGGCTTGCGCTGATCGCGCTGATCATCGTGGCGATCGCCGAGAACGCCCGTATCCCGGTCGACAACCCGGCGACACACCTCGAGCTCACCATGGTGCACGAGGCCATGGTGCTGGAATATTCCGGCCGCCACCTGGCGCTGATCGACCTCGCCGCCTCGCTGAAACTGTTGCTTTATGTCTCGCTGATCGCCTGCCTGTTTGCTCCGTGGGGTATGGCGGCGCCTGACACCGGCGCTGCGTGGCTCGCGATCGGCATCGCCGCCTATCTCGGCAAGCTCGCCTTGGGCGGCGTCCTGCTCGCTCTGTTCGAAACGTCGATCGCCAAGATGCGGGTGTTCCGCGTGCCTGAGTTCCTCGGAGCGGCGCTGATGCTCGGCCTGCTGGCCACACTCCTTCTCTTCGTCTCGCGGAGCCTTTAGAGATGCGCGGCCTGAGCTTCGACATCGCCCATATGCTGGCCGGCTCGCTGGTCCTCATCAGCTTCCTGCAGCTTTACCAGGACCGGCTCTCCGCGCTGCTCAACGTCTTCGCGATTCATGCCTTCATGCTGACGCTGTCGGTCGCCTGGCAGGCCTACGTGCAGGCCGCCCCGCACCTCTACGTCACCGCCGCGATCGCGCTCGTGTTCAAGGCGATCGTCATTCCGGTGGCGTTGCATCGGATCATCGTACGGCTCGGCATTCACCGCGAGATCGAGAAAGTGGTCGGCGTCGGCACCGCCATGCTGATCGGCATGGGCCTCGTCGCACTCTCGATGGTGGTGATGCTGCGCGTGACTGCGGGGGCCGATCCGCTGGCGCGCGAAGACCTCGCGTTCGCGCTCTCGGTCGTGCTGCTCGGCCTCCTGATGATGGTGACCCGCCGCAATGCCGTGGGCCAGGTCGTCGGCTTCATGTCGCTCGAGAACGGGCTGGTGCTCGCCGCCACCGGCGCCAAGGGCATGCCGCTGGTGGTCGAGATCAGCGTCGCCTTCTCGATCCTGATCGCCTTCATCGTGATCGGGATCTTCCTGTTCCGTATCCGTGAGCGCTTCGATACCGTCGACCTGCAGGCGCTCGACCGCTTCCGCGGAGAGCGCCGATGAGCCTCGATGCCGTCACCGCAATCCTCCTGATCCCGGCGTTCGCCGCCGCGCTGATGGCCGCGC
>DAIUEP010000115.1:3265-15102 GCA_036845065.1 Xanthobacteraceae bacterium | reverse complement strand
GGAATCGCGACCCCCTCGTCCTGGTTGCAGGAGCGAGGGGGTCGTTGACCTAACACGTCAAGAAAATCGTCGTCAGTCGAGCGGCTCGACCTTCACGATCGAGGCGCCGTGATTGCTGCCGACCCAGAGCACCGGGCGCGGTCCGGTCTCTTCGACGAAGACGCGCCGGACGTTGGTGGTGCGCGGCAGGAGATACTCGGTGACCTGGCCGGTCTTGGTGTCGAGCCTTGCCACCAGATCGTTCAGCATCGAGCCGGTCCATACTTCCGAGGAGTCCTTGGTCGGGACCACGTCGTAGGGCATGCCCCACTTGGTCGGCAGCTTGAACTCCTTGATCTCGGCGGTCTTCGGATCGAACAGGCCGATCGCGTTGGCGCCGTATTCCGCGAACCACAGCCGGTTCTGCTCGTCGACCCGGCCGCGGCGCGGCTTCGAGCCCTTGGTCGGGGTTTCGTAGATCGTGACCTGGTTGGTCTTGGCGTCGCGGATGCCGATGGAGTGGCCGCCGAATTCAAGCTGGTAGAGATTGTTATTCTTGTCGGTCGGCATGCCGTAGGCGCGGATGCGCTTGCCGCGCGGATCGAGGTTCTGACCCATGTTCTCGAACTGGCCGGTCTTCACATCCAGCCGGTAGGTGTAGTGGTCTTCCTGGTTGTTGGTCCACACCTTGCCGTCCACGTGCGAATTCTGCGGCGACACCATCGAGGCCTGCGTCGAGGGCGACTGCCACTCCTTCGGGAACGGATACATGGTCACTTGATGGGTCTTGCGGTCGATCTTGCTGATGCCGGCTTGATACATCAGCGAGAGCCAGACGTTCTGGTCGTTGTCGAACTCGATGTCGAGGTTGCCCTTCGGCTGTTCCGCCTTGAGCACCGGGATCGGAATGTCCTTGACCTCGCCGGTCTTGGGATTGAGCACGCCGGCGAACTGCGAGCCGAAGTCGGAGTACCAGGCCATGCCATCGCGATCGATGATCACGTCGTGCGGCTGCGCCTCTTTGCGCGGCAGGTCGTACTCGGTGATGATCACCCGCGTGGACTTGCCCTTGGGGCGAGCCTGGGTCTGGAAGCTGTACTCGGTCGAGTCCGGATTGCCGAGCGTCACGCTGGCGAGATAGGTCGCGGCCGCCTTGGCCTCGGCGCCAGAGACCGGCGGGCGCTCGCCGCGCGGACCGGGCAGCAGCGGCTGCGGGCGCGCCGGCGTGCTGCCGGGCGAGTACTTGCCCATGCGGTTGAACACCTGCTCAAATTCCGCCGCGTCGTGGGTGGAGGTGAGCACGCGCTGTAGCGTGTGGCAGCCGACGCATTGGATCATGAAGATCTTCTGCTGGTCGGAGCCCGGCAGGCTGTTGAGCCATTCGCCGTTGGAGAGCGTCGCGGCCAGGTTGCGCGCCTTGCCGAGCTTGAGGTCGGCTTTGGCGGTCGTGCCCGCCGTCACTTCAGCGGCCTTCGGCCCGACCAGTGTATAGCCCGCGGCGCGGGTCGAGATTGTGTATTTGCCGGGCGCAAGGCGATCCGCCGGGAAGCTGAAATTGCCCTTCTCGTCGGTCACCACCGTGATGGTGATGTTGGAGCCTTCCTTCTTGGCGTTGACCAGCACGCCTTCCATGTTGCCTTCCTCTTGCGAGGAGACGACTCCAGTCAGAGCGGCAGATTGCGCCAGTGCGCCGGGCGCGAGGCCAAATGGAAGGACGCTGACGGTCGCCAGCAGGCACAGGTGTCGAAGTCGCATGGATATCTCCCTAGACTTGGTTCGTAGACTTGGATCGCGGACTTTTATTCCACCGGCTCCGCCGCGCTTCACCAGCCAAAACAGACGCTTGGCTGAGCAGACGGTTGGCGCCGGGCCGGAATTCCCAAAGAAAGCTATCCTGGCGGCATGTTACCTCCACCCAATGGGCGAGGTTATGCAGCCTTTATGCCGGCGGCGAGTATCGGGCCTGGGATCGGGGGCTGCAAGCGGGATTCAGGGGGTTTTTCACCGGTTGCGGCGGTCCTATCGCTGAAGAGTTAAACCCATTCTCCGCAACTCATGCGGCGAATAGGCCGTCCAATCTCCGCACAGGCGTCAGCCGCCTTCGCCGGCCCGCGCTTCCTGGCACGCCGCCCACACCCGCTGCGGTGTCGCCGGCATCTCGAGCCTGGCGCCGGCGCCGCCCGGGATGGCGTCTGCGATCGCGTTCATCACGGTTGCGATCGCGGCGGTCGTCGCGGCCTCGCCCACGCCCTTCACGCCGAGCGGATTGGTCGTCGCCGGCACCGGATGCAGGGCGTCGCGTAAGGGCGGCATGTCGGCGGCGCGCGGCATCGCATAGTCCATGAACGAGCCGGTGATGAGCTGGCCACCGTCGGTGTCGTAGATGGTCCGCTCCAACAGCGCTTGCCCGAGGCCGGAGGCGAGCGAGCCGTGGGTCTGGCCTTCGACGATGGTGTGGTCGAGGACGTTGCCGCAGTCGTCGACCGCCGTATAGGCGGCGACGGTGACATGGCCGGTGTCGGGATCGATCTCGACCTCGGCGACGTGGCAGGCGTTGGGAAAGGTCAGCGGCGTTTCGGTCTGGGCCTTGGTGTCGAGCGTCTCAGGAATCTCGCCGCGCTCCTTCATCTCTCGCGCGCGCGCCGCGAGGTCGAACAGCGAGATGCGGCGATCGGTGCCGACGACCTCGAAGTTACCGTTCTGATACCCGATGTCCGCCTCGGCAGTTTCGAGCACGGTGGCCGCGATCACCTTGCCCTTGGCCAGCATGGTCTCGACGGCTTTCAGCGTCGCGCTGCCCGCCGTCATCGCCGAGCGTGAGCCGACCGACGCCATGCCGGGCAATTCGAGATCGGAATCGCCGTGCCGGTGCTTGATCTTGTCCGCCGGAATGCCGAGCTGCGCGGCCGCGAGTTGGGGAAAGATGTTGGCGTGCCCCTGGCCGGTCGATTGCACGTTGAGGGCAAGCTCGGCGGTGTCGCCGCCCGGGAACAGCAGCGCGGCGCTCTCGAGCGGCATGCCGCCGGCATGCTCGAGCATGCAGGAGATGCCGATGCCGCGATACTTGCCGTGCCTGGCGGATTCGCGCTTGCGCTGCTTGAAGCCCGGGTAGTCGGCGAGCGCGACCGCCTTGTCGAGGATCGCTTCGAACTCGCCGGAGTCGTAGGTGGTGCCGACCGCGGTCTTGTACGGCATGGCCGAAGGTCGGATCAGGTTGCGCCGGCGCAGCTTGACCGGATCGATGCCGGTGAGGCGCGCGGCGTCTTCCACGAGCTTCTCGAGCACGTAGTTCGCTTCCGGCCGTCCGGCGCCGCGATAGGGCGAGGTCGGCACCGTATTGGTGAACACGCAGCGCGCGCTGACGTCGATTTGCGGGATGTCGTACATGCCGGGCAGGCAGCGCGCGAAGTTGAGCGTCTGGATGTTGGCGCCGACCGAGCCGATATAGGCGCCCATGTTGCCGAGGTGGCGGATGCGCAGCGCGAGGAACCTGCCTTTCTGGTCGAGCGCAAGCTCGCCTTCGGTAAAGGTGTCGCGGGCCTGACCGTCGGAGAGAAACGCCTCCGAGCGCGTCGACATCCAATGCACCGGGCGGCCGGTGACCTTGGCGCCGACCATGACAGCGATGTATTCCGGATACGCGCCGGTCTTCAGCCCGAACGCGCCGCCGACGTCCTCGGTGAGGACGTGCAGGCGCTGCCTCGGCCAATTCATGATGCCGAGAATATTGTCGCGCAGCGCGCCGGCGCTCTGCGAGCAGGCGCGCAGAGTGTAGCGGTCGGCGGCCTTGTCGTAGCGCGCGGTCAGGCCGCGCGGCTCCATCGAGGCGACGACCAGACGCTGGTTGGTGACCGAAACGCGCGCCACGTGCGGAGCGGAGCGGATGATCTCGTCGACCGTCGCTGCGTTGGCATCAGGATCGGCGGCGAGCCCTGGCCAATCGACCGCGATGTTGCCCGGCGCCTCCGGCCACAGCTGCGGCGCGTCCGGCTTGACCGCGTCGCGCACGTCGATGACGGGCTTGATGTCCTCGTACTCGACCATGACGCGCTCGGCCGCGTCCTGCGCGGCGAGCGCAGTGTCGGCGATCACCATCGCCACCGGCTCGCCGACATGCATGACGCGATCGCGCGCCAGCGCCGGCCGGTTCGGCATGATGAGCTTCTTGCCGCCGCGCCCGGAGAGCGGAGCGTGGCGGCCGACATTGCCCACGCCGGCCGCGTCCATGTCCTTGGCGGTCAACACCGCCATCACGCCGCGCGAGCGCCTGGCGTCGGTGAACTCGATTGAGAGGATGCGCGCGCAGGCATGCGGCGAGCGCACGAAGGCCGCATAGGCCTGGCCGGGCTCGGGCGTGTCGGCGACGAAACGGCCCGCGCCGCGCACCAGGGTGTCGTCCTCGATGCGTGGCCCGCGGCGGGCGCGATTCGTGGTGGTGTTGGCATCCATTTCAGATTCCAATGTTTTATGGGGTTTTTGGAGTGAGCGTTTATAGCCAAATCTGCCACCACGGCTAGACGGTTTAATGTCCCGCCGGCTATGCAGGGGCTATGCCAGTGGCGGCGTATTTGGGGTGGGCGACACATGAACCAGGTTGGGACGGCGACGCGGGTTTCGGCTGGGGCGATCACGGGTTTCATCGTTGATTCCCTCGCAAAGACCGGCCTTCCGGCAACCGACGCCGGCAAGGTCGCCGAATTGATGTGCGAGGCCGACCTGACCGGGGCGGACGCCCACGGCATTTTCCGGCTGCCGCAATACGTCAAGCGCCTGCGCGCCGGCGGCGTCAACCCGCGGCCGGCCATCAAGGTCGAGAAAACCGCTGCCGCCACCGCCATGGTCGATGGCGATAACGGCATGGGCCACCTGGTGATGGCGCGCGCGGCCGAGACCGCGATCGAGCTCGCGCGCGCGAGCGGCCTCGGCTGGGTCGGCGCGCGGCGCTCGAACCATGCGGGTGCCGCCGGCGTCTATGCGGCCTTGCCGCTTCCTCACGGCATGGTCGGCATCTACGGCGTGGTGGCGAGCGCCAATCACATGCCGATCTGGGGCGGCGTCGAGTCGCTCCTCGGCACCAATCCGGTCGCGGTCGCCGTTCCGGCGGGCGAGGAGGCGCCGATCGTGCTCGACATCGCCACGTCTGTCGTCTCCTACGGCACCATCAAGTCCCATCGTCTGCAGAAGAAGCCATTGCCGGAAGGCTGGATGGTCAACACCAAAGACGGGCTTCCGCTCACCGATCCGGCGCGAAGCGGCGAAGGCGTGCTGCTGCCGATCGGCGGCTACAAGGGCAGCGGGCTCGCGCTCATCCTTGGCCTTCTGGCCGGGCCGCTCAACGGCGCTGCCTTCGGCCGTGACGTGTTCGATTTCAATTTCAACGACACCGATGCCTGCAACACCGGGCACTTCATCATCGCACTCGACGTTGCCCGCTTCACGCCGCTCGACGCGTTCAAGTCGGAGATGGATCGCCATCTGCGCGATTTGCGCACATCGAAGCCGCTGCCCGGATTCGACGCGGTGCGTCTGCCGGGGCAGGAGCGACGGTCTCGCCGCGCCGACCGGCTCGCGAACGGCGTGCCGATGCCGGGCGAGCTGATCGGCGAGCTCGACAAGTTTGCCGCCGAACTGGGCGTGAAGCGGCTGTGTGAGCGATAATGCACGGTTGTAGGTTGGGTTAGTTAGGGCGCCTTTTGGCAACCCGAAATGCTGCCGCGCCGGCAAATTCGTCTCTCGTTGCTTTCATGGGGAGAGGATGCTCCCTAGCCCGCACGAAGCTATAAGCGGGCGCGTCTTTCGGCCCGGCATAGAGAGAGAGAGGCAGAGAAGTGCGGGGCACGGCCTTGGTTTCGCGTCCGTACCACTATGCTTTCCACCCGCGAACGTTTGTTGGGACGGCCGATGGGACGCAATCGAGTCCGTCAGAAATCGATCTGTCAATTCAAAATATTAAAGCGTGTCTCGCTGGAAACGAATCGGGAGGACAGACTGTGGCCATCTATCCGCCTCGTCCTGAGGAGGGCGCAAGCACTGACGCTTTCCGCAAACGCAATCGTCGCGTAGCGCCCGTCTCGAAGGACGGGGCGGCCCCACCGATCTCGGGTTTACCCGAGATCGGCAAGTCATGTGCGCAAGTCGGGCAGGCCCGACTTGCGTGTTCGAGACGCCGCGCACGAGGCTGCGGAAATCCTGGTCGATCCAAGATCGCGGCTCCTCACCATGAGGGCCGAGAAAGGACCGCGAGTGCATCAAATTGAACGGAACCCGCTATAGCAGATCGTGTGGCGGAGGGAGAGAGCTGGGAACTGACATTCTCCAAGAGTCGCGCCGTCACTCCGAGCTCGTCCCCACCGCCCGTTCAACCTATTCATTCAGGCACGTTTGCTTTGCGCAACGCAAGGATCAGCCGCCGCCGATCGATGTCCCGGCGCAAGGGATAGAATTCGAACATCCTGGCGACGGTCAACTGCGGATCGATTTGAAGCAGCGAAGTCAGCGCCCGGCCCGCCTCATCGTGCCGGTCCATCATGGCGTTGGCCGCAATGGCCACGCGAAGGGCTGGCGGCCAGTTCGGCTTGACCAGCAGAGCCTGCGCTGACCAGTCCGCCGCCTCGCGGTCGCGGCCGGCGATGAAATGGGCGAATGCCATCGCGCTCTTGGTCAGAAACATGCGGGGATCGAGCGGATTGAGCCGGATCGCTTTGTTCAGGCTTGCGATGGCACCGTCTGGGTCGCCCGCATATCCGCGAACCCAACCGCTTCGCTGCCAAGCCACGGCTAAGTTCTGGTCGAGTTCCAGCGCGCGATCGATGAGCAGCAGCGCACGATCGACGTCCGCGAAGAAGAAGGCCAGCGCATGCCCGGCCCAGCAGAGCGCGACCGGATCGTCCGTTCCGATGTCCGCTGCGCGATCCACCAGCGCCGCAATCTCCTTCCTATCGACGTTCGATATCCAGCCGCTCGCCTTGCCGAGAAGATAGCAGGACACCGCCAGTCCATAAGCGGTCGAGTAATCACGGTCCTTGTCGATCGCAGCGAAGAAGCTTTGCAGCGCCCTCGCATTGTCCTCCCTTGTCCAGCGATTCCAGTAGGCGAGGCCGCGAAGATAGAGATCGTAGGCGGCGAGATCGGCGGTGGCGGCCTGCGTGACGCGGTCGATCTCCGCCTTTTCAAGCTGCGGTGCGATCGCCCCTACCACACGCACCACGATCTGGTCCTGCAAATCAAAAATGTCCGCGACGTCGCCATCGAAATGATCGGCCCACAAGTGATGGCCGGACATCGCCTCGATTAGCTGACCAGTAACGCGCACCCTGCCGCTGGCTCTGCGAACGCTGCCTTCTAGCACATAACGCACACCAAGCTCGCGAGCGATCTGTTTGATATCAACCCTCCTGCTCCTGTAGGCGAAGGTTGAATTGCGGGCGATGACAAAGAAGGCGCGGTTCCGCGACAGAGCCGTGATGATGTCCTCCACGATGCCGTCGGTGAAGTAATCCTGCTCGGGATCGCTGCTCAAATTGGTAAATGGCATCACCGCGATCGAGACTCTGTCGGCCGGCATGATCGGCGGATCCACGCCGCCGGGCACGCGGGCCCCTTGCTCCTCGCGCACGCTTGCAACGAAGCGAACGCCCCGGCGCGGGAAGGTTCTGATGAGTCGCTGCGCCTCGCCATTGTCGCCGAGCGCCGCGCGGGCGGCGTTGAGGCGCGTGCTCAGAGCCGACTCGGAAACGACGCGGCCGTTCCACACCGCGGAGAGAAGGTTATCCTTGCTGACGACGCGGTCGCGGTTGCGGATCAGGTAGTGCAGCAGGTCAAACACCTGCGGCTCGACGGGAATCGGCTCCATTCCGCGAAGTAGCTCGCGGCGATCCGCATCGAGCGCATAATCTTCGAACAGATAGCGCACCCTGCCATTCCGGATTGGCGCATCAGGCGCCAGCCCAAATTACTACGGCTTGTTGAGCGAAAATCAAGGAAATGGTGACGCAGGGGTAAGCACTTCTGAAAGCGAAATCGCTCGCCGCCAGGCATGCTTGTGGCGGGGCTGATGTCCCGGGGGAAGCGGAATCGAACTCAGGAGCACACCCGTGAAATTCCTCAAGTTTGGCCTTGCGCGGCCCTTCCCGACCCAGAGGACGAGCGGCCACGCTCGGAATGCTCGGGCGGCCGACATCACCATGGGGAACATTGCGATCATCGCGGGCGTCGCCTTGGCGCTCGCCGCCGGCGTTGCGCCTGTTCAAGCAAAAAAGGCAGGACGCTCTTCGCCCGCCGGCGGAGTCGCCACCAAGCACTGCGGCTATTACCGACCCTGCGTCATTGTACGAGATCACCGACCTATTGTGCGAGACCACCGGACCGAGGCGACCCCCAAGTGGGTACCGAACGAGTGGGTACCGAAGCGGCCTCGCTGATCCGATGCCAGGTTCGCGATCGTTGAATCCCAAGTGGCTCTGAAGACTCGGCTGACACGGCGGCCGATCAGACGAGCGCGCGACAAAGCCCCTGGCTGAACCTAAGGAGAAAAACCATGTCAAAAACCATGTCCTTGATAACGCTCCCATTCTCAGTGCTCGCCCTGAGCCTGCTGACGGCTGCTCCCGCGGCGGCGCAAGGCGTTTACGTGGTCAAGCCGGCCGCCGAGATGAAACTGAAGCAGTTGCCCGAGGGTCCGCTCTACTGGCGGGTGGAGACGTTCCCCACTCTCGCCGACGCGCAGGCTGCGGCGAGCCGCTATCGCTGGAACGCCGACGCAGTGCGCCACGAGGGATCCCCGGCGCTTGCCGCCGAAGTCGCCGACAAGGCGTGGCTGTTCACGCTCGGAGCAAAAGGCGGCGCGACGCCCGGCGCAGCCAAGGTGGCGGAGATCGGTCCAGTGCCGCCGATCACGGCGCCGGAATACTTGCTGCGTGTCAATCACGGCTCGGGCCCGCCCGGCGCGAAGACGCCGGTGCACACGCATCCGGGCTCGGAGGCATTCTACGTGGTCGCGGGCCGGCTCGGCCAGAGGACGCCGCACGGCGTGCGTCATGTCGAGGCAGGCGGCACCATGAACGGTCACGAACCCGACATGCCGATGGAGGTGTTCAACGGCGGCACGAGCGAGCTGACCGCGCTGATCATGTTCGTGGTTGACGCGACGCGGCCGTTCTCGTCGCCCGCCAAGCTCGAGTGAGATGACGTTTCGCAGAGCGGCGCAGAGCCCGCGGGGGAGCAGGTTTCACAAGGAAAGGAGAAGCATTCATGCGCAAAGTTTTCGTCTGCCTGATCGCTGTTGGCGCGTTGGCGGTCGCCCCTGGTCCTGCCGCCGCAGGAACCGTCAAGCTCAGCGGCACACACTCCGCGGCGGAAATTGAGGCCACATGCAAGAGAGTAGGCGGCCAGTGGAGTGGACCGGATAAGAACGGTGGGGCCTACGCCTGTTCTACCAAGAAGGGCACCGTCGGGTGCGGCCCGGCCGGCAACTGCTACGGCGTCTGCCCGAGCTGCGGCGGCAAGAAGGCCGCGTCTGGCAAAGGCGGCATGGGAGGCATCCTGACGAACGCACCGACCGTCAAGGCGCAACCACTGACGCCGCAGAAGGTGACAAGGGTGCCGGCGACCGCTCCGACCCAGCCGCGTTCGATGCAGCCGCTGACGGCCTCGTCGCGCTTGCGGCCAGGCGCTCGCTAGTTAGCGCGGCCCGTGCTTTCACTTGTGGTGTTGGAACAGTGATCCGCGCGCTACCCAACCTACAGGATTACAAGGGCACGAAGGCTACCTCGCCTCGAGCGCGGCGCGCACGCGCGCGGCCGTCTCCGGAGCCGTGCGCGCCACCTGCTCGACCAGGGCTGCGACCTGCTCGCCGGTGAGCGGATCGACGTCGAGCTTGATCTTGTCCGCGTCGGCCAGGAATTCCTTGTCCTTCATGGTGGCGTCAAAGGCGCGCCGCAACGCCGCCACCCGCTCGGCCGGCACGCCCGGTGGCAGGAAGTAAGGCCGGCCGTATTCAAGCCGCGCCAGCAGCAGCAGGAGCGCCTGCCGTTCGGCATCGGTCTTGGCGAGGTCGAGCGCCATCGGCACGCCCGCGAGCTCTGGATGCGGGCGCAGCGCCCACTGCGCCAGGATCTTGATCTTCTTCTCCGCAATCCAGTGCGGGTTGAGCGAGCGCACTGTGGTCCAGTTGGTGGCGGCGTTGCCCTGAATCTCGCCGCTCTCCATCGCGAGATGGATCTTGGGCGTGCTCTCGTAGCCGTTGATGACCTTGAACTTGAATCCAAAGAGCGCGTTCGCCACCATCGGGAAATCGTATTGCGTGGTGCCGGGCGCCTGCGAGCCGACGACGATCTGGGTGTTGCGAATGTCCTCGAATTTCTCGACCGGCGCGGTGTGCCACAAATAAGTGATCTGCGTCTCACGGTTGCTGCTGCCAAGCCAGATCAGCTTGACCGGATCAAAGCGCACGCCTGATGGCTGCAGCTGCGGCGTGGTCGGCAGGCCGTTGAACGGAGCGCCAATCACGGTGCCGTCGAATGGGCCGTTGTTGTAAACCGCATTCGCCATGGCGACGCTGCCGGCGCCGGGCTGGTTCTGCACGATCACGGTCGGGTTGCCCGGAATGTGGGCTGCGAGGTGCCGGGCGATGGCACGCGCGTTGATGTCATAGCCCGAGCCGACGCCCACGCCGACCACGATGCGCACGGTCTTGCCGCGGTAGAAGTCGGCGACATCCTGCTGGGCCAGCGCCGGGCTGGCGAGCATGACGGACAACGCCAGCAAGGTGATCTTCATTGGCTTTCTCCTGTAGCCTTTGAGCCTTCTATACCATAAGAAGCCGGCTCCCGGAGCAATGCGACGACCGGCCACTGGCCGCCATGGAAGGTAAACATGCGGACTATCGACATTCACACCCATGTGCTGACCGAGGAGACCATGGGGCTCCTGCAGAAGGAGTCCTCCAAGATCGCCCCGAAGCTGACGCCGATCGATGCAGACTTTGCCGTGCTTGACGTGGCAGGCGTTCCGTACCGGCCGTTTCCGCGCGGCGGCTTCGACATCGAGCGGCGCTTCGCCGATATGGCGGCGGCCGAGGTTGAGGTGCAGGTGCTCTCCGCGACCCCGCAGACCTATTTCTACGACCAGGACCCGTCGCTCGCGGTCGCCTGCGCGGCGCTGCAGAACGACCAGATCGCCAAGCTCACCAAGGCCCATCCGGAGCGCTTCCTCGGCATCGCCACGCTGCCGATGCAGGCGCCGCAGCGCGCCGCCGATGAGCTCACCCGCGCGGTGCGCACGCTCGGCCTGCGCGGCGCCATGATCGGCTCGAACGTGCAGGGCCGGAACCTCGACGACCCCGCGCTCGAGCCGTTGTGGACCGAGGCCGCTGCGCTCGGCGCCTTCATGATCGTGCATCCGATGAACGTCGCGGGCGCCGATCGCATGCGCTCCTATTACCTCAACAACCTGATCGGCAATCCGCTCGACACCACCATCGCGGCCGCCTGCCTCGTCTTCGGCGGCGTGCTCGAGCGTCATCCGAACCTGAAAGTGTTGCTGGTGCATGGCGGAGGTTTCGTGCCCTATCAGGCCGGGCGCTGGGTGCATGGCTGGCAGGTGCGGGGCGAGCCCAAGGTCAACGTCAAGCAGTCCCCGCAGCCGTGGATCGACCGTTTCTATTACGACACCATCCTGCATGCGCGGCCGCAGCTCGAATTCCTGGTGTCATCGGTCGGGCCCGCGCGCGTGCTCCTCGGCAGCGATTATCCTTACGACATGGGCACTGGCGAATGTGTGCGCCAGGTCAAGGCGCTCTCGATTGGAGCGGCCGACAAGGCCAAGGTGCTGTGCGACAACGCGGTCGCGCTGCTCGGCGC
>DAIUEP010000115.1:0-3165 GCA_036845065.1 Xanthobacteraceae bacterium | reverse complement strand
TGGTCGGTGTACCAGACCGTCACCGGATTGGTTGAGTTGTCGATCCAGGATTGCCGGTCGAGCCCATAGGGCTCCGGCAGCACGTATTCGGTCCACTGCTCGGTCTTCGGGTTGAAGCGCACGTAGCGGCCGGCATGCATCATGCCGGCCCAGATCTCGCCGTTCCGGTCGGCGTGGGTGGTGTAGAGCGACGCGTAGGGCGTCGGCAGCCGATATTCGAAGATGCGCTTCTTGGCGGTGTCGAACTTCACCAGCATGCCGCCGCGGCCGGCGGCCCAGTAGTTGTTGTCGGGGTCGAATTCGCCGCGCGCCGGCCCCGAATTGGGGCTCGAGTCAGGCTCGAACACTTCCCCGGTCTTGGTGTCCACGACGACGACGCCGTCGCGCGGCCAGGCGCCGCCGCCGAAGTAGCGGCCATCCTTGCTCATGGCGCTGCCGTAGGTGCTGGCAAACTTCTTGGTCGGATAGCTCGTCACCAGGGTGCCGGTGAGCGCGTCGACCTTGCTCACCAGCTTGTCGCGCGTTCGCCAAAGGAAACCGTCGGGATCGAACGCGACGTTGCCGACCGCCGGCGAGTTCACCGGCTCGCTGACCTTCCAGGGGATGCGCTTGAAGTCGCCGTCCTTCGGGTCGAGGCGATAGATGTTATGCCCCCAGTTCTCCGTGCCCCAGACGACGTCGTTCTTGTCGACCGCGATCCAATGCGTGCCGGGCAGAACATTGGCGCCCTCGCGCGGAATCTGGAACTCCTTGACGGCGCCGGTCTTGGGATCGAGCCGGCCGATATAGGAGCTGCGGTGCGGGCTGTACCAGATGTTGCCCTTGGAATCGGCCGCCACGTCGTGGGTGGCAAGCTCGAGCCGCGGCAATTCATACTCGGTGATGATGACGCGGGTCTGCCGTCCCTGCGGCCGCGGCAGCGTCACGAACGGCGGGTCCTTGGCGTCGGGGCCGCGCACCGTCGCGAGCCATTTGACGAGGCGCGCGGTGTCCTCGTCGTTGAAGCGCCCGCGCGGCCGCATGTTGATCAAGGGCGAGCCGGCGCCCTTGGTCATGCGGTTGATGATGTGGCCCCAGCTCGCCTCGTCGTAGTGGTTGCGGAAGATCTGCTGATAGGAATGGCACCAGTTGCAGTTGACGGTGAGCAGCTTCTTCTCATCGCCCGTCCCGGACAAGCTCATGAGCCATTCGGAGCCGGTCATCTGGGCCGCGATCTCGGGCGTGTGCGGCAGCAGCTCGCCATTGGTGATGCGGGTGAGCACGATCTCCTCGAGCTCGTTCGCGCCGCTGATCTCCACCTTCTCCTTCACAAAGGGACGGTATTCGCGCGGCTGCGCGATCCGCAGCGTGTAGCTGCCGGCGTCGAGCTTGGGGAATTCATAGCGGCCATCCACATCGGTGTAGACCGTGGTGCGCACCGCATTCTTCTGCGCGATGAGCTGCACCATCATGCCTTCGATGAGGTCGCCCTTGCTCGATTTCACGATGCCGCGCGGGCCGCCCAGGAGCTTGTGCCCGCTCTGTGCCAGCGCGGCCGGCGCAACCAGCAGCGCCAGCGTGCAGGCCAGGATCGACATCCATAAAGTGAATTTTTGCTCGCTTTGATGTGCCATGGCGTTGTCCTTCAGCGCGCGATGTAGCGTGGGTTGGGCGGGGGAGCGTCCGAGTTCCAGCAGCACTTCTCGCGCAGATAGCTGGTGAGATCGTTCAGGTCCGCGTCGTTCAGGACATGTTTGTATGACGGCATGCCGGGCCCGCCCTCGCGCACCTTGGCCTTTACGTTGGCCTCGTTCACGGGCTGGCCGGACAGGAGCGTCGTGCGGGTGAACAGGCCTTCGAGCTTGGGAATGTCCTTGGTGAACTCGTTGTGGCAGAACCAGCACTTGTAATAGTAGATCTCGCCGCCGCGTTCCGGTCCGCTCTTGGCGGCTTTCCTGAACTCGTAGATCTCAAGCGAGCGCTGATTGTAATCCTTCGCTACGGGCTCCTGCGCGAACGCGGGTGCGCCGATCGCGCACACACTGGCCGTCACTACGACAGCCAGCACCCGGATTGGGCGGGCGAGCATCATCGTGTCTCCCTAAAGTGTGCCGCCTCTTTTTACGTGGGCGGTTTGCTTCGTCGGCCGTTATTCTTTGACGATCCGGCCGCTCGTCTCAAGTCATTTCGAACAGGAAAGCCGACCACCGCCGATTGCACCTGTTACTACTTGCTCTCCAGCGCGGCGCGCACCCGCGCGACGGTCTCGGCCGGCGTCTTGGCGATCTGCTCGACGAGCGCCGCGAGCTCGGCGCCGGTGAGCGGGTCGACGTCGATGCTGAGCTTCTTGGCCTCTTCCAGATAGGCTGGGTCCTTCATGGTTTCGTCGAACGCTTTGCGCAGCGTGGCGACGCGCTCGGCCGGCACGCCCGGCGGCAGGAAGAACGGCCGGCCGGTGTCGAGCCGCGCCATGATGAGCCGCATCGCGGCCTGCTCGGCGTCGCTCTTGGCAAGATCGAACGCGTTCGGCACGCCGGGCAGCTCGGCGTTCGGCCGCAGCGCCCATTGCGCGATGACTTTCACTTTCTTGTCGGCGAGCCATTGCGGGCTGAGAGTCTTGAGGCTGGTCCAGGCCGCGGTGGTGCCGTGCACCTCGCCGCTCTCGAGCGCGAGGTTGATCTTGGCCGTGCTCTGATAGCCGGCGATGACCTTGAACTTTAGGCCGAACAGCGCATTCGCGACCAAGGGAAAATCGACCTGCGAGGAGCCCGGCGCCTGCGCGCCGAGTATGAGCTGCTTGGTCTTGACCTCGTCCAGGCTCTGCACCGGCGCGGTGTGCCAGACGTAAGTCACGTGGGTTTCGCGGTTGGTGTTGCCGAGCCAAAGCAGCTTGACCGGATCGAAGCGGATGCCGCTGCCGGGCTGCAGCAGCGGCTGCGTCGGCATCCCGGCGAAAGCGGCGCCGATCACGGTGCCGTCGAACGGGCCCGTGCTGTAGAGCTGGCTGGTCATGATGGCGGAGCCGGCGCCCGGCTGGTTCTGCACCACGATCGTGGGCTTGCCCGGAATGTGATTGGCGAGATGGCGGGCGAGGAGCCGCGCGTTCACGTCATAGCCGGAGCCGACATCGATGCCGACCACCAGCCGGATGGTCTTGCCGGCATAGAACGTGTCCTGCGCCTGCGC
>DAIUEP010000114.1:6104-15266 GCA_036845065.1 Xanthobacteraceae bacterium | reverse complement strand
GCCTTCGTGCGGCCGCGGTCCATGGCGGTGCGCATCGTCCTGACCGCCTCGCCAAGCCCGACCATGATCCCCTCCCCCACGAGGAAGTGCCCGATGTTGAGCTCGACGAATTCGGGCAGGATCGCAATGGCCTCGGCCGTTTCGTAGTTCAATCCGTGGCCTGCATGAACCTCGAGACCAAGACGCGTGGCAAGCCTGGCGCCGTCCCGAATGCGTGCAAACTCCGCCTCCGCGTCCGCCGATCGCCCATCCGCCAGCGCGTCGCACCACGCGCCGGTATGGATTTCGATCACCGGGGACCGAAGCCTCGCCGCCATCTCGATCTGACCAGGCACGGCGGCAATGAAGAGCGACACGCGGATGCCCGCCCCGACGAGCTTTGCGATCACGGGAGCGAGCACGTTGTGCTGTCCCACGACATCGAGCCCGCCTTCGGTCGTGAGCTCTTCGCGCCGCTCCGGCACGAGACAAACCGCGTGCGGACGCGTCTTCAGCGCGATCGCGACCATCTCGTCGGTCGCCGCCATCTCGAAATTGAGCGGCTTGGCGATCTCGGCCTTGAGGCGGGCCATGTCGTCGTCGCGGATATGGCGCCGGTCCTCGCGCAGATGCGCGGTGATGCCGTCGGCTCCGGCCGCGATCGCCATTTGCGCGGCGCGCAGCGGATCCGGATGGCGACCGCCACGCGCGTTGCGCACGGTCGCGACATGGTCGACGTTAACGCCGAGGCGGAGCGGAGAAAGAGCAGCCACGCTGTTAACCCGTCATGGTTCGAAACTGCGCCGCTCACGCATTGACGCGCTCGGCCTGCGCCACCACGTTCTTGGCCCGCAACTGCGCGATGATCGAGGTGAGATGCTTGAGGTCGTAGACCTCAAGATCGATCACCATCGAGGTGAAGTCGGGTGATTGCCGGGTCATGCGCACATTGTCGATATTGCCGTCGTGCTCCGCGATGACCTGCGCGACCTGGGCGAGCGTGCCGGGCTCGTTGACGGTCTTGAGCGCGATGCGCGCCGGAAAGCGTTGCGGCGTCACTTCGTCGACGTCCCAGCGCAGATCGAGCCAGTGCTCCGGCCGGTCCTCGAAGTCCTTCAGGGAGGGCGACTGGATCGGATAGATGGTGATGCCTTCGCCTGGCGTCAGGATGCCGACGATGCGGTCGCCCGGCACAGCGCCGCCGTCCGGCGCAAACCGCACTGGTAGATCACTGTTGATGCCGCGGATCGGAATCGCAGGCCCACTGCCGGCCGGAACCTGATATTTGACCGCCTTGGCGCGCTTGAACCCGTACCAGCCGCTCTCCGCCTTCGGCCGCTGCGCGATCACCGCGGCCCGCTCCTCCTTGTAGTCGGGATACATCGCGCGCGCGACATCGGCGGCCCGCATCTCGCCGCGGCCGACAGCCGACATCACCTCGTCGACGGAGGTGCGCGCCAGGCGCGGCAGCGCGCCGGCGAGATTCTCGTCCGAATAGGCGATCTTGGCGCGCTGGCAAAGGCGCTCAACGATGCGGCGGCCGAGCCCGGCGTATTGGCTGCGGACCGCGGCCCGCGTGGCGCGCCTGATCGAGGCACGTGCCTTGCCGGTGGTGACGAGCGATTCCCAGGCCGCCGGCGGCGAGCTTTGCGCCTTCGACACAATGACCTCGACCTCGTCACCGTTGGTGAGCTCGTTCACCAGCGGCGCGATCTTGCCGTTGATCTTGCAGCCCACCGCCATGTTGCCGACGTCGGTGTGCACCGCATAGGCAAAGTCGATGGCGTTCGCGTGGCGCGGCAATGCGATCAGCTTGCCCTTGGGCGTGAAACAGAACACCTGGTCGTGGAACAATTCGAGCTTGGTGTGCTCGAGGAACTCTTCCGGGTTGGAGCCCTCGGCGAGGAGCTCGATGGTGCGGCGCAGCCAGGTATAGGCGCTCGATTCCCGCGACAGCATCTCGGTCGGCGACCCGACGCCGTCCTTGTAGAGCGCATGGGCCGCAATGCCGTACTCGGCGATCTCGTGCATCTCGCGGGTGCGGATCTGCAGCTCGACGCGCTGCTTGCCGGGCCCGATCACGGTGGTGTGGATCGAGCGGTAGTCGTTCTGCTTGGGCGTCGATATATAGTCCTTGAAGCGGCCGGGCACGACCGGCCAAGTGGTGTGCACCACGCCCAGCGCCTGATAGCACTCGGCCAGGCCTTTCACGACCACGCGAAAGCCGACGATGTCTGAGAGCTGTTCGAAGCCGACCGACTTGCGTTCCATCTTGCGCCAGATCGAGTAGGCGCGCTTTCGCCGGCCACTGACGTCGGCCGAAATGCCGCGATCGGCAAACTTTCTCGTGAGCTGCAGCTCGATGTCGGCGACGAGACCGACGCTGCGCGCTTCGAGCGCATCGAGCCGCTCGCGGATCACCTTGCAGGCTTCTGGATTGAGCTCGCGAAACGCCAGATCCTCGAGCTCCTCGCGCATCTCATGCATGCCCATGCGGCCTGCGAGCGGCGCGTAGATGTCGAGCGTCTCCTCCGCCGTGCGGCGGCGGCTCTCCGGTGGCACGTGGGACAGCGTGCGCATGTTGTGCAGGCGGTCGGCGAGCTTGACCAGCAGCACACGCACGTCATCGGCGATCGCCAGCAGAAGCTTGCGCAGGTTCTCGGCCTGCTTGGCCTCCTTGGTGACGAGGTCGAGCTTCTTGAGCTTGGTTAACCCCTCGACCAGCGCGCCGATGTCGGCCCCGAACATCTGGTCAATCTCGGCCCGGGTCGCCGTCGTATCCTCGATCGTGTCATGCAGCAGCGCCGCCGCGATGGTGGCGTCATCGAGCTTGAGATCGGTCAGGATGGCAGCGACTTCGAGCGGATGGGAGAAATAGGGATCGCCCGAGGCGCGGGTCTGCTCGCCGTGGGCCTTCATGGCGTAGACGTAGGCGCGGTTGAGCAGCGCCTCGCTGGTGGCCGGGTTGTAGCGCTTGACGCGCTCGATCAGGTCGTATTGCCGCATCATTTGCGGCTTCTCGGGATTCCGGGTTTTTGCAACGCGCTCAATAGCTTGCGGGACAGAGCCGAGGCCGCGGTCGAGCGGCGCCCGGATCCGGGCCTGGTTCTGCATACGCGGCAGGTCGCTCGTGGAGCGCGCCATTGTGACTACCCCAGGGCTGGCAATATCTCGCGGCCAGCATGTTAACCCAAGATATCATGACGATTTCCTATCGCCACAGGGCGATACCGGATTGATCTGACAGGGGGAAAGAGGCCCGGAGACGGAAAAAGGCCCGGACGAGCCGGGCCTTCTGGCAACTGCCGCGATGACGGCGGGGCTCATTCTTCCTCTTCAGGCTGCTCCTCGGGCGGCGCAAGCCCCTCCAAGCCCTTCAGCAGCTCTTCCTCGGTCATGCGCTCGGGCATGACCTCGGTGTCGTCGGCATCCACCGAACCGCCCGTGGCGCCGATGAGCGGGACGGCCGCGGGCTCAGGCTCGTCGACTTCGACGTATTTCTGCAGTGAATGGACGAGCTCTTCCTGGAGATCGGCGGGCGAAACGGTGGTCTCGGCGATTTCACGCAGCGCCACAACGGGATTTTTGTCATTGTCGCGATCGATGGTGATCGGCGCGCCCGACGAGATCATCCGCGCGCGGTGGCTCGCGAGGAGGACGAGGTCGAACCGATTTTCAACCTTATCGATGCAGTCTTCAACGGTGACACGGGCCATGTGCACTCCTGCAAAGCGTCTTTGTTGTAAAATGTAGGGGGTAGGTAACCCGCTTACCCCCCCGACGCAAGTATGAATTTAATGTCGCAAATTCTTCTTGTTGGGGGAGCAGCCCTCTGTTAGCAACCCCCGGGAACCGCCGTAGCCCTGAACGATATTCCGAGTGGGTTGGTTGTGGTGGCGCGCGTGCCATTTTTGGGGCACGTATCAATAGTTCTCCGACCACAGCGATCCGGCGAATTCCACGGCGGCCACCCGCCGTCGGCGAGCTGGATCAACTTAAGGCTCTCATTGAGACGGGACATGACAGCATCACAGTTGGAAAAGACCGCGCTGTTCATTGACGGCGCCAATCTCTATGCCACAGCTAAATCCCTCGGCTTCGATATCGACTACAAGCGGCTCCTGCGGGAGTTCCAATCGCGCGGCAACCTGTTACGCGCCTTCTATTACACGGCGGTAATCGAGGATCAGGAATATTCATCAATCCGGCCGCTGATCGACTGGCTCGACTACAATGGCTACAGCGTGGTTACCAAGGCGACCAAGGAGTTCGTTGACCAGACAGGCCGCCGTAAGGTTAAGGGCAACATGGACATCGAGCTCGCCGTCGATGCCATGGAGCTCGCTGAGCACATCGATCACATGGTGCTATTTTCGGGTGACGGCGACTTCAGCGCACTGGTCGAGGCCATGCAGCGCCGCGGCGTCCGCGTGACCGTGGTCTCCACCATCTCCACACAGCCGCCGATGGTTGCCGACGAATTGCGCCGGCAGGCCGATGTCTTTCTCGATATCGTCGAGCTGCAGCCGAAAATCGGCCGCGACCCGGCGGAACGGGCCGCCCGCGAGCCGCGCGAGCGCCATCCCCAGTTTTTGCAGCGCAGCACAACCCCTCAGCGCGCCCCGGCCGGACCGTCGGCCGACGACGACTTCGAGGATTAAGCCATCGCTGATGCCTCGCGCGTCCACCACCGCCGGCGCCGCTTCCAGGCCCGGCCACGACTGCGCGCTCTGCCCGCGCCTCAAGACCTTCCGCGATGACTGGCGCGGCCGTCAGCCAGGCTGGTTCAATGCGCCGGTCCCTGCCTTCGGGCCGGTTACCGCCCGACTTCTCATCGTTGGCTTGGCACCCGGACTCCAGGGCGCCAACCGGACCGGACGGCCCTTCACGGGCGACTATGCGGGCGACCTGTTATACGCGACGCTCGCACGGTTCGGCTTTACCCGCGGGACCTACCGGGCGGATCCCGGCGACGGGCTGGAACTCATCGATGCCCGCATTGCCAATGCGGTGAGCTGCGTGCCGCCGGAAAACAAGCCACAGCCGGCCGAGATCAACACGTGTCGCCAGTTCCTGAGCGCGGCCATGTCCGAAATGCCCAAGCTGAGCACCATCGTGACGCTTGGAAGAATCGCGCACGAGAGCGCGGTCGTGGCGCTTGGCCAGCGGCGCTCGGCGGTTCCGTTCGCGCATGGCGCAGCAAACGACATAGGCAGGATCAGGCTGTTCACGAGCTACCACTGCTCGCGCTACAACACCAACACCGGCGTACTGACGCCCGCGATGTTTGAAGCGGTCTTCGCGGCGGTGCGCACCCATCTCGACGCCTGACGCACCGATCGCCTCAACGCGGGGTACGCAGCCAGGCGATCACCTCCTCGGCATTCTTGTCCGGCGGATATACCGGATAGAAAACCTTGGCGACGACGCCATCCTCGATCACCAGGGCCATGCGTTTGAGCAGCGTCATGCCGGCGGCCGCGAAGGTCGGCAGCTTGATCGCGTGCGCGAGCTTGAGCGCTGCATCCGACAGGATCGGAAACGGCAGGCGCAATCTGTC
This sequence comes from Xanthobacteraceae bacterium, assembly GCA_036845065.1. Classification (GTDB taxonomy): domain Bacteria; phylum Pseudomonadota; class Alphaproteobacteria; order Rhizobiales; family Xanthobacteraceae; genus VAZQ01. The sequence goes on along the minus strand of DAIUEP010000114.1, from coordinate 9,727 downwards.
GGCGGCCTCGCGCTGGTAGTCGCTGTCCTGGGTGGAAAGGCCATAGAGCTGGGCAACGCCGAGCTCCTGGAGCTCAGCAAAATGATCGCGGAACGCGCACGATTGCGGCGTGCAGCCGCGGGCGCCGGGAATCGCATCCCAGCCGTCCGGGAGCGGCTGCCCGGGCACGCCGGTGCGCGGATAGATGTAGACGACGGTGCGGCCTGTGAGCCTCGACAGGTCGACCTGCGCGCCATTGGTCGCCAGCAGCGGCACGGAGGGCAGCTTGAGGCCGGCGAGATGGCGGGCAGCGCCGTCGTCCTGCGGCACCGGAATGTCTGTCGGCAGCACAGTCGGATCATGAGGAGTAGTCATCCTTAAGCTCCGCGCTCATAGGAAATGAATTCAAGCAGCGACCCGTCGGGATCGCGGAAGTACACGCTTGTCCCCGGCCCTTTCGCGCCGAACCGTTCGACCGGCCCGCGATGGATCGCCACCTTGCAGCGGCCGAGATGGGCGATCGCGTCAGCGATCGGACCTTTCCATTCGAAGCAAAGATCGCTGTTGCCCGGCTGCACCGGCAGCCGAGCCACCTCGGCGGGCGTAAAGCCCGGGCCATGCAGATTGAGCTGAGTGTCGCCGAACCGGTAGCACCATCCCGCGGGGCGCTGCACCAGCTCGGCCCCCAGCACCTCGCAATAGAAGGCGTTGGAGCGTTCCCAGTCGGAGACGTGGATGACGCTATGGTCGAGCTTGATCGGCAGTGCCATGAGTGTTCCGGTTTGCAATTGCCGGCGGGATCATACCCGATGAGCCGCGATGCATTTCAACAAAAAGCCGCCGGCCCGCGGAACGGATCCCACGGGCCGGACAATCCGAGCGTGTTGCAATCGTCTCAGTCGATCCAGGCGATGTCGCTCAGGGTACCCGAGAGGCCTTCGAGCTTGCCCGCCATCGTCGCCTTGCCGGTCTTGAGATCGACCGAGTACAGCGAGCCACCAGCCGCCAGCCAAGCGTCGTTCTTGTCGGGCTGCGAGGCCACGATGTTGAACGCGATGGGCCCGTTGATCGGCATGCCGAGCGAGCCGACCGTGTTGAGGATGCCGTCATTCGGCGGAGCCTGGGTCACGAGCGCGCCGCTCGCGGCGTCGATGTTGTAGAGCGTGGTCGCCTGCGTGCCCTTCCAGGAGTTGGTGTAGGCACCCGCCACGACCCGCGGCGTCTTGCCGGCATTGGCGTCGCCATCCTTGTACTTGTGCGAGCCGTCGACCGTCGCCTTGCCGTCGTCGACGTTGACGCGCAGGCTGGTGCCGTCCGAGCCCATCAGGCGCATGCGGTCAGCCACCGGGTTGAAGTCGACGGTGACGGTCACGCCCGCCTTGAGCGTCTCGGAGAGCTTGCTCTTCATCGTCGCCTGGCCGGACTTCACATCGATGGTCACGATGTTGCCGTCGCTGGCGACGCCGTACAGCATCCCGTCGGCCGGCCGCACGTCGATGGCGAGGATCGAAGCCGCGCCCTTGACGTCGACCTTCGAGGCGACCTTGCGGGTCATCGGGTCGATGGTCACGATCGACTTGCCGTCGACGAGGCCGACGATCCAGCCCGCAGCCTGGGCGGAGGTCACCGCCAGAGACGACGCGATCAGCGCGCCGGCCAAGGTGAGTGTCTTTGTGGTCCTGATCATTGTAGTCGCTCCCTGCTCAATGGGTTTCCCGTGGGTGGGCGGTGCGGCCCAGGGACCGTCACCGATGGCTGCAGTTACGGGTGGCCCACCCACCGGATGCAGGAACGGATCGGAATCGGTGCAGGAAGGCTTCACAGCTTCGTGAGCACGCCCAGCCCCCCGGCGCGCTTTGATCGACAAACGTTGGGTCTTTAGCCCTTGGCGCGCAACAGCCGGCCGCGCTCGCGCTCCCAGCTGCGCTTCTTCTCGGTTTGGCGCTTGTCGTAGAGCTTCTTGCCGCGGGCGAGCGCGAGCTCGATCTTGGCGCGGCCCTTCTCGTTGAAATAGAGCTTGAGCGGCACGAGCGTCATGCCCTCGCGCTCGACCGCGCCCATCAGCTTGTTGATCTGGCCCCGGTGCAGCAGCAGCCGGCGCGGGCGTTTCGGCAAATGGTTAAACCGTCCGGCCTGCAGATATTCGGGGATGTTGGCGTTGACGAGCCAGATCTCGTTGCCGCGCGAATCGGCATAGGATTCCGCGATGGTCGCCTTGCCCTGGCGCAGCGACTTGACCTCGCTGCCGGTGAGCGCAATGCCGGCCTCGAACACCTCGCCAATCTCGTAGTTGAAGCGCGCCTTGCGGTTGTCGGCGACGACACGCAATTTGCGGTCTGTTTTCGCCGCCATAGGAATGATCTCCCGGATTCGTCATTTATTGCCCACGCGGCGCCGGGGTGAACCGGATCGCTTCGGACAACGCTCTAACGCTCTCTGCTGATCGCCTACGCTAGTTGATGAGCCCGGCGTGCACCATGGCATCACGCACGGCCGCCTTGGTCTGGTCCGTCAGCATGACCAGCGGCAGCCGCACCGCATCGGTGCAACGCCCGAGGACTGACAGCGCATACTTGGCGGGCGACGGGTTGGTCTCGATGAACAGCGCCGTGTGCAGCGGCATCAGCTTGTCGTGCAACGCGAGCGCCGCTGCGTAGTCGCCGCGTAGGCAGGCACCCTGGAACTCGGCGCACAATCGCGGCGCCACGTTCGACGTCACCGAAATGCAGCCGTGGCCGCCATGCGCGTTGAAGCCGAGCGCGGTCGCATCTTCCCCCGAGAGCTGGTTGAAGTCGGGGCCGATCTCAGCGCGCTGCTGCGACACGCGAACCATGTTCGCCGTCGCATCCTTGACGCCCGCGATATTCTTGAGCTCGAACAATCGCTTCATGGTGTCGACCGACATGTCGATCACCGAGCGCCCCGGAATGTTGTAGATAATGATCGGGATACCGATTGCCTCGTTGATCGCCTTGAAGTGCTGGTAGAGGCCTTCCTGAGTGGGCTTGTTGTAGTAGGGCGTTACGACCAGCACGGCATCAGCCCCCGCCCTCTCGGCGTGACGCGACAGGTCGATCGCCTCCTCGGTCGAGTTGGAACCGCTGCCGGCCACTACCGGGACGCGCCCCCTCGCCTCATCAACACACCATTCGACCACGCGCTTATGCTCATCATGAGACAGCGTCGGGCTCTCCCCGGTCGTGCCGACCGGGACCAGGCCGCTGGTTCCCTCTGCGATCTGCCATTCGACCAGAGACCGGAACGCCTTTTCGTCCACCACGCCGTCCTTGAAAGGGGTGACGAGCGCTGTAAATGACCCTCGAAAGCTCGTCCTGGCGGTCATGATTCTGGTCCTTCAATCCTGCAAATGGCGCCCGCCGTGGCACCTTCACGGCTGGACACGTTGTTGTGTCCAACCGAGGCAAAGTCGCGGCACCGCCCCCATTTCGCCGCGGTTGGTGGCCAATGGTCGCGGCTCGGTTAGCTGTTCGTCAATCTTATCAACCGAATAAGGATGAGGAAAGCACACTCGCAACGATGGGACCGAATCCTTTGACCATCCGCGCCCGCATTGCACTGATGGCTGCCTTGGGACTGGGGCTGCTCGCGCTCGGGCCGATGGCGGACGCCCAGACCACGTCATC
>DAIUEP010000114.1:0-6004 GCA_036845065.1 Xanthobacteraceae bacterium | reverse complement strand
CGGCAAATCCAAAGACGCCAAGGCCGCCAAGTCCGGCAAATCCGACTCAAAGGCGAGCAAGACCGCGTCAAAGTCCGAGTCCGGAAGCCCCGTGGTCGCCTATACCGGGCCGACCTCCCCGGTCGATGTCGCCCGCGTCAAGACCGCCGTCACGCTCGCCCGCCAGGGCAAGTCCTCGCAGGCCACCGACGAGCAGCGCTCGATCAGCGACCCGGTGGCGCGCAAGCTGGTGGAATGGGCGATCCTGCGTAGTGACAACAACAACGCCGACTTTCCCCGCTATGCCGCCTTCATCGCCGCCAACCCGAACTGGCCCGCGATCGGCGCGCTACGCCGGCGCGCCGAAGCGATGCTGTGGGTCGAGCGTGTGGAACCCGCAACGGTGCGGGCGTTTCTCGCCAAGGAGCCGCCGCTGACCGCGCGGGGACGTTTTGCCCTCGCCCGCGTGCTGATCGCCCAAGGCGACCGTGCCGGCGCGCAAGCGCTGGTGCGCGAGGCCTGGCAAAACGAGTCGTTCGGCGACGAGCTCGAAGAGCAGGCGATGGAGACGTTCGGCGGCATGATCACGAGCGCCGATCACAAGGCGCGCATGGACATGCGCCTCTATGCCGAGGACGTCGAAGCCGGCCTGCGTTCGGCCAATCGCGCCGGCGGCCATGCGCCCACCATTGCCAAGGCGCGAGTGGCGGTCATCAAGAAGGCCGGCAATGCGAAGGCGCTGCTCGATGCGGTTCCCGCCGAAGCCAAGCGCGACGTGGGCTACATCTTCAGCGCCGCGCAATGGCTGCGACGCGCCGATCAGGCCGCCGAGGCGGCCGCGCTCGTGCTTGCCATTCCCCGCGATTCACCGGCCGCGATCGACACCGACCAATGGTGGATCGAGCGCCGGCTGATCGCCCGCAAGCTGCTCGATGATGATGACGCCAAGACCGCCTATCAGGTCGCGCGCAATGCCGCGGTCCCGAGCCGCGAGAACTACCGGGTCGAGCACCAGTTCACCGCCGGCTGGATCGCGCTGCGCTTCCTCAACGACCCCGCGACCGCACAGACGCATTTTTCCAAGATCGCGCAGGGCATCAGCAATCCCATTTCGCTCTCCCGCGCGAGCTATTGGCAGGGCCGCACTGCCGAAGCGATGGGGCGCCAGCAGGAGGCCCGCGCCCACTACCAGGCAGCCGCCCAGTACCCGACCGCCTATTATGGGCAGATCGCGCGCGCGAAGCTCGGCATGAAGGATCTGGTGCTGCGGTCACCGCCCGAGCGCCCGGGCATCTCGCAACACGAAGTGGTGCGCGCGGTTGATCTTCTCTATGCGATAGGTGAGCGGGACATCGTGTCCGGCATGCTGGCTGATCTCGGCGATCGCGCGCAGGACGCCGCCGCGCTGGCGGCAATGGGTGAAGTCGCGATCCGCAACAGGGACGCCCGCGCGACGCTGCTGCTTGGCAAGTCCGCGCTGGGGCGCGGCTTGCCGCTCGAACAATACGCGTTTCCGATCATCGGCATTCCGGACTTTCGGGCCGTCGGGCCCGCAGTCGAGCTTCCGACCGTCTACGCGATCGCGCGCCAGGAGAGCACCTTCAACCAGCGCACGGTCTCGACCGCCAAGGCCATGGGCCTGATGCAGGTCACGCCTGAGGCGGGACGCTACGTCGCCAAGAAATTCAACGTCAGCTTCGACGCCAAACGGCTGATGTCGGACCCGATTTACAACGTCCAGATCGGCGCCGCCGAGCTCGGGGACTTGATCGGGGATTACCGCGGCTCCTACATCCTGTCGTTTGCGGGCTACAATGCGGGCCGCGGCCGCGTGCGGGACTGGGTCGCGCGCTTCGGCGACCCGCGCGATCCGAACGTCGACCCGATCGACTGGGTGGAGCGCATTCCGTTCTCGGAGACGCGCAACTATGTGCAGCGCGTGCTCGAGAACCTGCAGGTCTACCGCGTCCGCTTCGGCGGTGGCACCAAGCTCCTGATCGAGGCCGACCTGCGCCGCGGCGCAACGGCGAACTGACCCGTCATCACCGCCGCGCCTGAGTGGTTAGTTCCAGTCGCACCCGTTCGATCACGCTCGCCCAGTCTCCCGGTGCGCTCTGGCGGAACAGCCGGGCGGTCGGATACCACGAGCTGTGGTCGTGATCGGGCACCCAGCGCCAGTCGGGCGCAAAGGCGAGCATGATCCATACCGGACGCCCCATCGCACCGACTAGATGTGCGACCGACGTATCCGAGGTGATGACCAGATCGAGTTGCGATACCACAACCGCCGTATCGGCGAAGTCCCGAAACTCGCCGCCGAGATGAAGCACATTGGAGCGCGCGGCGAGAGCGGCCCTGTCAGGCTCGCCGATCCCCGGATTGAGGCTCACGAAGAAGACGTCCGAACTGGCCAGTATCGGCTCAACCTGTGCCAGCTTGAGTGATCGGCGACCATCCTCCTTGAAGGCTGGATTGCCGCACCACACGATTCCTGCCCGCATCCGCCCCGTCTCCGGCAGGCGTCCGCGCCAGTGTGAAAGGCGCTCGGGCGGCGCGTGAAGATACGGCACCTCCGCCGGAAGGGTCGCCAGCTCCGTTCTCAGCGCATAAGGCAGGCTCATCATTGGGCAGTGGCAATCGAACGGCGGCAGCGGCTCGCCTTTGGCCACGACCACCGATGCACCCTCGAGACCAGCCAGCAGCGCCTTGAGCGCGCCGTGCACCTGCAGCACAATGCGCACGCCTTGTCGCGCCAGCCGCGGCACATAACGCACCGCGCAGAGAACGTCGCCCATGCCCTGCTCGGCGTGGAGCAGCAACGTCTTGTCCCGCAGCGGCCCATCGCCGAGCCAGATCGGCTCGCGGAACATCTGCACCGCATTCGAATTGCCAGGGCTGACGGCTCGGCGCCACTCGTATTCGGGCAAGCCGCGGCGATAGTCGCCCAGGCTCAAGAGCGCCATCGCCGCGCTGTAGTGCGCATCGACACGCTGCGGATCGATGGCGAGCACCTCCTCATAGGTCGCGGCCGCCTCCTCAAACCGCGCCAGGTTCTGCAGGGCGGCGCCACGCCCGAGAAGCCCTTCGACGTGGCGGGGGTTCAGGGACAGGAGCTTTCGGTAGATCGCCAGCGCCTCGCCGTCGCGTTCGTTTGCCACAAGGGTGAAAGCAACGTTGTACAGAGCATCCTCGTCATCCGGATGCTGAGCCAGCACGCGCTCGAAGCCGGCGAGCGCCTCAGCGTAGCGATCGAGCTTCAAGAGCGCGACCGCTCGCGTCCGGTTCGCAAGATCGTGATCCGGCGCGAGCGCGAGCGCGCGGTCGAGCGTGGCGACCGCGTCCTGGCACCGGTTGAGCGCATTGAGCACGAGCCCGCGGGCGGCCAGCGCGTCGACGTGGCCGGGCTCGATCGCGATGGCGCGATCATAGCACGCCAGGGCCTCTTCGGTGCGGCCCAGATCGAACAGCACCGCCGCTCGATTGCACCAGTTCGCGAACGATTGCGGCGCGAGCGCCAATGCCCGGTCATAGCTCGCGAGCGCCTCCGCGTGCCGGCGCAGTTCAACCAGCACATCGGCGCGGTTGCCGTGCGCATCGGCGAGATCGGGTGCGATGGCGATCGCGCGGTCAAGACTCGCCAGCGCGTCAAGCAGTTGGCCGCGCTGCGCCAGCGCCATGCCCAGCAGAAGATGCGTGCGCGCCCGGCCCGCATCGATGGCGAGCGCCTGTCGGGCGTATTCAATGCCCTCAGCGAGACGCCCCTCCTGGCACGCGGTGCGCGCAAGCCTATGCAGCTCTTCCGCCCGAGCCTGATCGTTCAAGCAGCACGCCCTCCTCCGGTCGGCACGACAGCGAAGCTGCGCGGCCCCTCCCCGTTCAGCGCAATCTGCCACATCGTCGTATAGGTCGCCTCGATGTGGCGTGCGAACCGGGCGGTGTCGAACAGGGCGCAACTCAGCCGGGCTTGGGCGAGTTGATGTCGCATTGACGCCAGCAGCGCATGGTCGGTCGCCAGCCTCAGCGCCAGCATCTCGTAGTCGGCCAAGCTCCCGGTGACGAGCTGCGGCAATCCCGCGGCATGCAAGAGGCTCGCGGCGACGCGGCCCGCAAAGGTGTCGCCGGTACAGGTCAGAACCGGAACGCCTGCCCACAAGGCATCGCTCGCGGTCGTATGAGCATTGCAGGGCAGCGTATCGAGAAAGAGATCCGCACATGCGATGCGCGCGAGATGCTCGGCCGGGGCGCGGAACGGAGCAAACACGAGGCGGTCCGGATTGACCCCGCGCAGGCGGGCCTCCCGGCGGAGATTGGCGCAGGCGACGTCGTTGGATCTGAACAGCCACAGCACGCTGCCGTCGATCGCGCGCAAGAGCCGCATCCAGATATCGAACATGCGCGCGGTGATCTTCCAATTGTGGTTGAAGCAGCAGAACACGGGCGCATCATCCGGCAGGCCTTCCTCGCGGCGCGAGGGCGCACACGCCGCGATCGGGCGCGCCCGGTCGTTGACCTGATAGCTGTCGGGAAGGTGAACGATCCTCTCGCGATAGAACGGCTGCTGCTCGAATGGCAGAACGATCCTATCGGCGATAATATAATCGATGAAATCGAGCCCGAGGGGACCCGGATATCCGAGATACGCCACCTGGATCGGTGCCGGCCGATACGCCAGGATGCCGGGGCGCGCACCTTCGGTGTGCCCTTTGAGGTCGACCGCGATATCGACCCCGAGTCCCTGCAAGAGCTGAGCGACCTCGCGGTCCCCGGTCGAGGCGACGTCATAGAAGCGGTCGAAGGCTCCAGCGAGGCGAGACCTCATCGCGCTGCCGTCATCCGCACCAAAGGAGATGCCGATCACCTCGAAGCGAGAGCGGTCATGGCGCTCGAACAGACCGGCGGCGAGATGGGCGGTGGCATGGTCGCGAAGGTCGGCGGAAAGATAGGCCACGCGAATCCGACCGTGGTCGGCCACCGGGCAGATGCGGGGGAGCGGCTCCCGCTTTGGAATTTCTAATGCAGCAAAGCGCGCCGTGCATTGCGCCAGCGCGGCGTTGCTCATCGGCAACCCGAGCAGAATGAAGGGCGACGCAATCGCGCTGCCGTCCGTCAGGCTCCGCTCGAGCGCGCCCGCGATCTGCCCGGCGTGCAGCCAATCGCAGGTCATCAGATAGCAATTGGCCAGCTCGCTCAGCGCCCGCGGGTGATGCGGGTCGAGCGCGCGCATTCGCTCATAGTCGGCGATCGCCTCATCGAAGCGCTTGAGCGTGAGCAGGACGGCGCCGCGCGCCTGCAGGGCGTCGAGGTAGCCGGGCTCAATGGCGAGTGCGCGCTCATAGGCCGCAATGGCCTCGGCGTGACGCCCCAGCAGCGCCAGCGCGTTGCCGCGATTGAAATGAAGCTGAGCAAAATCGCTCTTGAGCTCGATCGCCCGGTCATAGCTCACGAGCGCTTCGTCGAAGCGTCGGAGATCATGCAGGGCGGCACCGCGATTGCACCACGTCTCCACCTCGCCGGGACTTAACGCGAGCGCGCGATCGTAGCTCGCTATCGCCTCGGCCTGTCGGCCGAGCGTGGTCAGCACATCACCTCGGTTGGCGTGGGCATCGGCAAGATCGGGCGCACAGTCGAGCGCCCGTTCGAAGCTCGCCAACGCCTCCGAGGTCCGACCCAACCGGCCAAGGGCCATGCCGAGAAGAAGGTGGGTTCGCGCCCGCTGTGGGTCGACCGTGAGCGCCTGCCGTGCGTAATCGACGCCGAGCGCGAATTGCCCTTGCTGGCACGCCACTTGCGCCAGCCGATGGAGGGCTTCCGTATTGGCCGGCTCAAGCCGCAGCACCTGCGCATAACGCATCGCCGCGTCCACCAGCGCACCCTGCCGCTGGAGCCTGATCCCTTCCTCGATCAGGTCGGCGGGGTTCATGTCAACGCGTCAGCGCTCGATCGGATCGACGTCAAAGGCTTTGGGCGGCTCGCCCCGTTGCCAGGTCTCGTACATGGTGACGTAAGCCTTTTCGATGTGGCGCGC
>DAIUEP010000113.1:0-15314 GCA_036845065.1 Xanthobacteraceae bacterium | reverse complement strand
ACGATCGAGTGGGAGTGATATGGCCAAGACCATCACCATCTACGGCATCAAGAACTGCGACACGATGAAGAAGGCGCGCGCGTGGCTCGACCAGCATGGCGTCGCCCATGTGTTTCACGATTACAAGTCGGACGGGATCGATCGCGACCGGCTCGAAGGCTGGGCGCGCGTCGTTGGCTGGGAGACGCTGCTCAATCGCGCCGGCACCACGTTCCGCAAGCTCTCCGACAAAGACAAGGCGGCAATCACGGAGAAGAAGGCGATCGCGCTGATGCTTGAGCAGCCCTCCATGATCAAGCGCCCGGTGCTCGATGTGGCCGGAAAACTCATTGTCGGTTTCAAGCCGGAGACCTATGACCAGGCGCTGGGCTAGGGCGGGTCCCGGCTTCGCTTCAAGCCAAAGCGGCCGAGCTCCGTCGCGCACACGTCCGAAAAGCGGCGACGGCCGCGAGCGTCCTGCTATGGTAGCTTTTCAACTCGTGTTATCTGTTTCTCTGGTTCTTGAGGCTTGCATGCAGATCGATCTTTCCAGCCGCGCTGCCATTGTCACCGGCGGCAGCAAGGGTCTCGGCTACGCCATCGCCAATCGTTTCGCGGCCTCCGGTGCCGACGTGCTGGTCGCCGCGCGTGGGCGCGAGGCGCTCGATGCGGCGGTCAAGTCGATCAGCGCGGGCGCGAAGGGCCGGGTCGTGGGCGCGCAGGGCGACGTCGGGAAGGCCGACGACATCAAGCGCATCTTCGAGGAAGGCATGCGCGCCTTCGGCAAGATCGACATCGTGGTCAACAACGCCGGCACCTCGCGCAACGCCGCCTTCGAGCAGATCACCGACGAGGTCTGGCACGAGGATCTCGAGCAGAAGCTGTTCGCCGCGATCCGGCTTACCCGCCTCGCTTGGCCACAGATGAAGGAGCGGCGCTGGGGCCGCGTGATCAACGTGCTCAACATCGGCGCGAAGGCGCCGCGCGCCGGCAGCGCCCCGACCACGATCTCGCGCGCGGCCGGCATGGCGCTGACGAAGGTGCTGTCGCAGGAGGGCGCGCCGCACAACATCCTGGTCAACGCGATGCTGGTCGGCTTCATCGAGGCCGATCAGCACGTGCAGCGCGCCGCCAAGGAAGGCATCGCGCTTGCGGATTACATCGCCCGCCGCGTCAAGGACATTCCGCTGCGCCGCATCGGCAAGGCCGAGGAGTTCGCCAACCTCGCCTGTTTTCTCGTATCCGACGCGGCCTCCTACATCGCCGGCACCGCGATCAACGTGGACGGCGGCCACTCCCCGGTGGTGTAGCCTTATTGCGCCGCGCGCCCGATCAGCTGCTTCGCGCGCGTGAGGCCTTGCGCGGGGGCCTGCGCGACCTCGCTCGCGAGCTGCTGCAGCGCTTCGCCCCCGAGCGGCTTGATGTCCATGCTGGCCTTCAAGGCTTCCGAGAGGAATTCCGGATCCGTCATGGTCGCGTCGAAAGCGCGCCGCAGTGCCTGCACGCGATCCTCGGTCAAGCCGGGCGGCGCCGCGAACGGCCGGCCGATGGTGGCGCTCGCCACGATGTAGCTCAGCGCCTGCCGATCGAGCGCGTCGGGCGCGATGTCGAGGATCAGCGGAATGTCGCGGCGCATGTACTCGGAGATTTCGGGATCCTTGATCGTGCCCCATTGCAGCAGGATGCCGAGCTCGCGGCCGCGCAGCTTCGGTCCGCGCGTCGCCTTCATCGAGGACCAGGTGGTGCCGCCGATGCAATCGACTTCGCCGCGCTCCATCGCGAGATGGACCGAGTTGACGCCCGGAAAGCCCGGGATGATCTTGTTCCTGGTGCCCAGGAGTTGATTGAGAATCTCCGGGAACGTTGACGTCGGCCCGGCGCCCACGTCGCCGCAGAACAGTCCGCCCTTGGCCTTGAGATCATCGAGCGTCTCGACACCCGACCGCTGCGTCACCGCCGTCACCAGATTGTCCATGATCGGATTGCCGATCCAGTTGAGCCTGGCGGCGTCGTAGCGCACGCTCGGGTCGCCCATCGCCTGATCGAGCGGGGTGCCCTGTCCGATGGTCGCAATGGCGGTGCCGTCCTTCGGGGCGATGTTGTAGAGCCAATTTGCCGCCAGGCGGCTGCCGGCTCCGGGCATGTTTTGGGGCACGATCGTCGGATGGCCGGGGATGTGCCGGCCCAGGTGGCGGGCGAGCAGGCGCGCGTAAATGTCATAGCCGCCGCCGACCTCCCAGCCGATCACCATCTGGATGCGCTTGCCGCTGTAGAACCCTACGAGGTCGTCGGCCTCGGCAGGGCAGGCGACGCCCGCAACCAGCACGAGGCTGAGGCCTGCGCCCGCGATGGCGCGGAAGAGCCGGTCGAGCATGGTTTGCTCCGATCTGATCGTGCCCAACGGTAGCGCCGCCAGGAGGCCGCCGCCAGCGCGGCTGTGCGCCCGTTGTGGTTGCCGCTCGATTTCGATGCGCGCCCGCTTGTGAGGGGATGCCTCGGCAGGCGAAAATAGGCGAGCGACCAGTTGAGTCATCCGGGCTACGCTGTCGCCAGACATGTGCCAGGGGGCGCCGCATGGGCCTTGCGATCATGATCATCGGGCTTGCCGCCTTCCTCGGCAGCCATACCCTCGTCGCCTTGCGGCCGCAGCGCGCGGCCGTGATCGCGCGCGTCGGCGAGGGCGCTTACAAGGGCTTGTTTGCGCTGGTGTCCCTCCTGGGGCTCGTGCTCATCGGCTACGGCTACGCGCGCTATCGGGCCAGCGGCTACATCGACCTCTGGGTGCCGCCGCGCTGGACCCGCCATGCCGCCGCCGCGCTGGTATGGCCGGCGATCATCTGCATTGTTGCCGCCTATATCCCGGGCGAGATCAGGCGCGTGCTTAAGCATCCGATGCTGGTGGGCGTGAAGCTGTGGGCGCTGGCGCATCTTCTGTCCAACGGCGACCTCGGCTCGATCATCCTGTTCGGGTCGATCCTGGCCTGGGCGGTGTATGACCGCATCTCGCTCAAGCAGCGCGCTGACGCGGGTGCGCCCGCCATCATCGCGTCTGGCGGCGGATACCGGAACGACTTCATCGCGGTCGCGGTCGGCACACTGGTCTATTTCGCGCTCGGCCTGTGGTTCCATCCTTGGGTCATCGGCGTGCCGGTGTTCGGGAGCTGAGCATGTCGGTGCAGGAAGAGATCAAGCGCCTGACCGCGCCCGACATTCGCGCCCGCAAGGGCGGCGAGCCGATCGTCAGCCTCACCTCCTACCATGCGCATACGGCGCGTCTGGTCGACCGCTATTGCGACGTGATCCTGGTCGGGGACTCGCTCGGCATGGTCATGCATGGTTTCGAGACCACGGTGCCGGTGACGCTCGACATGATGATCCTGCAGGGTCACGCGGTGATGCGCGGCTCGCGCCGTGCGCTGGTCGTGGTCGACATGCCGTTCGGCTCCTACGAGCAATCGAAGGAGCAGGCGTTCGCGTCCTGCGCGCGCGTGCTCAAGGAAACGCATTGCGGTGCCGTCAAGCTCGAGGGCGGCCGCCGGATGGCCGAGACCATCGCGTTCCTGGTCGAGCGCGGGGTGCCGGTGATGGGGCACGTCGGCCTGACGCCGCAGTCGATCAACACGCTCGGGTCGTTCCGCGCGCAAGGGCGCGACGAGGCCGATTGGGAACCGATCGAAGCCGACGCGATGGCGGTCGCCGAGGCGGGGGCCTTTGCGGTGGTGGTCGAGGCGGTGGCCGAGCCGCTTGGGCGCCGCATCACCCAGCAGGTACCGATTCCGACCATCGGCATCGGCGCGAGCTCGGCCTGCGACGGCCAGATCCTGGTGCTGGAGGATATGCTCGGTCTATCTCCACGGGTGCCGAAATTCGTCAAGCGCTACGGTGACCTCGGTCCTGGTATCGAGGCTGCCATCGCGGGCTATGCGAAGGAGGTCCGTTCGCGAGCCTTCCCGGGGCCCGAGCACGTGTATCCGATGCGGCCAAAGCCCCGGAAATAAACAGTTTTTCCAGGCGGGACCGATAGTTAGCGGTGGATTTTGCCTTGCCGCCGCCACATCGTTAGGGTATTGGGCCGCTTGGTCAGAATCGGGCGGCTTGACCGACGGGCTCGGCGGGACAGGATTCGAGACAGGGACTGATTCGAGACAGGGACTCAAGACAAGGACGATTGCGTGTCCGACATTTTCCAGGAAGTCGACGAGGAAGTACGGCGCGAACAGCTGCAGAAGCTGTGGGAGCGCTATCAGAATCATATCTTCGCCGGCCTGCTCCTGATCCTGGCTGCGGTCGGAGGCTGGCGCGGTTACGAGTGGTGGGAGACCAAGCGCGCGGCCGAGACCGGCTCGGCCTTTGAGGCGGCGCAGACCCTGGACCAGGAGGGCAAGCCGGCCGAGGCCGAAAGCGCCTATGCCAAGGTCGCGGCCGATGGCACAGCAAGCTATCGCGATCTTGCGCGGGTGCGGCAGGCCGCCGAATTGGCCCAGCGCGATCCGAAACTGGGGATCGCGGCCTATCAGCGGATCGCCGACGACAGCTCGGTCGGTTCGGCGTGGCGCGACGTCGCCGGCCTGCGGGCAGGCTCGCTGCAGATTGATGCAGGCTCCTACAACGAAGCACGCTCGCGGCTCGAGCCGCTGGCGTCGGAGGGGCGGCCCTACCGTCATACGGCCCGTGAGCTGTTGGCGCTCGCAGCTTGGCGCGCCGGCGACGCCGCCGGCGCCAAGCGCTGGTTCGATCTCATCATCACGGACATTCAAACGCCGCCGGCAACGCGATCGCGAGTCGAGATGTTGATTGCGCTCGTCGCGGCCGGCAGCGGCACTTGAGAGGCCATGCAATGACTCGTTTTGGGCGGATCGTCCTCGTCACATCGGCGCTCATCCTGCCACTCGGCGGCTGTGCCAGTATCGGCGATGCGCTCGACCCGACAGATTGGATCTCGGGCGACCTCTTTGGTTCCAAGAAGAAGCTGCCGGGCGATCGCAAGCCGGTGTTTCCGGAAGGCGTGCCGGGCGTCGCGCAGGGGATCCCGTCCGATCTGGTCAAGGGCAATCAGCCGCCGCCGCCTGAGAGTGGATATGCCGGGACTGATCCGCAGAGCGTCGCGTCGACCCCGCGGCAGGCTGCGGCCAAGACTTCTGCGACCAAGACTGCCGCGGCCAAGACTGACGAGTACCAGCCGGCGCCGCGCGAGAAGGCCAAACCCAAGCCCAAGCCGAAGCCGGCGACAGCCGAGCGGCAACCGCCGGTCCAAGAGCGGCAGCCGGCCACGGTTCGTCGCGCACCTGAAGCGCAGCAGCCACAGCAGCAGCAGGCGGGCAGCGCGGCCCAATGGCCCGATCCGCCGGCCCCTTCGCGCGGTAGTGCTCAGTCCGGCGGCGTGCAGTGGCCTGATCCGCCGCCGCTGCGCTGATTGCATTGGGCGCCGCGCCGCGGCATTAAGCGGCGACGATCTCAAACCTGCCGGCGCCTCTCATGAGCTTCACGGTCGCCATCATCGGACGGCCGAATGTCGGCAAGTCCACCCTGTTCAATCGGCTGGTCGGCAGGCGGCTTGCTTTGGTCGACGACCTGCCGGGTGTCACCCGTGACCGCCGCGAAGGCACCGGCCGGCTCGGCGATCTCACCTTCACGCTGATCGATACCGCCGGACTCGAGACGGCCGCGCCCGAGAGCCTCACCGCGCGCATGCAGGCGCAAACCGAGGCCGCGATCGCGGCCGCGGACGTGATCTTTTTCGTGGTCGATGTGCGCGCCGGGATGATGCCGGTCGATCATACATTCGCAAATCTCGTGCGCCGTTCGGGCAAGCCCACGATCCTGATCGCCAACAAGAGCGAGGGCCGCGCCGCAGCAGCGGGCGCGCTCGAAGCCTACGCGCTCGGGCTGGGCGATCCGGTCACGATCTCGGCGGAGCACGGGGAGGGGCTTGCCGATCTCTATGAGGCGTTGCGCGCGACCTTGCCGGAGCGGACGGCCGTTCCCGCGGACGAGGAGGCGAGGGGGCCCGAGCGGCCCATTCATGTGGCCGTGGTGGGAAGGCCCAACAGCGGCAAGTCGACGCTGGTCAACCGGCTGATCGGCGAGGACCGCCTGCTCACCGGGCCGGAAGCCGGCATCACGCGCGACTCGATCGCGGTCGATCTGGTCTGGCGCGGGCACCGCTTCCGCATGCATGACACCGCCGGGTTGCGCAAGCGTGCGCGGATCGAGGAGAAGCTCGAGAAGCTTTCGGTCGCCGACGCTCTCAACGCGGTGCGCTTCGCCGACGTGGTGATCGTGCTGATGGACGCGGAACGGCCGTTCGAGGAGCAGGACCTGCGCATCGCCGATCTCATCGAGCGCGAAGGCCGCGCCCTCGTCATCGGCATGAACAAGTGGGACCTGGTCGACGGTGGACCGGCTGCGACCCGCCAGCTGCGCGCGGAGACCGATCACTGGCTGCCGCAGGTCAAGGGCGTGCCGGTGGTGGCGATGTCGGGTCTCACCGGCACCGGCCTCGATCGGCTGATGACGGCCGTCGTCGAGGCGCACGCGGTCTGGAACAAGCGTGTGCCGACGAGCACGCTCAATCGCTGGCTGGCCGAGGTGACCGCCGCGCATCCGCCGCCCGCCGTGTCCGGCCGGCGCATCAGGCTCGACTACCTGACCCAGCCCAAGAGCCGGCCGCCGAGCTTCGTCCTGTTCTGCAGTCGCGCCGATGCGGTGCCGGAAGACTACCGGCGCTATCTGGTCAACTCCCTGCGCGAGGTCTTCGATCTTCCCGGCACGCCGATCCGGTTGACGCTGCGAGAAAAGAAGAATCCATTTGCGAAGCGCAAGCGCCGCACATGAGGGCATCGCAGAATGGCAATCGTCGTGCGGTAAGCCAATGACCGAAGCTTCATCGATCGCGCCGCCGCGCCGCGCCGCCTTCATCTTCGTCTTTGTCACCGTGCTGCTCGATATGCTGGCGCTCGGCATCATCATTCCGGTGCTGCCGCGGCTGGTCGTCGATTTCGTCGGCGGTGACGCCGCGCGCGGCGCGGATTATCTCGGCCTGTTCGGAACGGCCTGGGCGCTGATGCAATTCGCCTTCTCGCCGATCCACGGGGTGCTCTCCGATCGCTTCGGGCGCAAGCCGGTCATCCTCATTTCGAACTTCGGGCTGGGCCTCGACTACATCCTGATGGCGCTGGCTCCGACACTGTGGTGGCTGTTCGCAGGCCGCATCATCTCCGGCATCTGCGCAGCCAGCATCGCGACCTCCTATGCCTACATTGCCGACGTGACTCCGGCGGACCAGCGCGCCGCACGCTTCGGCATGATGGGTGTTGCGTTTGGCGTGGGCTTCGTGCTCGGCCCTGCGCTCGGCGGGCTTGCGGGCAATATCGATCCACGCCTGCCGTTCTGGATCGCGGCCGCGCTGAGCCTCGGCAACGGACTCTACGGCCTTTTCATCCTGCCGGAGTCGCTGCCGCCCAACCGGCGCGCGCCGTTCGCATGGAAGCGCGCCAATCCGACCGGCTCGCTGGTGCTCCTACGCTCGCACCCGGAGCTGACGGGGTTGGCGTTGGCCAACTTCCTGGGCAACCTCGCGCATGCAAGCCTGCCCAGCATCGCGGTGCTTTACATGATGTTCCGTTACAACTTCGATGAGCGCGTCGTCGGCTTGACCATGGCCGGCGTCGGGCTGTCGGCGGTGATCGTGCAGGGCGGCCTGATCGGCGCGACCATTGCGCGCTTTGGCGAGCGCGCTGCGCTGATCATGGGGTTGCTGTTCGGCATCATCGGCTTCTCGGTCTGGGGCTTCGCGCCGAGCGCTCTGGTCTTTTGGCTCGGCATTCCGCTTCTGTCGTTGTGGGGGCTCGCGAACGCGGCATCGCTTGGCCTGATGAGCCGCCGCGTCGGGGCGAACGAGCAGGGCCAGCTACAGGGCGCGAACTCAAGTCTGATGGGGATCGCCAACCTGTTCGGCCCTGGTCTGTTCACGCAGGTGTTTGCGCTCTTCATCGGCGCGGGCGCCGCCTGGCATCTGCCGGGCGCGCCGTTCCTCCTGTCCGCGCTGCTGCTGGTGCTTGCGGCCGTGGTTGCGACCGCCGCGACCCGGCAGCATCGGATCACTGAGGCGAGGACTCACACATGATTGTCGATTCACAAGTCCATCTCTGGGCGCCGGAAACGCCCGACCGGCCATGGATTCCGGGCGGACAGCAGCGCGCGCATCTGCCCGAGCCGCTGACCTATCAGAAGTTCCTGCCGATGATGGACGAGGCAGGCGTTGATCGCGCCATCATCGTTCCGCCGACCTGGCCCGGCGACAACAACGACCACGCGCTGGAGGCGACCGTGCGCCATCCCGGACGCTTCGCCATCATGGGCCGCTTCCCGGTCGAGCGCTCCGACATGTCGCGCCTGCTGCCAGGATGGAAGAGCCAGAAGGGGATGCTCGGGATCCGGGTTGCGTTCAATCACGAGAAGGCGCGCTGGATCGTCGACGGGACGGCCGACTGGTTCTGGCCGGCGGCACAGGAGCACGATATCCCGCTGATGATCTTCGCGCCGGACTCGCCTGATGCGATCGGGCGCATCGCGCAGAGCCATCCGAAGCTGCGATTGATCGTCGACCACATGGGACTGGCGACGCGCGGGCCCGAAGCCTCGCGCATTCGCGAGCGGATCGCGCTGATCGCGCCGTTTGCCAAGTATGAGAACGTCGCGGTCAAGCTCTCCGCGATACCGGGATTTTCGGACGAGCCCTACCCGTATCGCGACATGACCGAGCATCTGCAAAAGCTGGTCGAGGCTTTCGGCCCGCGCCGGTGTTTCTGGGGCACGGACCTCACGCATCAGCGCGGCAAGGTCCCTTATCGGCAATACGTGACGCACTTCACCGAGGAGCTCGACTTCCTCTCGGACGACGACCGGCGATGGATCATGGGCGACGCGCTGCAGGATTTCCTGGGTTGGAAACGGGAGCCGGCGGCTGCGGGGTGAGCAGCTTGCCGAGCGGGACATCGTAGGTCTTGCCGGTTTGCTGAAATGCGGGCAGGCACAGCGCGACAATCTTCTCTCCGACCACGTCGGGCGGCTTGAGCGACATCGGGTCTTCGCCCGGCAGGGCGGCGGCGCGCATGCGTGTGCGCGTCGGGCCCGGGCTGAGCAGGTTGACCCGCACATTGGTGGAAGCGGTCTCGGCCGCATAGGTGCGCGCCAGCGCATCGAGCGCGGCCTTCGAGACTGCGTAGGGGCCCCAATAGGCGCGCGGGTTCGCGCCGACACCCGAGGTGACAAACACGACGCGCCCGGCCTCCGCCTGCCGCAGCAGCGGATCCATGCAGCGGATCAGATGCCAGTTGGCGGTGACGTTGACCGCGATCGCCTCGTCCCAGGCCGCAGGCTCGACATGGCCGAGCGGAGAGAGCGGGCCGAGCACGCCGGCATTGCCGATCAGGATGTCGAGCCGTTGATAGCGCTCGTTGAGCGCGGCGCCAAGCCGCGCGATGCCGTCGTGGTCCTTGAGGTCGAGCGGGACGAGCGTGGCGGAGCCGCCCGCCGTGCGGATGGCGTCGTCGAGCTCTTCGAGGCCGCCGACGGTGCGCGCGAGCGCGACCACGTGCGCGCCTGCGCGCGCGAGCGCCAGCGCCGCCGCATAGCCGATGCCGCGCGAGGCGCCGGTGACGAGGGCGATCTTGTTGGCGAGGTGAGGGGTTGTTGTCGGCATATTACCAGATGAGCGTCCGGATGTGGTTGATGTCGATGGTGTCCATATCCGAGTCGAAGAGGATGTAGGACAGTCGCAAATCGTCCGTGATGATCAGGGCGTTCTGTTTGCAGCCATATTGCGACTGCACGATCGGTCAGGCCGCATCGCGGGCCGCGTCGTGCGTCCAGTGCGATCGTCAGCCCGCTTCCGCCAGCAGCGACAATTGCCGGGGCGACGCCGCCTCGTCGGCGCGGTCGGTGAGCGCAGTCGGGTAGTCGCCGGTAAAGCAGTGGTCGGTGAACTGCGGCCGCACCGGGTCGCGCCGCTCGATGCCCATGGCGCGGTAGATGCCGTCGACCGACAGGAAGGCGAGCGAATCCGCGCCGATGAACGTGCGCATGCCTTCGAGATCGTGGGTAGCCGCCAGGAGCTTGTCGCGCTCGGGCGTGTCGATGCCGTAATAGTCGGAGTGCGTGATCGGGGGGCTCGCGATGCGCATGTGCACTTCGGCGGCGCCCGCCTCGCGCATCATCGCCACGATCTTGACCGAGGTGGTGCCGCGCACGAGCGAGTCGTCGATCAGCACGATGCGCTTGCCGGCGACCACCGCGCGATTGGCCGAATGCTTCATGCGCACGCCGATCTCGCGGATCGACTGGGTCGGCTGGATAAAGGTGCGGCCGACATAGTGGTTGCGGATGATGCCAAGCTCGTAGGGGATGCCCGATTGCTGCGCGTAGCCGATCGCGGCGGGAACGCCGGAATCCGGCACCGGCACGATCACGTCTGCCGCGGCTGGCGCCTCGCGTGCAAGCTCCGCGCCCATCGTCTTGCGGACGTCGTAGACATGGCGGCCGCCCACGATCGAATCCGGGCGTGCGAAATAGATGTACTCGAAGATGCACGGCCGCGCTGCCATCGGCGGGAACGGCTTGTGAGAATGCACGCCGTCCTCGTCGAATACGGTCACTTCGCCGTTCTCGATGTCGCGCACGTATTTGGCGCCGATGATGTCGAGCGCGCAGGTCTCCGAGGCGAGGATCGGGCAGCCGTCGAGCCGGCCCAGCACCAGCGGACGGATGCCGAGCGGATCGCGGGCGCCGATCAGCTTCTTGTTGGTGAGCCCGACGAAGGCGTAGGCGCCCTCAAGCGCACGCAGGCCTTCGATAAAGCGGTCGATGAAGCGGTTGCGCCTGGCGCGCGCGACCAGATGCAGGATCACCTCGGTGTCGGTGGTCGACTGCATCAGTGCGCCGTCGCGCACCAACTGGCGGCGCAGCGTGAGCCCGTTGGTGAGATTGCCGTTGTGGCCGATCGCGAAGCCGCCGCCGTCAAGCTCGGCGAACAGCGGCTGGACGTTGCGCAGGATGGTCTCGCCGGTGGTCGAATAGCGCACATGCCCGACCGCCATCGTGCCGGGCAGGCGGTCGATCACTTCGCGGCGGGAGAAGCTCTCGCCGACGAGGCCCATGCGGCGCTCGGAGTGGAAGCGTTTGCCGTCGAAGGAGACGATGCCGGCGGCTTCCTGGCCGCGATGCTGGAGCGCGTGCAGTCCGAGCGCCGTGATCGCCGCGGCATCCGGGTGGCCGAACACGCCGAATACGCCACACTCCTCACGCAGCCGGTCGTCCTCGAGAAGGCCGTCTGCATTTGGAGCTTCGATCATTTCGCTCATCTGGCCTCCCAGTGGTGTCTCGGGGACATGCGTCAGCGCGCGGCGGTGTTGCCTTGAATCAGCCTCTGCATCTCAACTCGGTCGGACGGTCGGTACGTGGCCTCTCGCGTGGTGCCGCCAAGGCTGCCGTCGCCAAGGCTGCCGCGCTGCTCAGGCTGGGCGTCCGGCGGCTCGCCTTCCTCGGGCTTGGGCCGCTTCAGCCTCTTCAAGATGGTGTTCTCCGGGTCTTCCGGCAACATCGACATCAGCCAGTCGCCGGTCGACTGCAGGACGACCTTGGACTTGGCGTTGGCGACCCAGCTGGGCTGGGTGCGCGGCGGAACGAGCCAGGCGAAGAACAGGAAGGCGACCACCACGATGAGCAGGCCGCGGCCGAGACCGAACAGGAAGCCGAGCGTGCGGTCGAGCGCGCCGACGCGGCTGTCGAGCACCATGTCGGAGAAGCGCACCGTGACGATGGACACGATGATCAGCGTCAGCAGGAATGTGCCGCCGATCACGACGCCGGCCGCCACGATGTCGTTGTTGAAGTAGGTCTTGGCCGTCGGCAGCAGCTTGGCATAGGCATAAAGAGTGGCGCCGGCAGCGATCACCCAAGCGGCGATCGACAGGATTTCGCGCATGAAGCCGCGGATCATGGCAAGCAGCGCCGAGACCAGCATGACACCGAGCAGAATGAAGTCGAGGATGGTGATGGGCATGACGAACTTCAGGTCCTCTGCACGCGGGTGCCCCTCGCCACGTCGAATCGCCGGATGCCGGCCAGGAAAGCTGACCCGCCCCGCGGCTCGCCTGCAAGGGGCCGCCAACCGTCGCCCCAACTATTTAATTTTCCTACCCTATTTCTCCCTGAAGGGGCAGGAAAGGACGGCCACCCCGCCGTCGGTTGCTGTATAGCCGGACGCGGGTGCGTCGTCATCCGTCTTGTGGGTCCTCCCAACCCTCAGTCAGCCTTTGCCCGCCGCCCGGTGCCCGCCGCCCGTTCTGTTGTGGTCGGGTGCCGCGCGCCGCGATATCGGCGACCAGGCTCGACAGTCCCGCGATGCCTTCGAGGGTGAGCCCGCTGTCGCTCTCCGAGCGCGCGGCTTCCGGGATGACGGCGCGGCCGAAGCCGAGCTTCTTGGCCTCCTTGAGCCGGGCTGCGGCCTGCGCCACCGGCCGCACGGCGCCCGAGAGCGAGATTTCGCCGAAGTAGACCGCGTCGGCTGGCAAGGGCGCGTTGGCGAGCGACGACACGAGCGCGGCGGCTGCGGCGAGGTCGGCCGCCGGCTCATGGATGCGCAGGCCGCCGGCGACGTTGAGATAGACGTCGTGGCCTGAGAGGCGCACACCGCAATGGGCCTCCAGCACCGCGAGCACCATCGAGAGCCGGCTCTGGTCCCAGCCGACCACGGCGCGCCGCGGCGTGCCGAGCGAGGTCGGCGCCACCAGCGCCTGGATTTCAACGAGCAACGGGCGGGTGCCCTCGATGCCGGCAAAGACCGCGGTGCCGGGTGAGCCAAGATCGCGCTCGGAGAGAAACAGCGCGGATGGATTGGCGACTTCGCGCAAGCCTTCGCCGGTCATCTCGAATACGCCGATCTCGTCGGTCGGTCCGAAGCGGTTCTTGACCGCGCGCAGGATGCGGAAGTGATGCGAGCCCTCGCCCTCGAACGAGAGCACCGCGTCGACCATGTGCTCGACCACGCGCGGGCCGGCGATCTGGCCGTCCTTGGTGACGTGGCCGACCAGGATGATGGCTGAGCCCGAGCGCTTGGCGAAACGGATCAGCGCCTGCGCCGAGGCGCGCACCTGGGTGACCGTGCCGGGTGCGGAATCCACCGCGTCGGTCCACATGGTTTGGATCGAGTCGATGATCACGAGGCGCGGCACCGACCGGTCGCCGAGCGTCGCGAGAATGTCTTCCACCGAGGTTTCGGACGCGAGCTCGACCGGCGCGCCCGCAAGGCCGAGCCGCTCGGCGCGCAGCCGCACCTGCGCCACCGCTTCCTCGCCCGAAATGTAGACCGCGCGATGGCCCGCGCGTGCGAGCGTGGCCGCGACCTGGATCAGCAACGTCGACTTGCCGATGCCGGGATCGCCGCCCAGCAGCAGCACCGAGCCGCGCACGAAGCCGCCGCCGGTGACGCGATCGAATTCGGCAATGCTCGAAGCGAGCCGTGGCGCGTCGTTGCTTTCCCCGCCGAGCGGCTCGAGCGCGAACGGCCGACCCTTGCGCGGCGCCCGCCCGGGCATCGGCGGACGCGCGGTCGCCGAGGATTCCTCCACGATCGTGTTCCACTCGCCGCAGCCGTCGCACTTGCCCTGCCAGCGCCCGTAGGCGGCGCCGCAGTTCTGGCAGATGAAGCTTTGCTCTCGGCGGGCCATGGCGGTTTGCAGTCCGGCGCGAGAGGAGAATCGCGTCGCCAGACTCTACGCGCCTTTGTAGACGCGATGGTAGCGCTTCCCGAGGCTCGTCAGCACCTCGTAGCCGATGGTGCCGGCGGCAGCGCCCAGTTCGTCGACGCTGATGCCGCCACCGATCAGCGTGGCGAAGTCGCCGCGGCGAGCGATGCCATCGGGCAGGTCGGTGACGTCGATGGCCAACAGATCCATGGACACCCGACCGATGACCGGACAGCGCTTACCGGCGACGATCGCCTCGGCGCCCGGCTTACCCTTGGTGGCGCCGGCCGCACGCGCATAGCCGTCGGCGTATCCGACCGCCACGATGGCGAGGCGGCTCGGCCGCGCCGTGGTGAAGGCTGCGCCATAGCCCACGCTCTCGCCCTTGCCGACGTGGCGCACCTGAATGATGCGGCCCTTGAGCTCGACCACCGGCCGCATCGGGTTCACGCGGCCCGGCGTCGGATTGACGCCATAAAGTGCGGCGCCCGGGCGTACCAAGTCGCAATGGACGGTGCCGCCGAGAAAGATGCCGGACGAATTGGCGAGCGAGGAGGGGATGCCGCGATAGAGAATGCGCAACTCGCGGAACAGCCGGATCTGCTTGTCGTTCAGCGGATGGTCGGGCGTGTCGGCGCAGGCAAAATGGCTCATCAACAGCGTGAAGCCATGCGTCTCCGATTTGGCGCGTGCAGCGATCGCTACGCCTTCCTCGACCGTAAGCCCGAGCCGATTCATCCCGGTGTCGATATGCAGCGCGGCGCCGCCTTGCCACCCGGTCGCCGACACGAACGCATCCCACTCGGCGAGCTCGGTCGGGCTGTTGATGACCGGGCGCAGGTTGGCGTCGGCAAGTGCCGGGCCCGTGCTCGGCATGACCCCATCCAGCACATAAACGGTGGCATCGGATGCGATCGCCCGCACGCTCCGGCCTTCGGCAATGTCGGCGACAAAGAAAGTCCGGCAGCCGGCTTTGTACAGCTTGATGGTAACCGGTTCGAGGCCGCAGCCGTAGCCGTCGCCCTTGACCACGGCGGCGCACTCGACCGGCACGGTCATGCCGGCCAGCCGCTTCCAGTTGGCCTCGATCGCGTTGAGATCGATCGTCAGCACGCCGCCCGCGATGCCTGCGTCGGGCTCGGCGGGCGGGCTTGTGGGCTGCAGGGTTGGTTCCAGAAGCGACATGACGTGGTTATGACCGGCCTGGAGCCGGCAGTAAAGCGTTGTGGATATTGGCTTGTCTTGCCGCCAGCGCCGCGAGCTTATCGGGTGCTTGGCCTCCGGTTGGCGGATGATCTCCTTTCTGCGATCAGACTAAGACGCTTTTGCGGTCAGGTGGCCCAGGGATCGAGGACGCCAAGGCCAAACACGGCGAAGTCGCGGACGTTGCGCGTGGCATGAGCGAACGGATCAGCGCGCCTCGATCCGCGCTGCGGCAGCGTAAGGTCTTCGCCCCGGGGGGCGCTCTCGACCAGCGAGGTGCCGAGATCACTCGCCGGCAGAGCGGCATCTTGAACGGTCCAGGTGTCGGCCATGGGTGTGCGCCGTGACAAGGCGGCGCTTTCCAGTGGGTGCAAGTCCCACCCGGTA
>DAIUEP010000112.1:0-15631 GCA_036845065.1 Xanthobacteraceae bacterium | reverse complement strand
CGACGGCGTGCTGCGCCCAGGCGTCGCGCGGCTCGATCTCGATGGCGCGGCGGCCCGTTTTTTCCGCGGCGGCATACTGGCCGGTTTCCTCAAGACCGAACGCCTGCATGCCGAGCACCGCGTGATAACCGGGCAGCTCGAGTGACCACGCCGGCAGCGCGCGCGCCATGCGATCGCGCAGCATGCGGGCATCGCCGCGAAAGAAATCGGTCTGATGGCCGACCTGCAGCGCCAGCAGGTCGCGCGGGAATTCGATCGTTACGTCTTCGAGCACCTGCGAGGCCGCGCCCCAGCGTCCGTCGACCAGATGGCCGATCGCCGTCAGATGGCCCTGTTCCCGATCAGTCGCGGGGAGCCTTTGCGCGGTTGCAAGCGCCGCGCGCGCGACCTGCAAACCGGAAGGCTCGGTGCCGATCAGATGCAGCCAGGCCTTCAGCGCATGCGCCATCACGAATTCGGGGCTTTCTGCCAGGGCTTTGTCGACGGTTGCGATCGGGTCGCCGATCAAAAGGTTGAGCTGGCGCACGGCGGCTTCGAAGTGCGGGAGAGCAGCGGCGGTCGCGCCTGAGAGCGCCAGACCGCGGATATCCTGAAGCATTCTAAGGGAACCTCCATGTTTGGAATGTGCCCTTGAGTTGTGTCGGGACGGCGTTTGGTTCATCGGCGCTGTGAAAAAAGACGCCGGAAGCCTGTCATACTTTCGGACGACGCGGTGCTGGTCGCGATCAGATGTCGACGACGAGATAGTCTTGCTCGACCGTCACCGGAAATGTCTCCGCCACATAGGGACCCTTCACCAGATCCTCGCCGGCCTCGACCGTCACCGGGAACTGTCGGATCCGGAGTGTGTCCGGGTCGCACCAGGACTGGCCGGTCGCGATCTCGAACTCCCAGCCGTGCCAGGGGCAACGCAGGAACTCGCCCGGCCGTGCGAGCTTGTACTGGCCCGGACCATCCGACTGCACGAGGCTGACGATTGCGCCTTCGCAGAGCGCGCCGCCGGCGTGCGGGCAGCGATTGGCGAGCGCATAGAACTGGCCGTTGACATTGAACAGGCCGATCTCGCGGCCCTTCACGGTCACGAGCTTGCTCGTTCCGGGCGCAACCTCGTCGACGGTCGCAACGACGTGCCGGCTCATGCCAACTTGTACAACGCCCTGGCGTTGTCCCGCATCAGCATGGCCTTCTGGGCGTCGGTCATCTTGAACTTGATCGAATATCTAGGATCGTCGAAATCCCAGTGCGGATAGTCGGTGGAGAACAGCATCTTGTCCCAGCCGATCCAGTCGATCATCTCGGTGAGGTGGGAAGGGTCGTCCGGCTCCTCGATCGGCTGGGTCGTAAACCAGAAATTCTCGCGCAGATATTCCGACGGCGGGCGCTTGAGGTGGGGCACCTCCTTGCGCATGCGCTCCCAGTGCTTGTCCATGCGCCAGCCGAGCGCGGGCGCCCAGGTGTAGCCGGACTCGATCGAAACCACCTTGAGTTTGGGGAAGCGCTCGAACACGCCCTCGAAGATCATGCTCACGCACATCGCCTGCTGGTGCGGCAGGAAGGCGTAGTGCTCCTGCATGTAGTAGGTGGGCCAGCCCGAGCCGGTCGAGGCATGTCCGCCATTGATGTTGGCGTTGTGCTGCCCGAGCGGAAGCCCGCTCGCCTCGATCGCCGCATAGATCGGCCAGTAGCGGGCGCGTCCGAGCGGCTCGCTGGCGCGCGGCGAGATCAGCACCTGCGAGAACGAGCGGTCGCTCGCGCGCAGCTCGATCTCGGCGACGGCGGCGTCCGCGTTCTCCTGCGGCACCACGAGGCCGGCGCGCAGCCGCGGCTCCTTGCGGATGAAATATTCAAGCTGCCACTCATTGACCGCGTGCGCGAGCGCCGCGCCATAGTCGAGATTGCGTTCCTCGAAGCCTGAGCCGTTGCCGCAGATCAGCATGCCCACTTCGACGCCGTTCATGTCGAGGTGCTGCCGCTGCATGGTGGCGAGGTCGGAGCCGGGCGGCCCGCCGCCGGGCGGAAACGAGTCCTTGCGCCGGCCGCCCGCCATCATGCGCGGATAGACGTTCTGGCCGGCCCACAGGCCCTGGCGGATGTGGCCCCCGAAGGTCGCCATGTGCTCGCGCCAGCGCGCGGGCAGGAACGGCGACAGGTCCGATTTCTGGCGCTGCACCGGATGGATGTCGCAGTCGACGATGGCGAGCTTCTGGCTTGCCGCGGGCTCCCGAACCGGAATGGTCATGGGACCTTCTCCTCGCTTGGCGACGGCTGCGCGGCGGCGTTCGTGGCGCGCAAGCGCGGGTAGGTGGCGAGCGGGTTCTCGACCAGCATCTTGCGCAATATAGGCTCCGGCAGCCCGTCCGGCAGCACCTTGTCGCCGTCGAATTGCCAGTGCGGAAAATCGGTCGTGAACAGCAGCATGTCGTCGCTGCCGATATGGGCGAGCGTGCGCGCGAGCTTTTCCGGATCGCCTGCCGGCGCATCGACCGGCTGCAGCGTGAAGCGCACATGCTCGCGGATAATGTCAGCGGGCGGCCGGTCGAGCCACGGCACCTCGGCGCGCACCCCGCGCCAGGTCTTGTTGATGCGCCAGAGCAGCGTCGGCAGCCAGGTGAAGCCGGCCTCGATGCAGACGAGCTTGAGCCGCGGGAACTCCTGGAACACGCCCTCGGCCAGGAAGCTCATGAGCAGGTTTTCGAAGCTGCCGCTCTGCACCACGTAGTCCTCGACCTGGTAGCTCGGCCAGCCCGCCGCGGTGGGCGCATGCCGGTAGAGGCTGCCGGCGTGCACGCCGATCGGCAGCTCGTGCTTCTGCGCGGCCTCGTAGATCGGCCAATAGATGCGCCGCCCGAGCGGCATGTCGCCCATGACCGGCATCAGCACCTGCACGAAGCGGCGGTCGCCCGCGCGCCGCTCGATTTCCTTCACGGCAAGCGCGGGGTTGTGCATCGGCAACAGGATCGAGGCGCGCAGCCGCGGCTCGCGGTCGAGCCATTCCCGCGCGATCCAGTCGTTGACCGCCGCGATCAGCGCCGCCGCCAGGTCCTCGTTGAACAACGAGATCGCGCCATGCAGCGTGTTGCAGATGGCGAAGCGCGTGCCGAAGGCGTCGAGCGCATGCTTGCGCAGGAGATCGAGGTCGGCGCCGGGGAAGCCTTTGTCCGGCCGCCAGTCCGGGCGGCAGGAGAGCGGCGAATTGGGCGGATAGCTCTGCAGATGGAACGGCTGCTTGTGGATGTGCCGGTTGACGATCTGGTCGCGCCAATAGTCGTCGAGATAAGGCAACAGCACCGCAGTGTCCGGCACCGCCACATGCACGTCGCAGTCGATCGCGCCGTGGGTTGAGATCATCATCACTCCATCGCGGCCTTGGCGGTGGCCAGCACGTTCGGCGGCACGCTGAACGACTTCGCGACGATGGCTGCCATCATCTCGCCGGTCAACGGATCGACATCGAGCTTGCTGCGTCGGGCCTCGTCGAGAAAGGCCCTGTCCTTCATCGTGGCTTCGAACGCCACCCGGATCGCGGCCGCGCGCTCGGGTGGCGTTGCGGGCGGCATGAAGAACGGGCGTCCGAGCGCCGGCACGAGCGACAGGAACTCGTAGACCTGCCGCTCGGTGTCGTTCTTGCCGAGCTCCGGCAGGAGCGGCTTGTTCGCGAGCTCCGGCGCCTTGCGCAGGCCCTGCTGCAGCAGCACGGTGGTCTTGCCGGCCGCGACCCAGTCGCTGGTGTTCTTGAGGCCGGTCCAGCCGGAGACGCGGCCCGCCACCTCGCCGCGCTCGATCGCGAGGTCGGCTTCGTTGGCGCCCGGATAGCCGGTGATCACCTTGAACCTCGTGCCGTAGAGCTGGTTGAGGATGCGCGGCACGAAGAAATTGGGTGCGCCCTGGCCGGTCGAGCTCAGCGGCACCTCGCGCTCCCGTACGTCGTCGATGCTCTTGACCGGCGTGGTGTGCCACACCCACAGCACGTTGACCTCGTCGGCCGGGCTGCCGATCCAGTGAAACTTCCGCAGGTCGTATTGCACGCCCTCGGCGTTCATCACCTGGTCGGTGACGATGCCGGGCGTGGTGATGCCGAGCGCCGTGCCGTCGTTAGGTCCGGTGAGCTGGAACGCATTGGCGAGGCGGCGTCCGCCCGCGCCCGGCATGTGCTGCACGATCACATTGGGCTTGCCCGGGATGTGCGGCCCGATGTGGCGGGCGAGGATGCGCGCATAGAGGTCGAAGATGCCGCCCGGGCTGAAGCCGACCGTCACCGTGAAGGTCTTGCCGGCATAGAAATCCGCCACGGCCCTGTCGTCGGCGCGGGCCGATCCGGCCAGGACGCACATGGCCAGCACAATCGCAATCGGGAAGCGCATCATGGGGCAACCATTCTCTGTGGGGACAGCCTATTGCACCGCGCGGCGCCGTCAAGAAACGGCCCGTTGAGATTGTACCCATGGATTGGGATTTGGCGGCGATGGTGACCCTTGTGATAGTCTTTGAACCCAAGCATCAATCGTCGCGGGAGGCGCCGGTGCGCGTACCACTGTCGCTGCTGTTGGGTCTCGTCCTGGGTCTCACCCTGAGTCTCATGTCGGTGTCCGCCTCCCAGGCACAGGACCTCTATCGCGGCAAGAGCGTGACGCTGTTCGCCGGCCAGCCGCCGGGCGGCGGCATCGACAGCGAGATGCGCCTTGTCGCGCAGTTCCTCGGCCGCCATATCCCGGGCGAGCCCGCGATCGTGCCGCGCAACATGCCGGGCGCCGGCGGCATGATCCTCGGCAACCACCTCTTTGGCGTGGCCAAGCCCGACGGCCTCACGCTCGGCATGCCAGGGCGCTCCGGTTTCGTGCTGGCGCCGATCATCAGCGCGGCCGACACCAAATACGACCTGCGCAGGTTCACCTGGATCGGCAGCTCGGCGAGCAGCAACTTCGTGCTCTATATGCGCCGGCAGTCCAACATCAAAAGCTTTGACGATCTCAGGAATGCCAGGCGCCAGATCATCATCGCGGGCAGTGGCTCCACCACCGCCAACTCGATCACGCCCGAGGTGCTCGCCAAGTATGAGGACCTGCCGATCAAGGTCGTGCGCGGCTATCCGGGCATCATCGATGCGATCCTCGCGGTCGAGCGCGGCGAGGCCGATGGCGTGCTCTGCCAGCGTGCGAGTCTCCGGCCAGACATGCTGTCCTCGGGCGCGGTCGTGCCTGTGTTTCAGGTCTTCGACGTTGAGCCAAACCTGCCGGTGCTCGACCGGCTCATCAGCAACAATCCGCGCGAGAAGGCGCTGCTGGAGCTGTTGAGCGCGCCGCAGCGGCTGGGGCTCGCCGTGATCGCGCCGCCCGGTCTGCCCGACGACCTCACGCGCATCCTGCGGCAGTCCTATCTCAAGATGGTGGCGAGCCGGGACTATCTGGACGAGGCCGTCAAGCGCGGCTTCGACGTCGGTCGCCCCAATACGGGCGAGGAGATCAACGACTACGTTGCCAATACGCTCATGAACTTTCCGGCCGAGACCATCCGCGAATATCGCAGCTACGTTGAGAAGTAAGTGGCGAGGCGCGCCTCCGTTCCTGGTATCAATCCACAACCATGCTATCCTGCCTCGAGCCTGCCCAGACGGGCGAGGGAGGACGTCATGGTTGTAAAACTGCTGCTGACGCTGCTTGGCGGTGTCGCTTTCATCACGCAAGCCGCGCAGGCGCAGACGCTGGTCATCCAGGGCGGCACCCTGATCGACGGCACCGGCCGCGCCCCGATCGAGAATTCGGTGATCGTCATCGAGGGCAACCGCTTCAAGGCGGTCGGCCGCTCCGGCGACGTGCAGATCCCGCCCGGGGCGCAAACCATCGACGTTCGCGGCAAGACGGTGCTGCCGGGCTTCATCGACGGCCATTGCCATTGGGAATCGTTCTGGGGCGAGGTCTATCTGCATCTCGGCATCACCACCTGCGTGCAGATCGAGACCCAGCAGAACGGTCCCTGGGGTCTCGCCCAGAAGGAAGGCACCGAGATGGGTCGCATCCGCGGGCCGCGCATCTGGCCGACCGGCCAGGCGCTCGGCGCCCGCGATGGCGAATTCGAGACCGAAGGCTCGCGCGCCTGGCGCGGCTATATGAAGGTGCCGAGCCCGGAGGCCGCGCGCGCCATCGTGCAGCAGAAGAAGAAAGACGGCTACGAGGCGCTCAAGGTGAGCGAGTTTCTCAACCCCGCCATGCTCGCGGTCATCACCGACGAGGCCCACAAGCTTGGCATGGGTGTGACCGGCCACTCCTGGGATGTCGTGGGTTATTCCAAGGCCGGGATCGACAGCATCGAGCACATCTGGTCGGTCGGCTACTCGTCGATCCTGGATATCGAGAAGCGGCGCAAGCTCGCGGTCGACCGCACCGCCGGCCGCATCGACGCCGAGGAGGCGGGCGCCTTCTATGAGGTCGAGGGTTTCGACACCGTCATCAAGGCGATGATCGATAACAAGGTGGCGTGGACGCCCACGATCGCCAAATGGCTGCGCCCGTTGTCGCCGAGCGCGGAGCGCTTCTGGAAGCGCGAGCAGGACATCCTCGCCAATCCGAAAGCGAAGTTCCCCGCCGCCGTGCGCGTCGTCACCGAGTTCACCACCGAAAAGCTCACCAAGCGCTATAAGCCCGAGCAACTCGAGCGCGCCAAGGTCGGTTATCAGAAGGCCAACGAGTTCATCCGCCGCTTCGTTGCCGTCGGCGGCATCCTCAAGGAAGGCTCGGATTCGCCGCGCGGCATGGCCGGGATGCTGCTGCACGAGGCGCTGGTGATGGATGTCGACGCGGGTGTTTCGCCCATGCAGGCGATCCAGGCCGCGACCATCAACGTGGCGCGCACCTTCCGCAAGGACAAGGACTACGGCAGCGTCGAGCCCGGCAAGGTGGCGGACCTCTCGATCGTCGAGGGCGATCCGCTCAAGGACATCTGGATGACCCAGAACGTCAAGCTCGTGGTCATGAACGGCAAGGTGGTCGAGCACGAGTTCACCGGCTATGTGAACCCGATCCCCGAGTTCAATTCCTGGCAGCAGCTCTCGCAGACGATTGACGTGTCGCCCGCCGCTATCACCCAAGGCACCGGCACGACGTTGAAGGTGAGCGGCAAGGGTTTCTGGCCGTTCCATCGCGTGCTCATCAATGGCAAGGAGCTCGAGACCAGGTTCATCAGCCGCACCGAACTGCAGGCGACGCTGCCGGCCGAGGCGGTGAGCGAGGTCGGCATGTACAAGGTCACGGTGAAGAGCAGCGGCGAGGTCGTTGCGGAATCGAGTCCCGCGCCGCTGGTGGTGAAGTTCAAGTGAAGTAACTACCGCGCGCGCGTCTCGATCCCGCCTGTGGGGTTGCGGCTTGCGTCCAGTGCGTCTGCAATCTTGTCCGCGAGCGTGTTGGTGTGGATGCACTGGTCGAAGCCTTCGCCGCCTTCGGGCCGGCGATATTTCCGGGCCTCGGTCGCAAACTGGCTCGCGCGCGTGAGTGCCGCGGTGCGGTCGCGGCGATCCGGCTGCGCGATCGCGTGCAGATAGAAGTCGTTGGCGAACAGGTGATAGATCCAGGCGCTGCGCTGAACGCAGTAGCCCTTGGGGCGCCGGTAGCAGATCTCCGAACTGGCATCGCCGCCGGTTTCCAAGATGGGCAGCGACAGCGCGACTTCCAGGTAGCGGTGAAAGTCCTGCTGATAGCTCTCCAGGCTTTCCGCCTGGCCTGCCGGCCATCCTTTGAAGCAGCTCTTGATCGTGAAGCTTGCGCGATTCTGGATGCGCTTGATTTCGCCGGCAAAATACCAGGCGTGACCGTTCTGAATGTCCATGCCCTTCAAGGCATCGATCAGCATGTCGGCTCGGCCGAAGTCCGCGTTACCCGTCTTTTCCAGATTGTCACGCGATCGCTGGAACGCGGTTCGCAGCTCATTCGCGAGGCTCACCGGATCGAGCGATGACTGGCTCGCAAGGAAAGGAGAGTATACGCCGAGCACGAGCAGCAATAGGAAAGCGATCGCGCCGCTTGCGATGCTGAAAGCAACCGGACGTTTCTGGCAAAGGGCGACCGGGATGCGCCGCTTGGCAGCCGCGTCGCCGCTCGCGAGTGCGAGGGCTAGCGCCAGGCCCAGGCCGACACCCGCCACGCCCAGCAGGCCAAGGCTGGTTGCGGGCGCACGACCGAGCAACGTCAATGTGACGAGCATGACCAGGACAGCGGTCGCCGCCAGGCCACAATAGGTAGCTGCCCGCAGGGCCCAGGACGGAAACGATGCGACGTATTTGCCGCGTGTCTCCAGAATCCCATCGATGGACTGGCACAGCCGCTCGAGGTGGGCGTCGAAATCCTCGACGTTGACCCGTGTCCCTGCCAGCGCCGGAAAGTGCTTGAGGCTTTCGGGCAGGTCGGCGGCCTTCGCCATCGCGGCGCCTTCGACCAGCACCGGAATGACGCTCGCGCCGGACTGCAGCGCGGCTTCGACCTCGACCCGGACCGGATCGTCCGCCTGTTGTATCCGGGAATGGCCCTGCGGGTCGGTGGTGAGCCACTGCGGGCCGATCACCACAAGCACCACGTCGCAGCCGGCAAGCTCCTCCCTGACGTGGTCGTAGAAGTTCTTGCCCAGGGGCATCTTGTTGATGTCCCTGAAGACGGAGTCGGTCTTGTAGCGGGCGGCGAGACGCTCGTAGATGTGCCCGACGATGGCGGCGGAGTCCTGGCGCCGATAGGAAATGAACAGTCTCGGCCGCCTGTCGCGCGACCGCGACGACCGACTGTCCAATCGTGACTCCACGCGTTCTGTCGGCAGCGTCCCCATTGGTAAAATTGTAGGTCCGCTACTCCCGCCTGTAAACGGAGGAATGGGGTCCCATGGATCGGGATCACCCAGATGCAAGTACCTGCCGGCCGATCTCACCCACGCTGTTGACGCCGCAGAGCGCCATGGTCACATCGAGCTCCTTGCGGATGAATTCGATCGCCTGCGCGACACCGCTCTGGCCACCGGCCGCGAGGCCATAGATATAGGCGCGGCCGATCAGGCATGAGCGCGCGCCGAGCGCGAGCGCGCGCATGAGGTCCTGACCGGACCTGATGCCGCCATCGAACATGACCTCGATCTCGTTGCCGACCGCGTCCGCGATCTTCGGCAGCGCCGAGATCGAGGAGGGAGCGCCGTCAAGCTGGCGGCCGCCGTGATTGGAGACGACCAGCGTGCTTGCGCCGGTCGTGGCGGCAATCCGCGCGTCGTCGACGTCGAGCACGCCCTTGAGGATGAGCTTGCCGGGCCACAGCGACCTGATCCACTCGACGTCCCTCCATGACAACGCCGGATCGAACTGGGTCGAGATCCACGACGCCAGCGAGCTCACATCGGTGCCGGCACGCGCGTAACCGGCTAGGTTGCCGAATGTCTTGCGCTTGCCCATCAGCATGCCAAGCGCCCAGCGCGGCTTGGTCGCGATGTCGATGACGTTGCGGATCTTGATCTCGGGCGGGACGGAGAGGCCATTGCGGACGTCGCAGTGGCGCTGGCCGAGCACCTGCAGGTCGATCGTGAGCATCAGGGCGCTGCATTTGGCGGCGGCTGCCCGCTCGACCAGCGAGCGCACAAACCCGCGATCCTTCATGACGTAGAGCTGGAACCAGAAGGGCTTGTCGACCGATGACGCCACGTCCTCGATCGAGCACACCGACATCGTGCTCAGCGTGAACGGGATGCCGGCCGCCTGCGCGGCGCGGCAGGCGGCGATCTCGCCGTCGCGGTGCTGCATCCCGGTGAGGCCGACTGGGCCGAGCGCGAGCGGCAGCGGGACCTTCTCGCCGATGATGGTGGTGGCAAGATCGCGCTGCGAGACATCGACGAGGATGCGCTGGCGCAGCTTGATGCGT
Source organism: Xanthobacteraceae bacterium (assembly GCA_036845065.1). Classification (GTDB taxonomy): domain Bacteria; phylum Pseudomonadota; class Alphaproteobacteria; order Rhizobiales; family Xanthobacteraceae; genus VAZQ01. The sequence goes on along the minus strand of DAIUEP010000112.1, from coordinate 5,756 downwards.
TCGAGGTCGGTGCGGTTGGCGCGCAGGGTTTCCTCCGCGTAGGACCCGGCCTCCGCATAGTCGAAGAACATTTTCGGGACCCTGCGGCGCGCGCGCCCTCGCAGGTCCTCGATGCACGTCATGGTCGCCATGCCTGATCCACATCCCCGCCTGTCCTGATCGGCAGCATAGCAAGGGCCGGCTGGGTCTGCCGAGGGCGGGAACGCGAGCGGGGGTGGGGCGTTGAGCCAAGGGTGGCCTGTCGATGGAGAAATGCCATGGGTATTCCGAATGAAACCGTGATGGAAAACGAAGCCCTGGAAGAAAAAAAGAAGCGGGAGGACGAGGCCAAGCGGCGGCGCCTCGAACGATCGCTTGAAGAGGGCCTGGAGGACAGTTTTCCAGCTTCCGACCCGATCAATGTCACGCAGCCGCCGCCTTCCGTGGAGGACAAGCGGGACGGATCCCGGCCGAATAGATAGGCCGTTAGCCCCAAATTCGCCTGCAGCGGCGCTGCCGGCCCCGGGTCGGCGGCGCCGTTCACTATTCGCTCAAAGAGCGCAAATATTAAGAGGAATTCCGGCTTCGATCTGACGTATCATGGGGCTTCCCCAAGAGCGGGGAGGGATTCTGCAATGGCACGACGATATTTCGGCACTGACGGCATCCGGGGGCGTGCCAACGGCGTGATCACGCCCGAGCTTGCATTGCGCGTGGGGCAGGCGGCGGGACTGGTGTTTCGTCGCGGCGAGCATCGCCATCGCGTGCTGATCGGCAAGGACACCCGGCTGTCCGGCTACATGATCGAGACCGCGCTCGTGTCAGGCTTCACGTCGGTCGGGATGGACGTCTTCCAGACCGGCCCAATGCCGACGCCGGCGGTTGCCATGCTCACGCGCTCCATGCGCTGCGATCTCGGCGTGATGATCTCGGCCTCGCACAACCCGTACGACGACAACGGCATCAAGCTGTTCGGCCCGGACGGCTACAAGCTCTCCGACGAGATCGAGGACAAGATCGAGACGCTGATCGATTCCGACCTGACCAAGAATCTCGCGAAAAGCGCTGACCTCGGCCGTGCCAAGCGCATCGACGGCGTGCACGATCGCTACATCGAGTTCGCCAAGCGCACGCTGCCCCGCGCGATGAGCTTCGAGGGCATGCGGATCGTGGTCGATTGCGCGAACGGTGCGTCCTATCAGGTGGTGCCGGAGGCGCTCTGGGAGCTCGGCGCCGAGGTGATCCCCGTGGGAGTCGAGCCCGATGGTTTCAACATCAACCGCGACTGCGGTTCGACGGCGCCCGAAGAGCTGTGCCGCAAGGTGCGCGAGATGCGCGCCGACATCGGCATCGCGCTCGACGGCGATGCCGACCGCGTTCTGGTGGTCGATGAGCGCGGGCATATCGTCGACGGCGACCAGCTCCTGGCCGTCATCGCTGAAAGCTTCAAGGAGGATGGCCGGCTCGCGAAGCCCGGCGTGGTCGGGACCGTGATGTCCAATCTTGGCCTCGAACGCTATCTGGGTGGGCTTGGCCTTTCGCTTGAGCGCACCCCGGTGGGCGACCGCTATGTGCTCGAGCATATGCGGGAGAAGGGTTTCAATGTTGGCGGCGAGCAATCCGGCCACATCATTCTGTCGGATTTCACCACCACAGGCGATGGCTTCGTGGCGGCGCTTCAGGTTCTCGCCGTGGTGAAGAAGCAGGATCAACCGGTGTCGAAGGTCTGCCATCGGTTCGACGCGCTGCCGCAGGTGCTCAAGAACGTGCGCTACAAGAGCGGCAAGCCGCTCGAGAACGCCAAGGTTCGCACCGCCATCAAGCAGGCCCAGGCGAGGCTCGACGGCCAAGGGCGGCTGGTCGTGCGTCCGTCGGGCACCGAGCCGGTGATCCGGGTGATGGTCGAGGGCGACGACAAGGGGCTGGTCGAGGAGGTGGTCGACGGCATCGTCCAGGCGCTGACCCAGGCGGCGGCGTGAGCGGGGCATATTGGAATACGTATAAGTTCGGAGTTTTTTCTTTGCCGAGCCCTTGGTAGATCGGTATCGATAGCCGTGCAACGAACCCCACTGGTCTCCGGGCGCCATGATTGTCTGTTCCTGCAACGTGCTTAGCGACGCCGACGTGCGGACCGCCTTGAACGTCGAGGCTGGGCCACGCTCTACCGGCGAAGTGTATGGTTGTCTTGGCTGCTCGCCGCAATGCGGCCGCTGCGCCCCCACCATCAGGCAGATCATGGACGATGCCGGCGGTCGTCGGCGCGGCCTGGCCGGGGGCCGACGCGGCTGATCGAGCCTAAGCCCTGGCGTTACCAATCTGGTCGGCCCCGAAACCACTTTGGGGCCCTTGTCGTGCGGCGCTGCAGCATCCACATTGAAGCGGTTCTATGCCACGCGCGGTGGGCGCGGCCTCATCCAGGGATTGCAATCATGAAGGGCGACGCCAAAGTTATCGAGTATCTCAACCGCGGCCTGCGGCATGAGCTCGCGGCCATCAACCAGTACTGGCTGCACTATCGCCTGCTCGACAACTGGGGCTTCAAGTCGCTCGCTAAGCAATGGCGCAAGGAGTCGATCGAGGAGATGGAGCACGCGGACAAGCTCGTCACCCGCATCATCTTCCTTGAAGGCTTTCCCAACATGCAGGTGATCGACCCGCTGCGCATCGGGCAGAACGTCAAGGAAGTGCTCGATTGCGACCTGCAGGCCGAGCATTCGGCGCGCAATCTCTATCAGGAGGCGGCCACCCATTGCCATTCGGTGAAAGACTATGTGACGCGCGACCTGTTCGAGAAGCTGATGCATGCCGAGGAAGAGCACATCGACTTCCTCGAAACCCAGATCGATCTCGTCGCCAAGCTCGGGGTCGAGCTCTATTCGCAGCACCACATCGGCAAGCTCGACGATAGCGATTCATGAGCGCTGCAATTGCGACGCGGTGATCGCCGTATCTGATCCTCAATGCATCGTTAACGAGCCACACGCGCGATATGGCCGCTCGTGTGGCTTTTTTGTGCGACTGCAACAACCAAGATTAACAATCGCGGTAAATAATTAGGGTTAAGCTCCATTTAAGAGATTGCTGCGATCCTTCGTAGGCATTCCGGTAGGGGCGGACGCCCTGCGTGCTGACGAAAGGACGAAGTCATGAGTCGTGTAAGAATGATCGCGCTCGCAGGAGCGACCGCACTGGTGAGCTCGGGGGCGCTTGCTGCTGATCTGCCGTCGCCGTTTCAACCGCCGATGCCCGCGCCGGTCGAGTCGGGCGGCTGGTATCTGCGCGGCTATATCGGCCAGAGCAATCAATACCTGAACGAGATCTCGCATCCTGCGTTTGCAACGGCGCAGGAGTTCACATTTCTCGACAAGGGTGGTTTCGACAGCGCGCCGTTCTATGGCGCGGGCGTCGGATATCAATGGAACAATTGGTTTCGTGCCGACGTGACCGGCGAATATCGTGGCAAAGCAAGCTTCCACGCGCTCGATCGATTCTTTAATCCTGCCGGCGCCGGTGCGTACAACACCAACGCCTACACCGCCAGCAAGTCGGAGTGGGTTGCCCTGGTCAACGCCTATATCGACCTCGGCACCTGGTGGTGCATCACGCCGTTCGTTGGCGCGGGCGTCGGCGTGGCGTTCAACACCATCGAGCATTTCCGCGACACCAACGTGATCGCGGGCGGTGGCGGATGGGCGGATAGCGGCACGCAGACCAATCTCGCCTGGGCGCTGCATGCCGGCGCGTCTTACAGAGCGTCGTCGAATTTCGCGATCGAGCTCTCGTACCGCTATCTCAACGTCGGCAATGCCCGATCGGGAATCCTGCAGAATCTCGATCCGACAATTGGCAACACGGGCGCGCCGGTCACGTTCCACAACATCCAGTCACACGATCTGATGCTCGGCGTGCGTTGGATGCTGCAGCCGGAGCCGACCTATCAGCCGCCGCTCATTCGCAAAGGCTGAGCAAGCAGCCTAACGGGCAGCACGACTTCGATGATCGACGGCGCGGGAAATCCCGCGCCGTTTTTTTGCGTGAGGAAGAGTTTTGAGAAGCAAACCGGCCTTTTCACGGGACCCGAAAATGCGTGCGCGGAGGGGGTATGGGATAACCGCTCATTAAGGTTAATCAATCATGATGGGCGCGTGCGGTGAGTCGTCCCGCGGAACGAATGGGGCTCGTCATGCGTCGTTTCGTCGTTGCTGTTGCTTTGGTTGGATTTGCTACCGGCGCGTCAGCCGCCGATTATGAACCATCCGATTTCCCCACCTTGCGCGGATCGAGCCCTTACGTGCCAACCCCGCCGAGGCACATGAATTGGGGCGGCTTCTATGGCGGCGGCCAGGTCGGCTACGGCGCGTCGTACATGGATTTCTCCAAGTCGGGGCGTGGCATTACCGCCTTTGACCCGAACAACACATTCACCGCGCCGTTCGGCTCGGTTTCGTCGTGGGTCGATCTCGGCACCGACAACGCCAGAGCCGCGAGCTATGGCGGCTTCATCGGCTACAACTGGCAATGGGACGACCTCATCCTCGGCTTCGAGGGCAACTACAATCACACCAAGCTTTTCGGTTCGGCGACCGCGACCCGCTGCTATGACGCGGTCATCACGAGCTGCTCGGCAGCCATCACGCTCGGCGACACTAATGCCTACAACGCGACGGTCACCGCCATGGCATCGGCGCGCATAACCGACTACGGAACGGCCCGCCTCCGCGCCGGCTGGGTGAATGACAACCTGCTGCCTTATGCGATGATTGGCTTGGCGGTCGGGCGCGTGGAGGTCAGCCGCTATGCGACCGCGACCGGCACGCCGGTCGCCGCCGGTACCGCGTTCACCAGGACCGAAGGCACGGTCAATTCGCCCATGCTCGCGTTTGGCTACTCGGCCGGCCTGGGAGCCGACTTTTTGATCTTCCCGAACGTCTTTGTACGGGCCGAATATGAGTTCGTGAAATTCCTCCTGGTGTCGGATGTGCGATCGCAAATTCACAACGGTCGTCTGGGCATGGGCCTGAAATTCTGAGCGCGGCCATGCGTGAGGCTTCGCTGCGGGACAATGCACGGCTCGAGCGGGCGCCCTTGGCATTCGTCCAAAGGCGCGCTTGACGGCACGTGTGGTCTTCCCTATCTCCAGCAGCGGGACACCCCTCCCCACCGAGGGGCGACTATCTGGAAGGATAGGCGATGACGACGATGCCCTCCGTGCGGCCGGCCGTGCCGCATTTCTCCTCCGGCCCCTGTGCCAAGCGGCCCGGCTGGAGCCTGCAAGCCCTCACCGACGCTGTTCTGGGGCGTTCGCACCGGTCGAAGATCGGCAAGGCGAAGCTCAAGCGCGCCATCGATCTCACCCGCGATATCCTCGGCGTTCCCGCCAATTACCGGATCGGGATCGTGCCGGCATCGGACACTGGCGCAGTCGAGATGGCGCTGTGGTCGCTGTTCGGCGCGCGGCCGGTCACCATGCTGGCCTGGGAGTCGTTCGGCGAAGGCTGGGTGACCGACGTCGCCAAGCAGCTCAAGCTCAAGGACGTCAAGGTTCTCAAGGCTGGTTACGGCGAATTGCCGGACCTCACCAAGATCGATTTCGCGACTGACGTGGTGTTCACCTGGAACGGCACCACCTCGGGCGCGCGCGTCCCCAACGCCGATTGGATCGCGGCCGACCGGGCGGGCCTCACCATCTGCGACGCGACCTCGGCCTGCTTCTCGCAGCCGCTCGACTTCGCCAAGCTCGATGTGGTGACGTTCTCCTGGCAGAAGGCGCTGGGCGG
>DAIUEP010000111.1:0-15634 GCA_036845065.1 Xanthobacteraceae bacterium | reverse complement strand
TCGCCGGTCATGCGCGTGAACGCGAGCAGGCCCGCCATGTCGTCCTTGCGCTGCATCTCGACCAAGGGCCCGATGATCTCGTGCACATCGCCGCCCGAGCAGAAATTTCCGCCCGCCCCGGTGACCACCACGGTCTTGATCGATTCCGCGTAGACGAGGTTGCGGAACGTGTCGCGCAACTCGGCATAGGACTCGAGCGTAAGCGGGTTCTTGCGTTCCGGCCGGTTGAGCGTGATGGTCGCAACGCGGCCATCGACCTCCCACAGGAAGTGATGCGGGTGGAAATTGCGAAAATCGAGACCCGTTGGATGGAAGCGCTGGGCAGTATCGTTCATGGTTCCTGTCCTCTCGTGAATTTGAGCGATCGATGCGGGAGCCCGCATCACCCGGCAAACGTCAGCCCGCCGCTGACGCTCAGCACCTGCCCGGTGATGTAGTCGGAGCGCGGGCTCGCAAAGAACAGAACGGCATCCGCGATCTCTTGCGGTTTCGCGAAGCGCCGAAACGGAATCGCCTTGATGAAGGCCTCCCGCAACTTCTCAGGGCGGGTCGCCAGCATGGGCGTGTCGGTCGGGCCCGGGCAGACGCAGTTGACGTTGATCCCATAACGCGCGACCTCGCGCGCCAGCGACTTGGTGAAGGCGATGACCCCGCCCTTGGCGGCCGCATAGACGGTCTCGCCGCCGCTGCCGACCCGGCCGGCATCGCTCGCGATATTGACGATCTTGCCTGTCTTGGCCTCGATCATCGGCGGCAGCAGCGCCTGCGTGAGATGGACCGGGCCACCGAGATTGATCGCGATGACGCGATCCATGTAGTCCGGCGCGTTCTCGGTAAAGGGCTGGATGTCGTTCCAGCCGGCCGCATTGATGAGCAGGTCGACCCGGCCGTGGCGGGCAATGACATCGGCGGCGCAACGCCGGGCCGACTTGGGATCGCCGAGATCAACCGCGACCGCCGAGACAATGAGCTTGGCGTCGACCGCTTCCTTCGCCACCTCAGCCGCGCGCGCCTCGTTGATGTCGGCACAGATCACTCGCGCACCCTGGCGGGCGAACTCCATGACGGTCGCCTTGCCGATGCCGGAAGCACCGCCCGTGATCAGCGCGGTCTTGCCATCGAGTCTCATTCCCCTACTCCTTCCAATTGAACGACCATCATCGCTGACCCGCGAGGAAGGCTGCGACCCGCTCACGCGTCTCGGGATTGGTCGAAAGCCTCCGCGTCTCTTCCACCTCGCGGAGATAGCCGGCGTCGCCTGGCTCGGACGCGGCCGCAATCGAGCTCTTGCAGGCGCGCAGCGCTGCCGCCGGCAGGTTCGCAACCTGCGCGGCTATTTTGGCAGCGACTGCCTCGACCTCACCGCGCGGCGCCGCCCACTGTGCGATGCCGAGCCGAAGCGCGTCGGCGCCCTCGATGATCTCCGCCGTCAGGATGAGACGTGAGGCCACCGCTCGTCCGCACAGCCGCGTCAGGCGCTGCGTTCCGCCCGCGCCGGGGATCAGTCCAAGACGCGCCTCGGGCAGGCCGAGCTTGGCATCGAGCGAGACGATGCGCAGATCGCACGCGAGCGCCAGCTCAAGGCCGCCGCCCAGGGCGGCGCCGCCGATCTCGGCGAGCGTCACCTGCGGCAACCGCTCGATCCGCCGGTAGAGCTGCTGCAACCGCGTGACATAGCGGTGGGTGAGCTCGGGGCCATCGGTCGCATCGAAGCGCGCGCGCACTTCGGCAAGGTCAGCCCCGGCACAGAACACCTTCTGATCCGAGCGCAAATGCAGGATTCTCCAATCCGTTCGTCCCGCCAGTTCATCAAGCTTGGCTTCGAACAACGTGATGACGTCATCGCTTATGGCGTTGACCGGAGGCCGGCTCAACAAGAGCGTCGCCACTCCGGCTGTCGTAGAAAGGTTGATCATGGCCGCACGCGCGCAGCCGCCGGCGCGGCCGCGCGTCCCTTGATGAGGTCGCGGGCGACGATCACCTTCTGCACCTCGGTCGCGCCTTCGTAGATCCGCAGCGCCCTGATCTCGCGATAGAGTGCCTCGACCTTCACCCCGACCCGCACGCCGTTGCCGCCGAAGATCTGCACCGCGCGGTCGATGACGCGTTGCGCGGCCTCGGTCGTGAACAGCTTGGCGAGCGAGGATTCGCGGGTGATGCGCGCGGCGCCGTTGTCCTTGGTCCAGCCCGCGCGATAGACGAGGAGCGCCGAGGCATCGACCTCGGCCGCGCTGTCGGCGAGCGAGGCCTGCGTCATCTGCAGGTCGGCGAGCACCCCGCCGAACAATTCCCGGCTGGCAGCGCGCTCGACGGCTTCGTGCAAAGCGCGGCGCGCGAGACCGAGCGCCGCAGCCGCAACGGACGATCGAAAGATGTCGAGCGTCGCCATCGCCACCTTGAAGCCTTCGCCGGGCCTCCCGAGCCGGTTCTCGACCGGAACGCAGCAGCCCTCGAAGCGCAGCGTCGCGAGCGGATGCGGCGCGATCACCTCGATGCGCTCCGCCACCGAGAGCCCCGGCGCCGCCGCATCGACCACGAACGCCGACAGGCCCTTGGCGCCGGGCCCTTCGCCGGTGCGCGCAAACACCACATAGTGGTCGGCGATGCCGCCGTTGGAGATCCAGGTCTTGATGCCGTCGAGCCGCACATGGCTCGGGCCATCCGGCTTGGCGGTGGTCGCCAGCGCGCTGACATCGGACCCAGCGGCTGGCTCGCTCAGCGCGAAGGCTGCGATGTGGCGACCATCGCACACCGGCGGCAGATACTTGGCCTTGATGCCGTCGCTGCCGAACAGCGAGATCGATCCAGTCCCCAGCCCTTGCATGGCGAACGCGAAGTCCGCGAGGCTGTCATGCCATGCAAGAATTTCCCGGCCGAGACAAAGCGTGCGGACGTCGATCCGCTCGAACAGGCCGCCGTAGGCTGCCGGGATCACCGCCTTGAGCCAGCCTGCCTCTCCCAGCGAACGGACAAGGCTTCGACAGCTGCGATCGACATCCCTGTGATCGACTTGCGCAGGCACTTCCCGGTCCGCCCAGCGCGCGAGATTGCTGGCAAAGCGACGATGTGCTTCGTCAAAAAAGGGCCAGCCGAGATGGGCGAGATCGATCATGACCGGTCCGCCATCGATTGCTTGGCCGCAAGCTCGCGCAGCATGTAGCGCTGGATCTTGCCGGTCGCCGTCTTGGGCAATGCGTCGACGAACTCGATCCAGCGCGGGTACTTCCACGGGCCGATCGCACTCTTGACGTGAATCTTCAGTCCCTCGTACAGCGCGCGGCCGGCGCCCTCGCCCGGCTTGCCCTTGAGCACGACGAACGCCTTCGGCTTCACCAGGCCTTTGGCGTCCTGAGCGGGAATCACCGCCGCCTCGAGCACGTCCGGGTGGCTGGCGAGCGCGGCCTCCACCTCAAAGGGCGAGACCCAGATCCCGCTCACCTTGAACATGTCATCGGTGCGGCCGCAGTAGCTGTACACCCCATCCGCCCGCCGCACATATTTGTCGCCGGTGCGGGTCCATTCGCCCTGGAACGTGCGGCGCGAGCGCTCGCGCTGATTCCAGTAGCCGATGGCCGACGTCTGACAGCGCACCAGCAGTTCTCCCACCTCGCCGTCGGCAACCTCATGGTCGCCGTCGTCGACCAGCTTCATCTCGTAGCCATCGACCGGCACTCCCGACGTTCCGTATTCCACCGCATCCGGCAGATTGGTCAGAAAGAGATGCCCCATCTCGCTGGAGCCGACCCCGTTGCAGATGTCGACGCCATAGCGCGCCTTCCAGCCTTCGCCGATGTGCGGCGGCAGCGGCTCGCCGGCCGAGAAGCACAGCCGCAGCCGTTGCGAGCCCATTTCCGGCGCGCATTCCGACGCCGCCAGCATCGCGGCATAGAGCGTCGGCACCGTGAACAGCATCGTCGGCTGATGGCAGCGCAGCACCTCGAACACGGCCTTCGGCGTCGGCCAATCGGGAAACAGGATCGACGTCGCGCCGGCCCAGAGCGCACAGATCGAGGTGCCGATGCCATAGGCGAAGAACAGCTTCGCCACCGAGAAGATCACGTCATCCTGGCGCATCCCGATGCGGCCGCGCCCCACCGGATCCGCGAACGCGATCGGGCTCGAATGCACGTGCATGACGCCTTTCGGCATCCCGGTCGTGCCGGACGAATAGAGCCAGTAGGCGACCTCGTCGGAGCAGGTCTTGGCCGGCGGCGCCGGGTCGCGTTGTGCGGCAAGGAGGGTCTGGAACTGCGGCAGCGTATCGGAACCACCGCCGACCACGACAATCTGCCGCAACGTCGGGAGGCCTTCGGCCGCATGCCGAACCGTGGGCAACACCCCAGCGGATACGAAGACCACCTTGGCGCGCGAGTCCTCAAGCAGGTAGCGGTACTGCTCGCTGGTCAGCAGCGTGTTGAGCAGGACCGGGACGATTCCTGCGCGGATCGCGCCCCAGAACAAGATCGGGAATTCGATCGAATCCTGCAGAATCAGCACAATGCGGTTTTCGCGCTCGACGCCAAGCCGCTCCAGCATCGGGCCGACACGCGCTACCGCATTGAACAACTCGGCATAGCTGATCGAACGAGACGCATCGATGAAGGCAGCCTGATTGCCTCGACCCTCGGCCACGTTACGGTCGATGAAATCAACAGCGGCATTGTAATCGCGCCCGACACCCATGTTGCGAGCTGCCCTGAAACGTCGCTTGGCAGCAAAGAGGGAGCCGGACGCGAGTTCCTTGACTTTGGTCAGAACCGCTGACCGCTTGGTCGGTTTTGCCAATCCATTGACTTTTGTCATGGTTTATCCGGCGCCGATGCGATTGGTTTTCATGACGTCATCGGGCCGGAGGCACGGATGCCAGGGCACCGGAAGCAAATTCTGCGGGTCAAGCTTAACGGCCGCTGGCGCGAGGATGCCGTCGCAGCGAACATGCTGCTCGTGGATTATCTGCGCGACGTCGCCCGGTTGACCGGAACCAAGACCGGCTGCGACGGCGGCGAATGCGGCGCCTGCACGGTCATCGTCGACGGCGAGGCGGTGCCGTCCTGTCTCATGCTAGCCACGCGGTGCGAGGGGCGCTCGGTCGAGACCATCGAGAGCTTGGCGGCCCATGGCCCGCTGCACCGATTGCAGCGCGCGTTTCATGAGAAGCTCGGCGCCCAGTGCGGCTACTGCACGCCCGGCATGATCATGGCGGCCGAGGCTCTGTTGCGACGCAATCCGCACCCCAGCGACGAGGACATCCGCACCGCCCTTGGCGGCAACCTGTGCCGCTGTACCGGCTACATCAAGATCATCGAATCCGTGCACGCGGCCGCGGAGACAGCAACATGACCGCAGCCGCCGCAGGCAACTTGCGCCGCCGCGGCGTGCCGCTGATCGACGGCGTCGAGAAGGTCACCGGACGCGCATGCTACACGGCCGATCTCGATCACAACGACGCGCTGGTGGGCCGCATCTTCCGCAGCCCCGTGAGCCACGGGGACATTCTGCGGCTGGACGTATCGAAGGCCCGCGCGCTCGAAGGCGTGGTTGCGGTGGTCACTGGCGACGACTGCCCGCATACCTATGGCGTGATTCCGATCGCCATGAATGAGTATCCACTGGCCCGCGGGCGCGTCCGCTACCGCGGCGAGCCGATTGCGGCGGTGGCCGCCATCGATGCCGAGACCGCGCAGCGGGCGCTCGACCTGATCGCGTTCGAGGTGCGCGAGCTCCCGGCCTATTACACCTCGGCCGACGCGCGCGCGGCGGACGCTGCGCTGCTGCACGACAACAAGGCCGGCAACATCGAGCGCGACGTCCATCATGTGTTCGGCGAGGTCGCGGCAGGCTTTGCGCAGTCCGACCTGGTGCGGGAGCATCGCATCAGCTGCGCCGAGGTCAACCATGCGCAGATCGAGCCGCATGCGGCGCTGGCGCGCTTCGATCCGGTCACGCAGCGCCTCACGATGCAGAGCGTTTCGCAGGTCGGCTACTATCTCCAGCTCATGCTGGCGCGCTGTCTCGACATGGACGAATCGCATATCCGCATGATCAAGCCGTTTGTCGGCGGCGGGTTCGGGGCGCGCGTCGAGGCGTTGAATTTCGAGATCATCACTGCGCTCCTGGCGCGCGCGGCTGGCGGCTCGGTGATGATGGAGCTGACGCGGGAGGAGAACTTCCTCACCCACCGTGCCCGCCCGCAGACCGATATCTGGCTCAAGCTCGGCATGAAGCGAAGCGGCAAGATCACCGCCTGCGAATGCGAGGTGGTGCAGCGCGGCGGCGCTTATGCGGGCTATGGCGTTGTCACGATCCTCTATGCCGGCGCGCTGTTGCAGGGCATCTACGACATTCCGGCGATCAAGTACGACGGCTATCGGGTCTATGCCAATCTGCCGCCGTGCGGCGCCATGCGCGGGCACGGCGCGGTCGACGTGCGCCATGCATTCGAGTGCGCGCTCGACCGCATGGCACGCGAGCTCGGGCTCGATCCTTTTGCCGTCCGGCGGGCGAACCTGCTGCAGGCGCCGATGCGCACCATGAACGACCTGACAGTGAACAGCTATGGGCTCGCGGAATGCCTCGACCGGGTCGAGCGCGCGAGCCATTGGCGCCAGCGCATCGGAAGATTGCCACCCGGCAAAGGCCTCGGCATGGCCTGCTCGCACTACGTCAGCGGCGCGGCCAAACCGGTCCACTGGACCGGCGAGCCCCATGCGGTGGTCAATCTGAAGGTCGATTTCGACGGCTCCATCACCGCGCTCACCGGCGCCGCCGATATCGGCCAGGGTTCCTCCACCATGGTGGCGATTGCGGTGGCGGAGACGCTCGGCGTTGCGCTCGATCGCGTGCGCGTTGTGGCGGGCGACAGCGCCATCACGCCCAAGGACAACGGCGCCTATTCCTCGCGCATCACCTTCATGGTCGGCAACGCGGCAATCGATGCGGCGAAGAACCTGCAGAAGGTCCTGATCGAGGCGGCGGCACGCAAGCTCGATGCCGCGCTTGGCGATATCGAGTGCGCGGGAGAGCTGTTCCGGGTTGGCCGCGGCGGTCAGGCTGCCCTGCCATTTGGCGACGTCGTGAAGGCAGCGCTCGTCGACGTTGGCCCGATCACGGTGAAGGGCACGTTCACCTGTCCGCCCGAGGCACAGGGCGGCAGGCACAAGGGCGGCGCGGTCGGCGCCACCATGGGCTTCAGCTACGCGGCCCAGGTGGTGGAGGTGACGGTCGACGAAGCGACCGCCGCCATCACTGTTGACAAGGTCTGGACCGCGCTCGATTGCGGCCACGCCATCAATCCGCTCGCGGTCGAAGGGCAAATCGAAGGCTCGGTGTGGATGGGCATGGGCCAGGCGATGAGCGAGGAGACCCGGTATCTCAAGGGCCTGCCGGCGCACGCAAGCCTGCTCGAATACCGCGTTCCGACCATCGCGGAATCGCCTCCGATCGAGGTGCACATCGTGGAGAGCCACGATCCGAACGGACCGTTCGGCGCCAAGGAGGCGAGCGAAGGCGCGCTCGCGGGCTTTCCGCCTGCGCTGGTCAATGCGGTGGCCAATGCAATCGGCATCGATCTCGACGAGTTGCCGGTGACGCCCGACCGCGTCATGGAGGCGCTGGTCGCGCGTAAGCGCAAGGCGCGGCTCGCCGCCACCCGAAAGGCTGCCTCATGACGCAGCCCCTCCCCGCGTTCGAGGTCGTAAAGCCCGCCGACATCGCGGGCGCCGTCGCCGCGTTGCACGAGCACGCGGGCGGGCGCTATCTCGGCGGCGGCACCGATCTCCTGGTCAACATCCGGCGCGGGCTCGAGCGCCCCGGGCATCTGGTCGATCTGAGCAGCATCGAGGAATTGACGGGTGTCACGGCCAGCGATGCCGGCCTGCGGATCGGCGCCGGCACCACCATCGCCGCGCTGGCACGGCTGCCGTTGATCGCCGATCGATACCGCGCGCTCGCCGACGCCGCCCTCGCGATCGCGGGCCCCGGCCATCGCGCCATGGCAACGGTAGGCGGCAATCTCTGCCTCGATACGCGCTGCATCTACTACAACCAGAGCGAATGGTGGCGGCACTCGAACGGCTATTGCCTCAAGCGCAACGGCGACATCTGTCACGTGGCGCCGCAAGGCTCGCGCTGTCACGCGGCCTATTGCGGTGATCTCGCACCAGCCTTGTTGGCGCTTGGCGCCGAGGTCGAGATCGCCGGCAACGATGGACGGCGGCGCATGCCGCTCGCCGGCCTCTATGCGAACGATGGCCGCGCCCACCTGACGCTGGCGGCCGGCGAGCTCATCATCGCCACACATCTGCCGGCAGACCCGCCGCGCTCGCGCTATGCCAAGGCACGGCTGCGCGGCGCCATCGACTTTCCGCTTGCCGGAGCGGCGGTGGCGCTGGCGATCCAGGACGGAGCGCTCAGCGCACTTCGTGTCGGGCTGACCGGCACGAACCCGCGGCCGCTCCTGCTCGAAGGGACCGATGCATTCATCGGTCAGGCGCTCGACGACGACGCGTTGCAGCGCCTCGACAAGCTCGTGCAGCGACAGGCCGAGCCCATGCGCACCACCACCACGTCCGCCCATTATCGCAGGCTCGCCGCCGCCGGCCTGGTCCGCCGGCTCGCCGTCGAGCTGCGCTCGCATTCGGACACCGCCTCATGAGCTGCGACTGCCGCAACAACGATAGCGACACGTGGCTGTCATCGGAAGGACTCCATGTCGACGTGCGCGGGCTCGAGCCACCGCAGCCGATGGTCAGAATCCTGGGCCTGATCGACTCGGGCGAAGCTGCCGACGTGCTAATCGTTCATCTCGACCGCGAGCCGATCTTCCTCTACCCGGAGCTCGACGACCGCGGCTGGAGCCACGAGCTCATCTCCGCCACATGCGGCGATCCGGCCTGCGAGGACGAGGTCCGGTTGCGGCTCGTGCGCATGACGCCATGACGCTGGCGGCAACATTTCTGGGCGGCGCGCAGAGCCGGCTCCTGCCTGCCTCGGTGCCGTTTCGCTTCTTCGCGGTCGCCGCCCTCGCGCATGTCGTCATGTGGATCGCGCTGCTGGCGGGCGCCGACGAGATCGCCCGCTTCCGTGGCGGCCTTGGCCCCACGCTCGCGGCCGTGCACCTGTTGACGCTCGGCGTGCTCACGACCACCGCGATTGGGGCGAGCGTGCAGTTGCTGCCGGTCTCCACCCGACGCGCGCTGCCTGCGCTCTGGCCGATCAAGCTGGTGTTCTGGCTCGTCGTTCCGGGGATCGCCCTGCTGGTATCGGGCATGTATGTGCTGCAGACCGCGCTCCTCACCGTCGGCGCGGTCGCTCTGACCGCAGGACTGCTCCTGTTCGGGGTCCTGCTCGCCGACAATCTGCGCCGGGCCCGCAACCTGGGCGTGGTTGGCGCCTATGGCTGGACGGCGCTGGCGGCGTTCGTTGCGCTGATCGCCCTCGGGCTCCTCCTCGCCCTCGACTATCAGTTCAGCCGCCTGCCCGACCGCGGAGCGGTCGCGCTCGCACACATGATTCTCGGCGGGTACGGGTTCATGGGCATGCTGGTGCTGGGCTTCAGCCAGATCCTCATTCCGATGTTTGCGCTCGCGGCAAGCCCCCGGAAAGACGCCTCCGCCCTGGTGGCGCTGCTGGCGGCGGGCGCGCTCGCGCTCGGCACCATCGGCGCGCTCGACGCGAGCCGCAGCATGCTGGTGCTGGCGGTCCTGGTCGGGCTCGCCGCCTCCGGCTTGCACATTTATCTCATGGCGCAGGTGCTCAAAACCGGCATGCGCAAACGCCTCGGTCTCTCCTTCATGCTGGTCCGCGCAGCCTGGGCGCTGCTGCCTGTCTCTCTGATCGTCGGACTGGCCGACCTCTTTGGGCTTGCCGGTCGCAATGGCGCGGCGCTGTTCGCGTTCCTGCTGCTCGGAGGCTGGCTGCTGACCTTCCTGCTCGGCATCCTGCAGCGCATCGTGCCGTTCCTGGCCTCGATGCATGCGGCGCGATCGAGCGACGGAGCGCCCCTGCGACCCTCGGAGCTTGCGGATGCATGGCCGCTGCGGCTGCACGCACTCTGCCACGGCGTGGCGCTCACCGGCATGGCCGCGGCCATTGGCTTCGACCATGCGGTCGTCATGCGGATCGCCTGCGCCATCGGGCTCGTTGGCGCGCTCGCATTCGCATGGTTCGTGATCGACGTCGTACGACGGCTGTTCGTGCCGCCGCCGGCAGTGGCGCAGACCTGACGATCAGATGTACTGACCGGCGTCGACGCGCAGCACCACGCCCGTGATGGCGCGGCTTGCGTCCGACAGCAGGAACAGCACCGCGTTGCTGATGTCTTCGGGCGCGGCCAGATCGGGCAGCACCGCCTCCTCGGACGCCTTTGCGATGATCTCCGGCGGCAGCGCCCGCGCCATCTCGGTCATCACCATGCCAGGCGCCACGGCATTGACCGTGACGCCCTTCTTGCCGAATTCCCGCGCCGCAGTCTTGGTCAGGCCGATCAGGCCGGCCTTGGCGGCGGCATAGTTGGCCTGGCCGAATTTTCCGCGCAGCCCGTTGATCGATGTGATGTTGACGATCCGCCCGCCGCCCTTGGCGGCCATCCGCGGCGCCACCGCGCGGATCATGTTGAAGGCGCCGGTGAGATTGGTGGCGATGACGGCCGCCCACTCGCCGTCGCTCATCTTCGCGAGCGAGCGGTCGCGGGTGATGCCCGCGTTGTTCACAAGGAGCGTCGGCGTGGTCGAAAGCGCGGCAATCGCGGCATCGACCGCCTTGGCGTTGGTGATGTCGACGGACGCGAACGGATGTGGGAACCCTGCCGCTGGCTCACTCACATCGAACACATGCACCTCGGCACCCGCATCATGCAGGGCGTCCGCGATCGCACGCCCAATGCCACGACAGCCACCGGTGACGATGGCACAGCGCCCCGCAAACGAGAAGCGCAGCTGACTGCGCATCGCGGCGGCAGGTTCAATCGATCGAACGGACAAAGCACAGCTCCTGCGAGGGGCGGAAACCACAATGGTCGAGGAACGCAAACAAGTCCTGATTGCGCCAGTCGACTGCCGATCGCACGCGCTCCACCCGCAGCGTGGTCAGATTGACCAGAAGCTGCGACAGCAGCGCGCGCCCGATGCCTTGCGCGCGGTCCTCCGGATCGACCCCGAGGGTGTCGATCACCGCCACCGGATCGACCCGCCCGAACGAGCCGTAGTCGAGGCGCGCCATGATGAAGCCGACAGGCCCGTCGTTACGCTCCGCCACCAGCGAGATCCGCACGTCGGACTCGTAGAGCGCCTCCTCGAGCTTGCGCTTGAAGTATTCGCTCCGGTCGCGGCCGGTGATACGGCGGTCGATCGCCACCAAGGCACGCAGATCGCTCTCCTTCATGGCGCGGATTGGAATCCGGTCACGCGCCAGCGGCCCGAAGTCCGGACCGGCGGGCTCGCCATAGTTGACCTCGGCCGCCTCTCCGACGCGGGTGGGAATGGTGATGCTCATCGGATCATCCTTCCTGCGATCACGGCTCGTCGACCTCTTCGCTCAACCGCTCGGACACCGACCGCTCCAAGATGAAGCGCGGCGCAAGCTCGAAGCCCGAAGCCTCAAAGAAGCGCAGCAGGTCATAGTTGACCCACTTCGCCTGTGAGTGCAGCGAGCGCACGCCTTTCTGCCGCAAGGTCGCGACCAGCTCGTCCATCAGTTTGTGGCCGATGCCGCGATCCTGGCTCTCGGTCTCCACGCCCACCGCATCAAGCACAGCGACATCCTCCTCGCGGCCGAACTCGCCGTGCAGCACGCGCGCGATGGCAAAGCCGCGCAGCGCGCCGCCGCGCATGATGCCCAATAGGACAAAGTCATCCGGGTTAGATTCCGCCGCCGCGAACCGCTTCTCGAAGAACCGGCGCCGCGAACTGCCGGTATGCGCCCGATCGATCGCGACCACCCGGTCGAGATGGACCGCACTCAAAAGCCCAAGATCGTGGTTCAAGTCCGCCAGCGAGACGACCATGGCAACCCTCATGCAGTTTCGACGTATTCCTGGTAGAGCCGTTCTTCAGTCTCCGCATCCATGGTGTCGTCGATGAGCGGCAAGAGCGCCATCTCTTCCTTCTGGACATGCGTGAGCATGCGCTCGGTGAGCTCCTGGCCGAGCCGGCGGAACTCGTCCCAGCGGGCAGCATCGAATGCGCCGGCCGCAGCCTCGCGCGCCAGCGCGGCGATGCGGACGCCGAGCGGCCGGATGGCACTGTGCTCGTCGGTCAGATGCACCCCGATGGCGCCATCGCCGGCGGCTTGCAGCTGGGGAAACAGATACGTTTCCTCAAAGGAAAAGTGCCGCTCGACCTCCGCGGTGATGCCAACCGACAGATCGGCCAAGAGCTTTGCCACCGTAGCCTCGGTGGCGTCCGGCATCCCGCTGCGCCGATATCGCATGATCAGTTGCTCGAGCCGCTCCATCAGCGCGATCGTGGCGCAGTGCTCCTCATGCAGGCGCTGACTGATGCGATTATTGAAGTTCATGACCTCAACCGTGCAACTGCTGATACTTGGCGAGCAGATCGTCCTTGCTTTCCTCCCAGTCCGGATTTTGCACGATGCAGTTGGCCGGACAGACCAGCTTGCACTGCGGCTCATCCTCGGCGCCGACGCACTCGGTGCACTTCAAGGGATCAATGACATAGATCGGGCTGCCGACCGATATGGCGTCGTTCGGACAGACCGGCTCGCAAGCGTCACAGGCCGTGCATGCCTCGTTGATCATCAGCGCCATCGCGGTCTCCTTCCATCATGCGGCTTTGGTGAGCTGGCCCTGGGCGGCGAGCTTCTCGAAACGATAGGCGCCCCACAGCGCCGCCCCGATCGCGCCGGCATAGATCGAATCGGGATGGCTGCGGACTGCCGTATTCATGTCCTTGATCTGGGCGATGTCCTCTTCCAGTGCGGCGACCAATCCCTTGTCGAGCGCCAGCCCGCCGGTGACCATCACCAAGCCGCTCAGCGCGCCGATCGACTTGAGCAGCTTGGAGAGGCGCGCCGCCATCGAGAGGTGAATGCCCTTGAGGATGTTGGGCGCGGTAATGCCACGTGACACCATGTTGATCACGTCCGTCTCCGCCAG
This sequence comes from Xanthobacteraceae bacterium, assembly GCA_036845065.1. Lineage (GTDB taxonomy): Bacteria > Pseudomonadota > Alphaproteobacteria > Rhizobiales > Xanthobacteraceae > VAZQ01. Next base: position 2,523 of record DAIUEP010000111.1, on the reverse strand, counting down.
CACCGCGCAGATGCTCGACACGACTTCGGGATTGTCAGCCTGGCGTGACAGCCCGCCAATCTCCTCCTGGGCGATCCCGAGATAGCGCGCGATGTTTTCCAGAAACTGGCCCGATCCCGACGCGCACTGGCTGGTCATCTTGTAGCTCAACACCTTGCCGCGCTCGTCGATGCTGATCGCGCGGCCATGGAGCGCGCCCACATCGAGCGCCGCGCGCGACTGCGGATCGAGGTAGATGGCGCCGCGTGCATGCGTGGTCATCGAGTAGAAATGTCCAGTGTGGAACGGCACGCTTTCGCCTTCGCCCGTGGTCGCCACGTAGTCGATATCCTGCTCCCTCAGCTTGGCGTCCTCCAGGACGCTGTCGAAGGCAACACGCGCAAGCTCGATCGGATCGCGCTGCCGAATGCGCAGGACCGAACGCGAGAGCCAGGTTTCTTGCCTGGATTTCTCCTGCCCGTTCTCGACTTTGAAGATCGCGGCCTTTACCGCACCGGTGCCCACGTCGATTCCAGCCGTGATCGTCATGCTTCGATTCCTTCCACCTGGCCGAGATAGGCCCGCCGCGCGAACTCGGCTGCGCCCAGCGCGCCGGTGTAGATCGAGTTCGGGTTGATGTTGATCGTCACCTCGCCGTAATTCTCCTTGAGGAGCTTGCGCAGCTCGCGCACCGCCGCTTCGTTCTTGGCCACGCCGCCCGTGAAGGTGAATTCGTTGGTCACTCCGCCGGAGCGAGAGATGATCGAGATCGCGCGCAGGATGATGGCGCGATGAAGTCCTGCCAGGATGTCCTCGCGCTTCTCGCCGAGCGAGAGCCGGTCGCGCAACTCGGCGCCCGCGAACACCGTGCAAGTGGAGTTGATGCGCGCGGGCCGGTCCGACTTCATCGCGAGCGGCCCCAGCTCGTGCAGGCCCATGTTCATCTCGTCGGCGATGTAGCCGAGATAGCGCCCGCAGCCGGCGGCGCAGCGGTCGTTCATCTGGAAATTGACCACGATGCCGTTCTCGTCGATCTGGATGCCCTTGGTGTCCTGGCCGCCGATGTCGAGCACGGTGCGGGTCGCCGGATACATCATGTGCGCGCCGAGCCCGTGGCAGAGGATTTCCGAGCGGATGTGCTCCTTGGAGAACGGCAGCGTGACGCGCCCGTAGCCAGTGCCCACCAAATAGGTCTCGTCGAGATCGAGCGCGAGCGTGCTCTCGATCGTGGCTGGGACGTCGGCGCTGCCTGCCCGCAGCAACGGATCGGCCTGCAGGATCCGAGCGAGCGCCCGGCGAAACTTGTCGCTCAGATTGCCTTCCGGCGGCCGATTCTCCACGTCGATGATCGACTTGTCGTAGAGATTGAGAAGCAGGTCGTAGGGCAGCCCCGCCGCCCGCGCCACCTCTTCGGCATGCACATGATAGCGCGAGCCCGCGATGTCGCGGAAGAAGTCCGACTTCCGCTTGGCACCCGGCGCGTAGAGCTCGGCCGCCTCGCCGCGCAATCGGCTGAAGACTTCGCGCAGCGCATCCTGCACATTCGCCTCGACCTTGGCGAAGCGGTCGCCCTGGATGTGCCCCAGACAGGTCTGCTCCAGGTCATCGAGCTGTTCCAGGAACTGCTCGAGCCGAAACGCCCGCTCGAGCGCCCCTAGGAAATCGTCAAGCCGCTCGCCAAGCCCGCCGGCATTCGTCAGCGCGCGCCGGAACAGCGTGAAGCGGCCGTCGACCCGCGCCTCCTGGCTCGCCACCCGCGCCGCCGTCGCATAGTTCGAACGCGAGTTGGTGATGCCGCGGCCGATGATCTCGCAGCTCTCGTCGAGCAGAACCGCCTTGGTGGTCGTGGAACCGAGATCGATGCCGACAAACGTTTTCATGATCTCTCCTCACGCGGCGGCGCGCGCGCTGGCGCGCTTCTGCTCGATCATCTGGAAATAGCTTTCCAGCCGGTTCTTGATGTTGGCAGCGGAGAAATAGCGCGGGTCGACCAGATCGGATTCGACGAAGGCCGCCGGCTTGCCGGTCCGCTTCTCCACCTCGCGCATGATCAGGAGCTGGCCGGCGGAGAAGCTGTTGCAGCTCTTGATCGAGTTGATCAGCAAACCATCCGCTTCATACTCGTTGATGTAGTTCGCCAGCATGTCGATGCGCATCGGCAGGCTGCGATTGGTGTAGACGCCGAGGCAATACTCGGCGAGCGTCTCGAGTGGCTTGTCCGGGTCGTGGCGGAAGCCGAAGTCGTAGACACCGCCGACCTTGGTGTAGCTCGAGGCGACGACGACCGCGCCCTCGTCGTAGAACATCTTCCAGAACTGGCGGAAGCTCGTGTAGTTCGGCGGGCCTTCGACCACCAGCCGGTACTTCTCCTTGCCCATGTCGCCGTCGGGCGTGACCGGCCCCAGGCCGTTGGCCAGGCGCTCTTCGACCTCGGCGCGCAGGAACTTGTAATATTCGATCGCGTCATCGGTGCCGCGGAAGGCGCCGAAGATCGGACCGATATAGTAGATGCCGCCGAAATAGGCGTCGATCGGCGACGGCTTG
>DAIUEP010000110.1:0-15693 GCA_036845065.1 Xanthobacteraceae bacterium | reverse complement strand
GCCATGGTGCGGGTCGGCTTCGAGCCGACCGGCGGCTCGCCGCAGGATTTTGCGGCCCTGATCGCGGAGCAGCTCAAGCGCTGGGCGCCGCTTGCGACCTCGACCGGCTTCACGATGGATTGAGCCGTATTAGCCGTATTGCGATTCGCCAGCCTTCTCGCCCTGCGCCACCCCATGATACCTCGCGAATTTCACAGGCAGGGCGTAGACTTTCAGCGTTCGCACGGGAAGGCGCGCCGCCGAACGCGCTCTCCGTGGCGACGGCCACCGGCACGCGCGTGGTGCTCAGATCCGATCTGAGACCGCTTTGCCGGATGGAGGGAGAAGCACGATGTTGCTCACGTTGAACAAGCCGAAAAAAGAAACAGAATTCGACCTTCCGCCGCTCGATCGCGCCATGCGACTTGCAGGATTTGCGTTCGCGCAGGCGGCGAGCAGCATCGCGGACGGGGCGGGGCCGTTGATCCCGCTTGGCTATGTCGAGCGAGGGGCCGGATTGCGCAGCGCCGAGCGTGTCATGATGCGCTTCATCCATCCTTCGGCGGAAGACATCAATCTTGCATTGTCGGTCAGCGAAGGGCGCAGTGCCTTGGCGGCAAAGCTGTCGGAGTACGATTCGTCGGTTCTGGTTTTCGAAGGCTATGTCCGCCGTTCGGTGGCTCCGGACAAATCCGACGCGTTCATCGTGGAGATCAACGATGTTGCGTTTGAAACGCCGTTCAAGGTCATTCAAAACTATCAGCCGTCCGCTTCTGGCGGCTTCAAGCTCTTGGGCTCTCCGACATTCTTGCAGGATGCCCGTCCGGTGGATCAGAGCCTCGAGGCCGAGCTTGCTGCGCGCTTTCTCGACGGCGCCAAGTCGAACAGCCTAGTCGAAAAAACCTGGGCGGCGTGGAGCAGTTGATTTCAAACGCTCAATACCTGAGACCGCTGACAGATCAAAGGCAGCGCCCCGCGCAAAGCCGGGCGCTGCTGTCCCGGCGCCCTACTTGTAGAACTCGACCGACGCCTGGCGGAAGAACACGAAGTTCGGCGGCGCGACCGAGATCGGGCCATTGATGCCGAAGATCGCAATCTCGATCTTGTCCCCGGCCTTGACCGCATCGGTGATGACCACGCGGTTCGGGATGTTGAAGCCCTGGATCGTGGCCGGGCTGGTGATGCCGACCCGGCGCGGCATCTCGCCGTTGACCCACACCTCGGCGTAGTCGTCCACGAAGGCGGTCAGCACCGCCTTGGCGTTCGCGGTGTCGAAGGCTCCGATCTTGGCCGGCATTGTCAGGTTGGTCCGGTACCACAAGAACGAGACCTTTCCGCCGCCGCGCCGGTCGGTCAGGGTCTTGGGCTCGATGACAGGCCAAGACGAATCGTCGAAGCCCTTCGCGCCTGCGCGCGGCGCGATGTCATAGGAGGTCTTGTAGCCCGGCATGGCGTTCGGCAGCGCCGGCCCCTCGACGATCTTCGCCTCCATGTGCTTCCATTGGGCGCCGAATGCCGCCATGCCGTCCGCGGTCATCAGGTCGACCACATGCGCCGGCGGCAGCACCGGAGCAAGCTGCGGGGGCGACGTCGGTTGCAGGGGCTGCGCCGAGGCGGCGAGCATCAACGGAACAATGGCCAGCATGGCGCCGGCGACAAGCTTGGCAAGATCGCTGTTACGCATGGTCGTCCTCCCTTTTCTCATGATCGACCCGATGCTGTTCGAGCGGCTCGGGCTGCAAGGGAGTGTAGCCCTTTCCCGACGCGAAGCCATGCCGGTTGCGCTAAGTCAGCGCGCTTGTGTCGGCAACCCGCTCAGCAGGTGACAAGGTCGGTGTGTCCGAAGCCTTTTGAGTAATCGAGGACGGAGATGACCATCGGCGTCACGCGGAAGATGCGGACGTCCTCCGGGGTCGGCATCTTCACCGGCAAGGGCGAGGCCGGCTCTGGATATTTCAGCGGCAGCATTTGCAGCACCTTGCTCGCTTCGGCCCGGTCGACCACCGCTTGCGCGTGCGCCGCCATGGACAGGCCGGTGATCGCCATCAAATCCGGGGTGTCGTGATCGATCGTCAGCGACACCCGATTATCGTGCGCGAGATTCGCCGCCTTCTGGCTATCCAGACCGCAGAGGAAGTAGAGCGTGAGGCCTTCGTTCACGTAGCCGACGGTCGTCGCCTGCGGCCAGCCATCGGGCCTGAGCGTTGCAATCGTCATGATCCGGTGCTGGTCCAACAGCGCCAGGATCTTCTTTCTGATCTCGTCGTCCATCGGTCGTCTCCATGATCGCGACCAGTAATACAAATCATATGGCCGCCAGATCATTTTGGCGTTGACACATCTCAACCATGATGCCCGGCAAAACAGGCAGCAATGTCTGCCAGGGTGGGAAGCGGAGAGACACGGGTTCCACTGCCCGAGAAGCGGCCTGAGACAAGGAGGAGGTGATGGACGTGCACATCAGGACCCCAGACGGGGAGATGCCCGCCTACCTCATCGCGCCATCGGGCACCAGTCCCTGGCCGGGCGTGGTGGTCATCCACGACGCTGCCGGCGTTACGCACGACTTGCACGCGCAAGCCGACTGGCTGGCATCCGCGGGCTTCCTCGCGTTGGCCCCCGACCTGTTCTACCGGGACGGACGGTGGCGATGCCTGTTCCGGTCCATCCGCGACCCGGCGCACCCCGTACCCGACCTCGACCTCGCCCGCGCCTGGCTCGCGCAGCGGAAGGATTGCACCGGTAAGACCGGAGTAATCGGCTTCTGCTACGGCGGCGGCCTGGCGCTGATGCTTGCGGCCGACCACGCCTTTTCCGTCGCCAGCGTGAATTACGGCGGACTCACACCGGATTCGGAGCGGGCGCTTGCGCGCGCCTGCCCGATTGTCGCCTGCTACGGCGCGAGAGACCGGTGGCCGGGGGTCCGCAGGGTGCCCGCGATTCTGGAGCAGGCGCTGAAAGCGGCCGGCGTCGACCACGACATCAAGGTCTACCCGGAGGCGGGGCACGGCTTCATCAACCACCACGATCCCCGCGACCTGACCGCGGTCGATAGGGTGATCGCGAAGCTGGCGGTCGCTGGCCATCACGAGCCCTCCGCCCGCGATGCACGCCGGCGCATCATCACCTTCTTTCGCAGGCACCTTGTGGAGACCGGTGGCTGAGCTGCGCGCCCGGGCGGTTGCTGGGCTCGCACCGGTGAACCGTGGATCCCTTGATCCTGCGCAATGCGCGGCCATCGCGCGGGAACATTGTGCTGTCGGCTTACTTCTCTAGGGAGGTGGAGTCGTAATGTTCCGATGCGTTCCAGGAGGAGGCGTACAATGGCCAATCCGTTCGTGCATGTTGAGTTGAATACGACCGATGTTGCCCAGGCCAAATCGTTCTACGGCAAGCTATTCGACTGGAAACTTGAAGATATGCCCATGTCCGACGGGGCCTACACCATGATCAAGGTTGGCGAGGGAACGGGTGGCGGACTGATGAAGCACCCAATCCCGGGTGCGCCGTCGACATGGCTGGCCTATGTGCTTGTGGATGACGTCAAGGCGGCGACTGGCAAGGCGAAGTCGCTTGGCGCGACCATCTTGAAAGACGTTACCGAAATACCCGGAATGGGCTGGTTCAGCGTCATCGCTGATCCAACCGGAGCTGCTCTCGGCATGTGGCAAACCAAGAAGACCTGAGAGAATAGCACAATCGACGCCTCGCGTGATCGTAGGCCCAGGATGTCTGGCGCCACCGCCGAGGCTAAGGGCGAACTCATCAAGGAAGTGCGCCGCCGACATCCGCCCGTGATCTGAGAAACTGACGAAATCCGGCCCGACTAACTATTCTTGCTCAGGACTGGTCTGGGTCACGAGCGTAGGCTACGGCCGCACCGCCGGCGTCTCGAGCGGCATGCTGCGCGCGCGCCACATCAGAAACAGCTCGAGATCGACGAGCTCAGGCGCGCCGAGCGGATAGTTGTCGACCCGCATGCCGCTGATGCAGTTGCGCAGCCGCCGCTGCAGCGAGCCGACGTTCTGCCATTCGAGGCGATAAAGCGGGTAGCCGGTCGGATGCGCCTGGGTGATCGGCGCGCCGGCGAGCTTCTCTTTCCAATTGTCGTCGTGGCATTGCGCGCAGGCGAAGTTGAGCTGGCCCTGGCGGCGATAGAACGTGGCGCGGCCGGCTTCGAGGAACGGCCGCGTGCGCTCGTCGATCGTAACCGCGATCGGCATGCCGCGCGATTGACGCCCCACATAGCTGCTGAGCGCGAGCAGCTCCTTGCCCTCGAGCGGCAACGGCGTCGCCTGCTGGCGCTCCGTCCGGCAGATGTTGATCTGCTGATCGAGATTGACCGGCCGTCCGCGCGCCGCATTGAAGGCCGGGTAGCGCGCCGCGACTCCCTTCATGCTCTCGCCCGCATGGCAGTCGGCGCAGGACTTGTTCGCCGTGCCGACCTTGCGCTTCCATGAGGCTTCGCCATCGAGCACCCAAAGCGAGCCCGGATTGGCGCTGTCGTCATCCTGCATGGCGCGCGTCTCGGGCCCCATGAACTCGTAGCCGGACTTGCGCTCGTTGAGCGGAATCTCGGCGGCCAGCGCCACCAGCAGGGTGCTGGCGATCGCCCAAGCGAGTGCGCCGATCGCGAGGATGCAGCGTTCGGCCGGTGTCATTCGACGGTGATGTTGACGGACTCGGTCGCCGAGAAGCCGTTGTCGCCGGTCCACTTGAACTCAAACGTGCCGCTCGCGGTCGCCACCGTATAGAACGAGATGAACGGGTTGGCGGCGATCGCCGGGAACAGCTCGGCGCGGAACACTTCCAGCCCGTTGTAGGTGCACACGAACAGACTGATGATGTCGCGCGGGATCGCCTTGCCGACGTTGTCGTGACGGTAGCCGGTCTCCATCTCGTGCGAGATCAGGGTCTTGATCGCGATCACCTCGCCCTTCTTGGCCTTGGGCGGAACGTTGATGAGTGTGCGTGCCATTAGACCGGGTCCTCCAGGCAGGCCGCGATCGTCACGATGACGTCGACCTCGTCGGACCAGAAGCTGCCGTCGTTCATCTCGGCGATCGCCATGATCCGTTGCGAGTCAGCAAGTCGCATGCGGGTCGCGACCTTGGCCTGTCCGGCGGGCGGGCCAAGCCGGATACTGATCACGTTCGACTGCGGGTTCTTCTCATTGAAGACGTGGATCGCGCGGACGTAGTTGTCGGCCGTCATCGGGCTCTCGACCGCGATATCCATCGAGACCGAGTTGCCGTTCTCGACCAGCGGCGGCAGGTGGAGCGCGACCTTGCCTTTGCGCAACGGGGCCGATCCAACCACCTTCTTGATGGCGGCCTGCATCGTCTCCGGCGTGGCGCGCGCCTCCGTCACCGGCAGGACCGTCACCAGCCCGCCCGCAAGGCTTGCTGCGCCGATCATGAACTGGCGCCTCGTTGCCTCATCATCTGTCATCATGTCGTCATCTGTCATCATGTCGTCGCATCTCCGTACGGAGCCTCATGGCGGCTCGCAGACTTTGATCGCGGCAGGGCGGGACTCCCTCTCCCCATCGGGGAGAGGGTGGGGGTAAGGGGGACCTATCTCTCGACAGTCCATAACCCCTCACCCCACCCCTCTCCCTATGGGAGAGGGAGCAGGCCGCATTCGTGGCTCGGTCCTGCCCAAAGGTCATGTCGCCGGTCCCATCAGTCACGTAGCGTCACCAGATAGGCCACCACGTCCTCAATCTGCTCGGCCGTTAGCACCGGCTTGCCCGCAAAGGCGGGGGCGACCCGCGTGCGGCCGTCGATCCGGTAGTATGCCGGCATCATCGTGTCGGGGTAAAGCCGACTGGAATCAACAATCCGTAAGCGTAGCTGCCCTTCCGACCAGCGCCCGCCGGCGCCCTTGAGATCGGGCGCCAAGGTGCCCTGGAACTTCTCCTCCGGGAACGGCCCGGAGTGGCAGAGCAGGCAGAGCCCGACCTGCCGGTTGGTCACGATGGCGCGGCCACGCGCCGGGTCGCCGCGCGCGCCGGTCAGCGGCTGCGGGATTTCGTTGCCCACGACCGTGTAGGGCCGCAGCGCGTCCTGCGCATGCACGGCCGCGCTGCTCACAACCAGCGCTAGCGCGGCCGCGAGCTTAACCGAACACTTCCGTGGTGATAGTCTTGAACCAGCCATCCGCATAGCTCGCTTCCGCCGACCGCGTCGATCGCGGCGCCTCGATCTGGCTGACGCCGCCGGCGCCCTCGATGTCCACCAGCACGCCGTCCTTGGGCCGATAGACACCCGCAACCGAAATTCCATAGTCGGGGGCGACCAGACTGTAGCAGGTATTGATCAGCCGCGGCTCCTCGGGCTTCTGCCCGGCCAGGAGCGTGGCGACCGCGGCGGCGCAGACCTTGGCCTGCGCGTTCGCGGAGAACGCCGACTTCGGCATCGCCCCCATGATGGCGGCGTCGCCGATGACGTGGATGTTCGGCTGCTGCTTCGATTCAAACGTGATGGCGTCGACCGGGCACCATCCGGAGCGATCCGCCACCTGCGCGAGCTCGGCGATGCGGGCGGCCTTCTGCGGCGGAATGATGTTGGCGACGGCGGCCTGGTGGCGCGAGAAGTCGGTGACGACCGTCTTGCTCGCGGGCTCGACTGCGGTGACCTTGCCGCCTTGTGACAGCGAGACCCATTCGAGATTGGGATAGAGCTCCTTCCAGGCGTTCTGGAACAGCCGCTGCTTGGAGAACGCATCCTTGGCATCGAGCAGGATCAGCTTCGCGCGCGGCTTCTTGGTCTTGAGAAAGTGCGCGATCAGGCTGGCGCGCTCGTAGGGCCCGGGCGGGCAACGGAACGGATTGGCCGGCGCCGAGATGACGACCAGGCCGCCGTCCGCCATCGACTCGAGCTGGCGGCGCAACAGCAGCGTCTGCTCGCCAGCCTTCCAGGCATGCGGCATGACGTTGGCGGCGGACTCGGTGTAGCCCGGCAGACCATCCCATCGGATGTCGATGCCTGGCGCCAGCACCAGCCGGTCGTAGGGCAGGCGACTGCCGTTCGCGAGCGTGACGGTGCGCGCCTGCGGATCGACCGCCGAGGCCGCCGAGAACGCCATGGTGATCCCGCTGGCGGCGACCTTGTCGTAGCCGAACTGCTGCTCCTTCAAGTCGCGCAGGCCCGCGATGACGACGTTGCTGAACGGGCAGGCGATGAAAGTCTGGCTCGCCTCGACCAGCGTCACGGTGATGCGCGGATCGAGCCGCTTGAGCACACGCGCGCAGGTCGCGCCCGCGAACCCGCCGCCTACGACGACGACGCGGCCGCCCGCATTCTGCGCAAGCGCCGGCATCGGCAGCAGGGCCGAGGCGGCGGCCGCGGTCTTGACGAAATCACGCCGGCTAAGGCGCCGGGCAAAATGTCGTCCATCCATGCGTGTATCCATGCGTGTCATGGCTCAATCCTTTTGCGCCGCGAACCAGGCCGCGATGGCCTTGGTCTCGTCGTCATTGAAACCCTTGGCGATGCGATCCATGACGGTGGTCGGCCGCTTGCCGGTGCGGAACTCGGTCATGGCGGTGACGATCTGCGCGGCGTCGCGCCCGTTGAGCCGCGGCACCGGCGTTCCGACCGACTGGGTTGCCGGGTGGCAGCCGGTGCACGACGTCGCCCCGGGGGGTGCATCGGCTACGCAAGCGATGCTGCTGACCGCCAGCGCGGCGGCGGTTGCTGCGAACAGACGAATGCGGGACATGATGCGGAACATTGGGGCACCTCGCTTTCCAACTGGCGGGCAATACCGCCAGACGCAGGTCAGGCTTTTCGCAGGTCAGGCATTTTTCAGATCGTGATTCTTCAACGGTAACGAGCGAATGCGCTTGCCGGTTGCGGCGAAGATCGCATTGCAGAGCGCCGGCGCCACCACCGAAACCGGTTGCTCGCCGCAGCCGCTCCAGAAGCCGCCGCTCGGGATGAGCACGCATTCGACCCTGGGCATCTCGGCCATGCGGAGCATCCGATAATCGTTGAAATTCTGCTGCTCGATGCGACCGTTCCGGACCGTGATCTCACCATAGAGCGTGGCGGTGAGTCCATACACCACCGCGCTTTGAACCTGCATCTCGACGCTCATCGGGTTGACCACTGTGCCCGGATCAAGCGCCACCACGATGCGGTGCATGCGCACCTCGCCGCCTGCCTCGACCGAGGCCTCGCAGACCGCCGCGACGAAAGTGCCATAGGCCTCGTTGAGTGCGATGCCGCGATGGATCCCCGCCCGCAACGGCGCGCCCCAGCCGGCGCGCTGGGCGGCCGCATCGAGCACGGCCGTGAGCTTGTCGCCATGCTTGTGGGCGCCGAGGAGGCTCCGGCGATAGACGTAAGGGTCGGCGCCGGCGGCGTGCGCCAGCTCGTCGATGAAGCTCTCGCGGAAGAAGCAGTTCTGGGTGTGGTTGACGCAGCGCCAGAAGCCGACCGGCACATGCGTGTTCCGCATCGCGTAGTCGGCAAGATAGTGGGGTACGTCGTAGGGCATGTCCTCGAGGAAGCCCTCCTGGAACTGCAGGTCCACGCGATTGGCGAGCGCGAGCGGCGTCAGCGTTGCGAGAATCGACTGGCCGGTAAGGCGCACCTGCCAGGCTGCGGGCGCGCCCGACGCGTCGAGGCCGGCGACCATCCTGGCCATCGCCACCGGCCGATAGTAGTCGTGGCGCATGTCCTCTTCGCGGCTCCACACGGTCTTCACCGGCTGTCCGACCTCCTTGGCGATGAGGACCGCGTAGCGCACGAAATCCTGCACCGCGCCGCGCCGGCCGAAGCCGCCGCCGAGCATGAGCTTGTGGACGGTGACGTTGCGCGCCGGCACGCCGGCAGCCTGCGCGGCGGCTGCGAGCGAGGCTTCGCCGTTCTGAGTCGGCACCCAGATCTCGACGCGATCGCCTGCCACATGCGCGGTGCAGTTCTGCGGCTCCATGGTGGCGTGGGCGAGAAAGGGTGCAGCGTATTCGGCCTCGATCCGCTGCGCGGCGCCGGCGAGCGCCTGCGTGACATGGCCGGTCTTGCGGCCGACGCCGGCGTCGGCCGCGTTAAGCCCGTTGCGCAGAAAGTCAGCGATGGTGTCGCTCGACGTGCCGCCATGGCCGCCATCGTCCCAGACGATCGTCAGCGCGTCGGCGGCCTGTTTGGCGTGCCACCAGGTATCGGCGACGACCGCGACCGCGTCCTTGAGCGTCACGATCCGACGTACGCCCGGCATGCCGGCGGCTCTGCTGTCATCGACCGACCTGAGCATTCCCTTGAACACCGGGCACTGCACCAGCGCGGCGTTGAGCATGTTCGGAAGCCGCACATCGATGCCGTAGGTGGTGCGGCCCTGAACCTTGTCGAGCACGTCGAGCCTGCGCGTCGGCCTGCCGAGAAGCGACCAATCTGTCGCGTTCTTGAGCGTGACCTCTGCGGGCTGCGGCGCGCGCGCGGCCGCCTCCGCGATCGCGCCATAGCGCATGGTGCGCCCGCTCGCGGCGTGAACGATCACGCTTTTTTCGGCCCGGCATCCGGCGGCGGCGACGCCCCAATGCGCGGCCGCGGCCGCAATCAGCATCTCGCGTGCGGTCGCGCCCGCCCGGCGCAGCAATTCGTGCGAATTGCGGATCGAGCGGCTGCCGCCGGTCGACATGTCGCCGAAGATGCGGCCGCGCGCGAGATTCTCGTGCGGAGCCACGAATTCAGGCCGCACCTTGGCCCAGTCGCAAGCGAGCTCTTCGGCGACCAGCATCGCAAGGCCGGTGAGCGCGCCCTGTCCCATCTCCGACCGGGCGACGCGGATGGTCACCTGGTCGTCGGGCGCGATCACGATCCAGGCGGTGATCTCGGGTGGGCGCGCGGCAGCGGCGGCCGGCAGCGGGTCGAACGGAACCGCGAAGCCAAGCGTCAGCGCACCGCCAGCGGCGGCGACGCTCGTGAGAAAGCAACGGCGATCGATGGCCCCGACGTCCGTCATGTGTGCGGCGCTTGATGTGCGAGCGGCGCTTGGTCCAGCGCTTTTCGTACACGGAGTCCCGCAAAAGCGAAAGCGGCGGCCTTTCGGCCGCCGCCTGCCTGTGCACCACTGCGCATTACGCAGTGCGGATGTCGTGGTTCTTCAGCGGGAAGGTGCGGATGCGCTTGCCGGTCGCGGCGAAGAAGGCATTGAGCACCGCCGGCGCCGCCACCGCGATGGTGGGCTCGCCGACGCCGCCCCAGAATCCACCGGACGGCATCACCTTGGTCTCGACATGCGGGGCTTCGCTGATCCGCATGGCGTTGTAGGTGTCGAAGTTCTTCTGCTCGATTGCGCCGTCCTTGACGGTGCATTCGCCGTAGATCAGGGCGGTCAGGCCGTAGATGAACGAGCCCGAGGTCTGCCGCTCGATCTGCGCGGGGTTGACGGCCGTGCCGGTATCGGTCGCCGCGAAGATGCGGTGGATCTTGATCCGGTTGCCGCCCTCGACCGAGATCTCGGCGCAGGCCGCCACGTAGCTGCCGTAGCCCATGAACTGGGCGAGGCCGCGGAAGCGGCCGGGCTCCGCCGGCTTGCCCCAGCCGGCTCGCTCGGCGACGTCCTTGAGAACCGCGGCGTGCTTGGGCTTGAGCATCTTGAGCCGGAACGCGAGCGGGTCCTGCTTGAGCTCGTGCGCGAGCTCATCGATGAACGACTCCAGGTAGATGGCGTTGTGGTTGACGTTCACGCCGCGCCAGAAGCCGGCCAGGATGTGCGGGTTGCGCATCGCGTGGTCGACCAGGACGTTGGGGATGTCGTAGCCGAGATGGCCTTCCGGCGCGCTCGGCGTCAGTCCCTGGAACACCGTGTTGTCCTGGCCGTTCTCGAGCCGCTCAGGCGCGAGCGAGTGCAGGATCGACTGGCCGGAGATGCGCATGTGCAGGCCGACCACGTTGCCGTTGGCGTCGATGCCGGCGCTCATGCGGCACTGCGTGATCGGGTGATAGGCGCAGTGCGTCATGTCCTCTTCGCGTGTCCACAGCAGCTTCACCGGAACGCCCGGCATCTGCTTGGCGATCTGCACCACCTGCGACACGTAGTCGACGCGGCCGCGCCGGCCGAAGCCGCCGCCGAGATGCACCTTGTGGAAGTCGCATTGTGCGATCGGCATGCCGGACGCTTCCGAGGCGGCGGCGAGCGCGGCTTCCGCGTTCTGCGTCGGTCCCCACACGTCGAGCTTGTTGGCCGTGTAGAGCGCGGTCGCGTTCATCGGCTCCATGGTGACGTGGTTCTGGTAGGGATAGCTGTATTCCGCCACGTACTTCTTGGGCGCGCCCGCGATCGCCGCCTTGGCGTCGCCGGCCTTGTTGCCCACGAAGGGCGTATCGGCGTCGAGCCCTTCCTTGAGCATCGCCGCGATCGCCGCGCTCGAGACCTTGGAGTTGGGGGTCTCGTTATAGACGATCGGGAGCGCGTCCATCGCTTCCTTGGCGTGCCAGAAGGTGTCAGCCACGACCGCGACTGCGCTGTCGCCGACCGCGACGACCTTCTTGACGCCCGCCATCCCTTGCACTTTGGCGGCGTCGAAGCTCTTCACCGTGGCGCCGCGCACCGGGGTGTCCTTGATGGTCGCCACGAGCATGTTCGGCATCTTGAGGTCGATGCCGTAGGTGAGCTTGCCGGTGAGCTTGTCCAACGTATCGAGCCGCTTGAGCGGCTTGCCCGCGACGGTCCAGTCCTTGACCTCCTTGAGCTTGACCTCCTTCGGCGGCTCGAGCTTGGCGGCGGCATCCGCCACCTTGCCGTAGGTCGTGGTGCGTCCGGACGCCTTGTGGGTGATGACGCTGTTGGCAGCGCTGCACTCGGACGCCGGCACCTTCCACTCATTGGCCGCGGCCTGAATGAGCATCTCGCGCGCCGCCGCGCCGCCCTGGCGCACATAGAGGTGCGAGGTGCGGATACCGCGGCTGCCGCCGGTCGACATGTCGCCCCACACGCGCTTGCGCGCGAGGTTCGCTCCCGCCGACGGGAACTCGGTCTTGACCTTCGACCAGTCGCACTGCAGCTCTTCGGCGACGAGCTGGGCGAGGCCGGTCTCGGTGCCCTGGCCCATCTCGGAGCGGGCAATGCGGATCACGACGGTGTCGTCGGGCCGGATCACCACCCAGGCGTTGACCTCGGGAGCGCCGCCCTGCGCGAGCGCAGCGTCGGGCGCGAGCGAGAATCCGAGCGTAAAGCCGCCACCGACGGCGGCGACACCGGCCACGAAGCTGCGGCGGTTCATACGGGGGTTGATTCTTGGCATATGGTTCATGACTGCCTCCCTGCTCACGCGCTGGCCGCGGCGTGAATAGCCGCGCGTACCTGCTGGTAGGTTCCGCAGCGGCAGATGTTGGTGATGGCGTTGTTGATGTCGGCGTCGGTCGGCTTCGGCTTGTCCTTGAGCAGCGCCGTCACCGCCATGATCATGCCGGACTGGCAGTAGCCGCACTGCGGCACGTCGAGATCGAGCCAAGCCTTCTGCACCTTGCTGAGCACTCCGCCCACCGCAAGGCCTTCGATCGTGGTGATCTGCTTGCCGACGGCGGCGCTGACCGGCGTCGAGCACGAGCGGACCGCGACCCCGTCGATGTGGACGGTGCAGGCGCCGCATTGCGCGATGCCGCAGCCATACTTGGTTCCGGTGAGGCCGACGTTCTCCCGCAATGCCCAAAGCAGCGGCATATTGGGGTCGACGTCGACATTATGCGATTGGCCGTTGATGTTGAGGGTAGGCATTCTCCTGCTCCCGTTCCATCGCCGTAAAGAGGCGTCGTTGAAGAGGCGTCATTGATTGCGCGCGAGCGGTGGGTTGGTATGGGACAAAAGCCGCGCGGGGGCCGGAACATAGCCTATCCTTGGTCCAATGAGAAATGCCAAGTCCGCGATCAAGTCCGCGATCAAGCTTACAAAACCGCGAGCCCGCGCAACGCCTTGATCCCGCGGCCCACCGCTTCGGCCCATCGGAAACTCCCACTGCATCAAATACTTGTAAAATTGGCGGCGAACCCGCGTTGGGTGTTGGCCCATGCGACCGGTCACGCCACCGGGATGCGACCGGGCGTGCGACCGGGCCGCGGGCGGGCGCGGAACTGGCGCGTCTTGTCGCATCCCCTCGACCGCGCCACTCTCGGGCTGACGGCCGTCGCGGTGATCGGCTAATGAGCATGATACCGTAGCGGGCCAAGGCGCTATCGGCGACAATCCGGCGGTACTCCGCGGCGACACTCCGCGGCAACGAAACAAGGGAGATCCACCCATGGCGCGCCTGACTTTGACCCTCGCCTGCGCGCTAGCCGCCTCGCTGGCGGCCGGGCAGGCCCTCGCGGCGGATGCCGCCTTGATCGAGGCCGCCCGGAAGGAAGGCGAGGTCAACTGGTACTCGACCCAGATCATCAGCCAGCTGGTACGTCCGGTGACCGCCGCCTTCGAGAAGAAGTATCCGGGCATCAAGGTGCGCGCGACCCGCGCCAACGCCACCGAGGTCGCGGTCAAGATCCTCAACGAGAGCCGCGCCGGCCGGGTGCAGTCCGACATCTTCGACGGCACCACCACGGTCGTGCCCCTGAAGAAGGAAGGCTTCGTCCTGCAGTGGCTCCCCGACGCCGCCAAGGAGTATCCGGCCGACGTCAAGGACAAGGACGGCTACTGGATCGCCAACAACCTGTTCATCATCACGCCGGGTTTCAACACCACGCTGGTGCCGCGCGGCAGCGAGCCCAAGACCTACCAGGACCTGCTCAATCCGAAATGGCGCGGCAAGCTCGCCTGGAACGGCTTTCCAACGAGCTCCGGTCTCGGCGGCTTCGTCGGCACGGTGCTGACCGAGATGGGGCGCGAGAAAGGCATCGCGTATCTGCGCGAGCTGTCGAAGCAGAACGTCGCCAATCTGCGCGGCTCGGCGCGCGAGGTGCTCGATCAGGTGATCGCCGGCGAGTACGCGGTCGCGCTGCAGATCTTCAACCACCACGCGGTGATCAG
The DNA here is from genome assembly GCA_036845065.1 of Xanthobacteraceae bacterium. Classification (GTDB taxonomy): domain Bacteria; phylum Pseudomonadota; class Alphaproteobacteria; order Rhizobiales; family Xanthobacteraceae; genus VAZQ01. Next base: position 1,746 of record DAIUEP010000110.1, on the reverse strand, counting down.
CGCCAAGAAGGGCGCCCCGGTGGACTGGATCAAGATGGAGCCGGCCACCGGCACGCTGTCGGTGCTCTCGATTCACAAGAACGCGCCGCACCCGAACGCCGCCAAGCTCCTCGCCGACTTCATCATCTCCAAGGAAGGCCAGGAAGTTTTCCGCGACGCCGACTACATCCCGGCGCATCCCGACGTGGCGGCGCTGGTGCCGACGCTCAAGCCCAAGGAAGGCAATTTCCGCGTCCAGTTCTTTACGCCCGAGGAGACCGAGGAGCGCATGCCGGACTGGAAGAAGGTTTCGGATGAGTTCTTCCGATGAGGTGAAGGCTGCTTTCCCGCAATGGGTGCGCGACGTCCGCGCGCCGGTGCCGCTGCCGCCACCCAAGAGCTGCGACTGCCAGGCGCATGTCTTCGGCGACCCGGTGACATATCCGGTGCGGCCCAATGCCGAGTATGCGCCGCTCGTGGGCGCCACCTTCGATGACCTGTGCGCGGTCGAGCGTACGCTCGGCTTCGAGCGGTTCGTGATCGTGCATGCGCAGGTCTATGGCTCCGACTTCCGCCTCGTCACCGACCGACTGGAAGCGATGGCCGACCACAGCCACATCCGGGTCATCGGCCGCATCGACGACAGCGTCAGCGACCGCGAGCTCGAGCGCCTGCACGGCTTGGGATTTTGCGGCGTGCGCTTCGGCGTGCAACACGGCACGCAGGGGCCGCCCGACTTCGACCTCATCAAGCGCACCGCCGATCGCATCCGCGGGCTCGGCTGGCACCTGCGGCTCCATCTCGGCCGCGACGCGGCGGTGACGCATGCCGCGCAACTCGACGCGATCCGCGACATCCGGGTCTCGGTCGATCATCTCGGCTATGTCGATCCCGCCCGCGGTCCGCAGCAGCCGGCCTGCCGCTGGATCGCCGACAAGCTCAAGCGCGACGAGAGCTGGTGGCTGATGCTCTCGAACGGCAACCGGCTCTCGCCGATGGAGGAGGGCTACGACGACGCCATCCCGATCGCGCGCGCCTATATCGAGGCGGCGCCCGATCGCCTGATCTGGGGCACCGACTGGCCGCATGTGCAGTGGCGCAAGCGGCGCATGATGAACGACGCCGAGGCGGTGGAGCTGCTCTATCGCTACGTCGACAACGATGCGGCGCTGTTGCAGAAAATCCTGGTCGACAACCCGGCCCGGCTGCACGGGTTTGAGTAGTTGAATGACCCACGTTGGGTAGCCGCATTGAGCGTCAGCGAAATGCGGGAGCGCTGTGTGGCCGCACGTCGCAGCGCTTGTCTTTGCGCCCTCTTCCCTTCGCGGGAGAGGGCAGCGTCGGACGTTCCACAAGCGGAGCTGGGTGAGGGGGAATAGCCTGCCCCCCTCACCCAATCCGTTCTGTTGAACGACGGAGCAGCCCTCTCCCGCGAAGGGGAGAGGGCGCAGCAACAACCGCCACACTCGCGGCTACGCCGCCATTTTTGCGCAGAGTTCCCGCGCTTCGCGGGAACAAGCGGCAGAGACAAGGGCGCTCAGTTCGCGGCCCTGCGAGCTGGCGTCGGCGGGAAGGCCGAGTTCTTCTGGATGCCGCGCAGGAGATCAAGCGCCATGTTGAGCGCCTTGTCGTCCTTGGCGTCCGGCGGAATGTAGGACTGCGAACCGGTCTCCTCCTGGCCATCGCCCTTGAGGTGGCCGCGCAGCGAAGCCTCGCCGCGCGTGTCGGTGCGCGCCTTGAGCTCCTCCGGAACGTCCTGCAGCACCT
>DAIUEP010000109.1:13310-15743 GCA_036845065.1 Xanthobacteraceae bacterium | reverse complement strand
GGCGCGCCGCGCGGTGCTGGTCGACAACCCGGCGCGGCTGCATGGATTTGAGTGAGCAACGGGGCGCATGGTTTGAACCTGTTGCGGCCATTGGTTTCGCTTTTGCCAAACAGCCCTGTCGCGTGGGGTGAAATCCAAAGAGGCAAAAGATATCGGCCTCTGTTCGGTCGCTGGGCCAGGGGGGCGCCCTCAGTCTTTGTCCTTTGCTTCCCCCAGATCGAGGGGGATGGCGCGCCGACAAAGCGCAGTGATCCAGGTTACCCTGGATCGGCCCGAGAGTGCGTGGCTCCCAGGCGGGCCCGGATCGCCGGGCCCTGGGCGTGAAACGTCACGCCCCGCGCCTTGCGGCGCGCCAACGCGGCATCTTCGGCTTACGCCTCGTCAACGGTCGGACCGGACAGGAGCTATTTGTCCCTGCCGGTTTGCTCCGAGCGTCGCCCGTGGGCCGGTTTGCGTAAGTGCCTTCCCGCAGGTGCCGCTCCCGCTCCCCGCCTTGCGAACGCCTCCGGAAGGCGCCCCTCGAAACACGGATCGGGATGACCTCAGGATAATTACGCTGCAAGTGAAGTCAAGAATTATTTCGCTTATGGTGAATAACAGAGATGGATGATCCGGTGTGGTCTCAGCGCCATGCCTATTCGCAACGTCGTTCTCGGCGCTCCTCTCCCGCGCGCTGATGCTAGTGCCGTGTTCCGCTTGAAATGAATCGGGAGGGCAGATGCTGACGATTTATCCGCCTCATCCTGAGGAGGGCGCAGGCACATGCGCTTCTGCGAGACGCAATCATTGCGTAGCGCCCGTCTCGAAGGATGGGGCGGCCCACCGATCTCGGGTTTGCCCGAGATCAGCAGTTAATGTGCGCAAGTCGGGCAAGCCCGACTTGCGTGTTCGAGACGCCGCGCACGAGGTTGCGGATTTCCGGGTAGGTCCAAGGTCGTGGCTCCTCACCATGAGGCCGGGAGAGACCGCATGATGCGAACTTCGGAAACGGGGCACTAGGCGGCCCGCACCTTCACCAGAAACCGATCGAGCGAGGTCATGAGCGCATCCACCTGCGATCGCAGCTCGTTGGCAGCTCCGAGCGACGCTTGCGCGGCAGACGATGTGCCCACCACGGTGTGCTTGACGACATCGACCTGGCTCACAACCTCGTCGGTCCCGATGGCCGCCTGATGCGCACTTTCAGCAATCTCGCTGGTGGCTCTCTGCTGCTCCTTGACCACCTCCATCACCGCCCCCGAGAGCTTGTCGATCTCGACCACGATCTGACCGATGTCTCCGATCGCGGAGACCGTCTGCATCGTGGTTGACTGAATGTCGGCGATCTGGGCGGCGATCGTCTCGGTTGCCTTGGCGGTCTGGCCTGCCAGCCCCTTGACCTCATGCGCCACAATGGCGAATCCGCGTCCGGCGTCGCCGGCACGGGCCGCTTCGATCGTGGCATTCAGCGCTAGTAGATTGGTCTGGGCCGCGATGGCATTGATCGTCTTGACAATCTCGTCCACCTTGTGCGCCGAGGCCGACAGCTTCTCGACCATGACGTTGGCGTGTTGTGCTGCCACGGTCGCTTTTTTCGCCACCGCGGAGGCGTCCGACATCTTGTCGACAACCTCGACGAACGAAACCGTGACGGCCTCTGTTGCAATCGACGCAGCCCTCACGCTCGAGCCAGCCTGCCCGGCCGCTTGCGTCAATTGCCGGGTGTGATCGTTGGCGGAGCTCACCGACGCCGCCACCATCTGTGACACCTTCTCGGTCGCCGCAGCAGCTTCGGAGACCGCGCCCGCGATCTGGCGGATGTCCTGTTCCAGCTGATCTGCGAGGTCGAGCAAGCCCTGGCGGCGGGCGGCTTCCGCCTGCACCCGGCTCTGCTCCTGTGCGACCCGCACCTGCTCGAGCTCGGCGGCCTTGTTGCCGAGCTCCGCGAGCGTGCGGTCAAGAGCACGGAGCGGGAATATCCGAATGGAGAAATAGGCAATCGTGCCCAGCAGGGTGCTCAAGAGCGCGACCCAGATGGTGTTGATGATCAGCGGGCGGGCGCTTGCTTCGACCTCCAGACGCCCGACGATGGTCCCGCCCTCCACAATGGGCGTCGATCTCATCACCGTGGGCGTTGCCAGCGCCACGTCTTCGCTCAGCACCAGCTTGCCTTGGGCGGTCAATATCCGCTGCCTGACCTGGCTGGATCTGCCATCCGTGAATTCGATCAATTCGGCAAGGCGGACACGGTGGAACGGCCACATCGACCCGTGCTGGTAGACGTAACGAGACACCCGCTGAGCGCTGATGTCGGCCCGCAGGGAGAGTTGATCGGTATCGGCCCAATAGCAAATCACGCCATAGCCAATGGGCGCGCTCACGGCCGTCGTCACCGCCACGCACGCGCCAATGCCCGTGATCAACGATCGAAGCGAATGGTCAGCCATAAGAACC
>DAIUEP010000109.1:0-13210 GCA_036845065.1 Xanthobacteraceae bacterium | reverse complement strand
GCACGCGCCAATGCCCGTGATCAACGATCGAAGCGAATGGTCAGCCATAAGAACCGGTGATTCATTATTAACAAATGCGAAAGTAAGGCTATTCAGTTAACCGCCGATTAAGCACAGAGCATGCCTGCGATTTGCCAAGAGCGGGATCAGGGGCCCCCTGCCCGGCTTGATAACGGCTTGTTGGTGCTTCCTTGGCAGGGTGCGGGCTACGAATGTGGAGGCTACGCTCATGATGACCGCGCGAATCCTGCCTATCGGTGCGTTGTTCCTGCTGTGCTTCGGTACCGGGGCGGCACACGCCGAGGACATGAAGGTCGGCGGAACCGGCGCGACACACGAGCTCCTGGTTCGGCTGAGCGAGGCATTCCAGGCGGCACACCCTGGAGATCGCGTCGAGGTCGTGCCGGGACTGGGCAGCAGCGGGGGCATCGCGGCTGCGGCCGCAGGCGCACTGCAACTGTCTGTCAGCAGCCGCGCACTGAAAGCCGAGGAGAAGGCGCAGGGCCTGGACAGCACGCCCTTCCTCGACACGCCGTTTGTGTTTGTCACCTCGCACCCCAATCCCCAGAAGCTGACCAAGGCCGACGTGGTCGCCATCCACAATGGAACGCTGACAAAGTGGCCGGACGGCAAGGAGATCAAGCCTATCCTGCGGCCGAAGAGCGATAGCGCGACGCCCTTCCTGATTGCCAATTTCGACGGGATGCAAGCCGCGATGGACAAGCTGCGGCAACGCGTTGACGTTCCGGTCGCGGCAACCGACCAGGACAACGTCAAGACCACCGCAACGATCCCGAACTCGTTCGCGGGTGCGACCCTGGCGCAAATCCTGGCCGAGAAACCGCCGCTGCGAATCATCACGCTCGATGGGGTCATCCCCTCGGTCGAGGCAATGGAGAAGGGCTCATACCGCCTCAAGATGAGAATGGAGCGTGTGATGAAGTCCGATGCCACACCCGTGGCCCGACGCTTCGCACAGTTCCTGCGCTCGGCAGAGGCCGCGAAGCTCATTCGCGAGAACGGCGGCGTGCTCCTGCCGGCGCAGACGGCAGCGGCGCGGTAGCTAACGCCACTGCATCACGAAACTTGGCGCCCGTTACTGCTGCCCCCTCTCCGCTTGCGGCCAGTGCCAACGCCTTTGCCTACATCATAGGCTGAACGTTCAATTCGTCATGGTGCGGAAGCGCAGCGTCTTGGCGCCGCGCAGCGTCAGCACGTCGCCGTCGCGCCGCCAGTGCGTGATCTCCACGAGCGCCGCCATCAGGTCCTCGTCCGCGCGCATGCGCTCGGCCGCGCATTGCTGCTCGGTGGTGGGAGCGGTGAGGATCGTGACCGTATCGGCGGCCACCACAAGCTGCGCCTTCACGTTGTTGCACCAGCCCTCGATGGTGGCCTCGCCCTGCGCGCCGATGACGAGCATCGGGACGCGCTTGGAGCCGCGCATCGGCTTCGCATCCATGATCAGCTCGCTGTTATAGGGAAAGCCGCGCTCGGCAGCGTCGGCGGACGCAACCCCGCCAAGGACACAGGCGACGAACGCAACAACGCAACGCCGCAAGCAATCAGACCGGTACGCAGTCACTGACCTCATTTCTCGTGCTCCCCATGTGCCGCAAGATGTGCCCGCAAGATGTGCCGCAAGGCGGCGACATTCTCATGCAAGCGGCGCGCGATCAATCACCACGTCGGCCGGCAGTCCGCAGCCGCTTGTCATGGCCGTGCCATGATGCCGGAATAGGTGCCAGCTCCGCCTACCGCCGTCGGGCTACCCGGACGGTGCGATTATGCTATGGTGCCGGCCGCCAACCTGGGAGGAAATTCATGGACCAGAAAGTCATCAATCTCTACGACAAGTTCACGCATGGCGGCATGAACCGCCGCGAATTCATGGACGAGCTCGTCAAGCTCGTGGGCTCGAGCGCCGCGGCGTTCGCGCTACTGCCGCTCCTGCAGAACGACTACGCCAAGGCGCAGATCGTTGCGCCCAATGATCCGCGGCTCAATGCGCAGAAAGTGACTTACGAGTCACCGAAGGGCAAAGTGAGCGGCTATCTGGTGCGCGCGAAGGGCACCGCCAAGCGGCCGGCCGTGGTCGTGATCCACGAGAACCGCGGCCTCAACCCGCACATCGAGGACGTGGCCCGGCGGCTCGCGGCCGAAGGCTACCTGGCGCTCGCGCCCGACCTGCTCTCGGTGTCCGGCGGCACGCCCGACAACGAGGACGCGGCGCGCGATCTGCACACCAAGACCAACCGCGAGGACATGATCGTCGAGGCGGTGGCGGGCGTCGCCTTCCTCAAGGCGCACGCGGAATCGAGCGGCAAGGTCGGCACCGTCGGCTTCTGCTTCGGCGGCGGCGTGGTCAACCGGCTGGCGACCGACAGCCCGGCGCTTGACGCCGGCGTCGCCTACTACGGCACGCAGGTTCCCGCCGACAAGGTGACGGCGATCAAGGCACCGCTGCTGCTCCACTACGCCGAGAACGACGACAACATCAACAAGGGCATCGAGGCCTTCGAGGCCGCGCTCAAGGCCAACAACAAGAAGTACACCAAGCACATCTATCCGGGCACGCAGCACGCCTTCAACAACGACGTCGGCGGCGCGCGCTACAACAAGGCGGCCGCGGATCTGGCCTGGGGCCGCACGCTCGCGTTCTTCTCGGAGACGCTGGGCGCGCCGCCGAAGGTCGGCTGAGATTGTCTGGCTCGACCGTGCCTCGGTTGACCGCGAGCTCAACGCCAATTGATGTGCCCTCTCCCCTCGTGGGAGAGGGCATGAAAATCGTTCCGCGAATTCTGATGGGTGAGGGGGTGTTGCCGAAGAGCCCCCTCACCCATCAGAGTTTCTTGCACTGCAATCGAGCCCTCTCCCGCAAGGGGAGAGGGCGCAATAGCAATCGCCGCGGGCGAAGTGGTGGCGCAGCAACCACGCTACGCGGCATTGGCCTCCTTTTCACCGCCTGCATCATCGCGATCGCGCCGGCCGCAGCCGACGACTTCTACCAGGGCAAGCGCATCACGCTGGTGGTCGGCTTCAACCCGGGTGGCGGCATCGATACCGCCGGCCGCCTGATCGCCAAGCATCTCGGCCGCTTCATCGCCGGCAATCCCGGCATCACGGTGCAGAACATGGAGGGCGCCGGCGGCGTGGTCGCAGCGAACTACGTCGGCCGCGCGGCGCCCGACGGCCTCACGCTGGGCGTGCCGGGCCGCAGCTGGTTCATCGTCGGCGCCGTGAAGAACCCGGCCGCCAAGTTCGATCCCGCCGCCATGACCTATGTGGGCAGTAGCGGCGTGATGAACTCGGCGCTCTGGATGCGGCCCGATTCCGGGATCACGAGCTTCGCGCAGCTTCTCGCCGCCAAGGAGAAGGTGGTGCTGGGAGCGCTCAGCGCCACCTCGCAGGATTCCATGGTGCCGGCGCTGCTGGCGCAGAACGGCGTGCCGGTGCGGGTGATCCGCGGCTACAATTCCTCCGCCAAGGTGCTGCTTGCCATCGAGCAGGGCGAGGTGCCGGGCATCTTCCACATCGTCGACGGCTTCGCGAAGCGGCCGGACCTGATCGAGAAGAAAGTCGTGGTGCCGATCCTGCAAACGCAAGCCGTGTTTCCGGGCCTGCCGCTGGTGCGCGACGTGATCCGCGCGGGCGAGCGGCCGTTGCTCAATCTGGTGCTCGCGGGCGAGGAGTTCGGCGTGCTGCTGGCGGGCCCGCCCGGCATCCCGACGGAGCGGAACGCCATCCTGCGCCAGGCCTTCGCCGCCATGTCCGAGGACAAGGAATACCTGGCGGATTCGGCACGCATGGATGTGCCGCGCGGCACGCCGCTCGACGGCGCCCGGGTCGCCGCCATGATGCGCACCCTGGTCGAGAGCACCACGCCCGCGATCGCGGCCGCTTACGAGCGGCTCAAGGAGTAGGCAGTTGACGATGCCCCGTAGCCCGCATTGAGCGTGAGCGAAATGCGGGGAGGAGCGAGCAAGCGGTATCGTCGATCCCTGGGTTTTGCCGACCCTCAACCCGGGCTACGCACTTCAATAGATCCCGCGCCGAATGCACTGGCACTCGCGCCGGGGGCCGGCCAAAATGGCCGCGCAACAACGATCGGCTATCATGACCGTCCTGGGAATTCCCGTCGACTTCATCCTGTTCGCGCTCACGCTGCTCGGGGTGGCGCTGTTCCATCGCCACACGCTCGCGATCGCGCTCGCGGGTCTTGCGGTGATCACCGCCTACAAGCTCGCGTTCACCGGCTTCAAGACCGGCGCGGGCCTTGCCGGCCTCGGCCTTCACCTCGAGCACGAATGGGTCATCCTCGCGAACCTGTTCCTTCTCCTGATGGGGTTTGCGCTGCTGTCGCGCCATTTCGAGCAGAGCGGCGCTCCCGACGAGATGCCGGCGATCCTGCCGGACAACTGGACGGGCGGCCTGGTGCTGCTGGTGCTGGTGTTCGTGCTTTCCGCCTTTCTCGACAATATCGCGGCGGCGCTGATCGGCGGCACGGTGGCGCGGCACGTCTTCCGCGGCAAGGTCCATATCGGGTACCTCGCCGCCATCGTGGCAGCGTCGAACGCCGGCGGCTCGGGCAGCGTGGTGGGCGACACCACCACCACCATGATGTGGATCGCGGGCGTGAGCCCGCTCAGTGTCGTAGAAGCCTATGTGGCGGCGGGCGTCGCATTGCTGGTCTTCGGGGTGCCTGCTGCCCTGCAGCAACATCGGCACTCGCCGATCGTGAAGGCGCCGCCACGCGGCCTGCAGATCGAATGGACGCGGCTTGGCATCGTGGTCGCGATCCTCCTGGTCGCGATCGGCGCCAACGTGATCGCGAACCTGAAATTTCCCGCGCTGCTTGATGCGCTGCCGGTGATCGGGCTGGCAGTCTGGGCCGTGATCCTCCTGGCGGCGCCATTGCGGCAGCCCGATTGGAAGGTGATGCCAGAGACCTTCAAGGGCACCATCTTCCTCCTGGCGCTCGTCACCTGCGCCTCGATGATGCCGGTCGAGGCGCTGCCGGCCGCAAGCTGGCAGACCGCGCTCGGGCTCGGCTTCGTGTCGGCGGTGTTCGACAACATCCCGCTGACCGCGCTCGCGCTCAAGCAGGGCGGCTACGACTGGGGCTATCTCGCCTACGCGGTCGGCTTCGGCGGCTCGATGATCTGGTTCGGCTCGTCGGCGGGCGTTGCGCTTGCCAACATGTATCCGGAGGGCAAGTCGGTCGGCCTATGGCTGCGTCATGGCTGGCACGTGGCGCTCGCCTATGTGCTCGGATTTGCCGTGATGCTCGCGGCGCTCGGCTGGCACCCGGATCCGCCGCTGCGCTGAGCCTGACTATTGTCCGCCCGCGAGACTGAGGCCGCCCGACAGCATCATGGTGAAGCCGAGCGCGACCGCCGTGCAGAAGGCGACGCCCACATAGGGCTCCCACTCGGTGCCGACGAGACGATGAGTCTTGCCGTCACGCGGCAGGCAATACCAGAACGTGATCCCGGTGAGGACAAAGACGACGACGCCGCTGATCAGCAAACCCATGGCCAGTGTCCTTACGGTTCAGCGGTAGAGCTGGTTCGGCAGCCACAGGCCGATCTGCGGGAACGTGTAGAGCATGATCATCGACACGATCACGATCAGCATGTAGGGCAGCACGCCGCGGAAGATGTCGTTGATGTTGACCCAGGCCGGCGCCACGCCCTTGAGATAGAACGGCGCCATCGCGACCGGCGGCGACAGGAACGACGTCTGGATGTTGAGCGCAACCAGGAGCCCGAAGAACAAGGGATCGACATCGAAGGTCTTCAGGAGCGGCAGGAAGATCGGCATGAAGATGACGATGATCTCGGTCCACTCCAGCGGCCAGCCCAGGACGAAGATGATGAGCTGGGCCAGCACCATGAAGCCGGTCTGATTGAGGTTCAGCGCCAGCACGAATTTCTCGATCGGCTCGTGGCCGCCCAGATAGGCGAACACCGCCGAGAAGGTGAACGAGCCGATGAACAGCCAGCACACCATCGCGGTCGTGCGCGCCGACAGGAAGACAGACTCCTTGAGCTGAGTCAGCCTGAATGACGTGCCGGGAATGAGCGCGATGCCCACGAACAGGGTCGCGAACAGCGCCACCGACACGACGCGGCGATCGACATTGAGGTTCGTCAATCCGCAGACGATCAGGTAGAGGAAGAACGCCGTCGCCAGCGCGCCATAGACCTGCACCAGAATGAGGTTTCGGCGCTTCGAATAGTCGGCGCCGTAGCCGACCGCCAGCAGGAGCGCGCCGAGCGAGCCCATGGCGGCGGCTTCCGAGGGAGTCGCGAGCCCGAAGATGATCGAGCCGAGCGCCGCGCCGATGAGCGCGGCGAGCGGCATGAAGGAGGTCACGAGCGCCCAGAACACCGTGCTGGCCGGCACGTTGCGTTCCTCGGCCGGGAGCCTCGGCGCCAGCTTCGGATTGAGCAGCGCCATGATGATCGTGAACAGCATGTAGAGCCCGGCCAGCATGATGCCGGGGAAGAACGCGCCCGCATAGAGCTTGACCACCGACACGCCAGCGGTGGCGCCATAGAGGATCAGCATGACGCTCGGGGGGATGAGGATGCCGAGGCAGCCGCCCGCACAGATGACACCGGAGGCGAGCTTCACGTCATAGCCGGCGCGCAGCATCGCCGGAAAGGCAAGCAGCCCCATCAGCGTGACCACCGCGCCGACGATGCCGGTCGCGGTCGCGAAGATCGCGCAGGTGGCGAGGGTGGCGAGCGCGAGCGAAGCCGGAATAGGCCCGGCCGCAAGCTGCAGCGAGCGGAACAGCCGATCGAGAATGTTGGCGCGCTCGACCACGTAGCCCATGAACACGAACAACGGGATCGAGATCAGCACGTCGTTGGTCATCACCGAATAGGAGCGCTGGACCAGCAGGCTGAACACCAGGTCGCCCATCGCGAAGTAGCCGAAGAACACCCCGAGCGCCATCAGGGTGAAGGCAATCGGAAAGCCGAACATGATGAAGACCACGAACAGGGCGAGCATCAGCACGCCGAGCTCGGGATTGCTCAGGCCGAGCATCAGATATCCCCTCTCCGCAGGCCGCTTTCTTCGGCCGCGGTCATTTCGGCCTGCTTCCGCTTCTCGGCGTCCTCCAGCATCACCTTTTCGAGCTCCTCAACATCGTGCAGACGCTGAGGCCACTCGCCGCTGCGGATGCACATGATGCAGCGGATGACTTCCACAATGCCTTGGATGACCATGAGGCAGCCGACGATCACGATCAGCCACTTGAACGGCCACACGATCGGGCCGTTGGGGCTCGCTGAGGAATGCTCGTTCATACGCCGCGACAGCTCGGCAAAGCCGAAGCCGGCGTAGACGAATGCAAGCATGCCGGGGAAGAAGAACAGGATATAGAGCACGAGGTCCATCATCGCCTGCCGGCGCGGCGCCCAGGACCGATAGATGAAGTCGCCGCGGACATGCGCGTTGCGCGCCAGCGCATAGGCGCCGGCCATCATGAACAGCGTGCCATAAAGCATGTAGCTGGCGTCGAACGCCCATTCGGTCGGCGCCAGGAAGATGTAGCGGGAGAAGACCTCGTAGCTGGTCGTGAAGGTCAGGACCAGGATGCACCAGCCGTAGGTCTTGCCGATCGCCGAGTTCAGGCCATCGACGAAGTGCAGGAGCCGTTCGCCGGCCGAGGCGTCGCGGCCGGTGGCCGTGCGAAACTCGGCCCAGAACAGCCACAGCAGGATCGGGATCGGCAAAAGGAAAAGATAGAGCGGGAGCTGCTTGGGGCCCCCGATCAGACGAAAGAGCGGATCGATGAGGAAATCGAGCATCGAGAGCGGGTCCCCCCGACCCGAACATGCCAGCGATCAAGCGATGAGGGCCGCCGCGCGATCCATTCGCGCGGCGGCTCGTGGCTGCGCTCAGCCGAAGAAGTGCTTGTAGGCCACCGCGAGCTCGGCAGTGCTCAGGTTGTTGACGGTGAAGTAGGGCTGGGTGCGCTTCACCCAAGCCTTCTGCGAGTCGATCACTTTCTTGAAGAACGGCTCCTTCGACTGCTCCGCGATCACCTTGTCCCAGGCTGCAAGCTGCGCGTTGAGCACGGCTTCGCTGGTGTGGATCACGTTGACGTTGCGCTTGCGGATCTCCTCGAGGTCCCTCGAGTAGCGGTCGTGCGCCGTGAAGTACTGATCGGCCGTAGCCGCGTGCGCCGCGTTGCGCAGGATCGCCTTGAGCTCGGGCGCCAGCGCGTCGAACTTGGCCTTGTTGAAGATGACCTCGAAGGCTTCCATCTGCTGATGGTGGCTGCCCATCATGTAGAACTTGGACACATCCGGGAAGCCGAGCAGGATGTCGGAGGACGGGTTGTTGAACTCGGCCGCATCAAGCAGGCCGCGGTCCATCGCCGGCACGATCTCGCCGCCGGGCAGGATGGTGACGGAGGCGCCCATCTCCTTGAACACGTCGGCCGAGAGACCGACGGTGCGGTACTTCATGCCCTTGAAGTCATCGCCGGTCTTGATCTCCTTCTTGAACCAGCCGAGCGGCTGGGTGGGCATCGGGAAATAGAGGAAGCCGACGAGATTGAGCTTGAGGACGTCGTTGACGAGCTCCTTGTAGAGCGCCTCGCCGCCGCCGGCGTAGAACCAGGCCAGCATGCTGTGAGCGTCCCAGCCGAACGACGGCGGGGTGCCGAACAGCGAATAGGCCTTGTGCTTGCCGTACCAGTAGGCGCACACGCCGTGGCCGGCATCGAGAATGCCGGAATGCACCGCGTCCGCCATCTGGAAGGCGGGCACGACGGCGCCGGCCGCGAGCACGTCGAGCTTGAAGCGGCCTCCCGACATGTCGTTGACCTTCTTGGCATAATCCGCGGCAAACTCGTGGAAGATGTCCTTGGTGGGCCAGGTCGACTGGTATTTCCAGGTGGTGGTCTGCGCGCGCGACACCTGCGGCATTGCGACTGCGGCGGCGCCGGTGGCGCCCGCCGTCAACAGGAACTTGCGCCGCGACGCGGTCTTGGACGACTTGGACGTTTGGGTTTTCTCGACTGACATGATCGCCCTCCCAGGCGTTTGAAAGGAATGATTTCACGGCCTTCGCCCGGGCCGTTTCATGCTCATTAACCAGCACTGCGGCCCGGTATTCCAGCAAGCCTTGCCGTTAGTTTGACCAGACGCGCGGCACTTGCACAAGCCTCCTTCGGCCCTCCTTTGGTCGAGTGGCGAACGGCCGCAAGCGGGGCGGCCTAGGACTTCCTGGGCAAGCCAGAGCCTGGCGCGCAGAGGCCCACGGCCCTGGGTACTCGTGCGCTGCGCCGGTTTTCACGTAGGATCAGCGGTCATTTCGACACCCGCAATCGCAATCCGTGGCGACCATCACAAGGAGACGCCCCGTGTCACGCCTTGCCTCGACGTTCACCGTGATCTGGCGGCTCGCCTCGCCTTACTTCAATTCCGAGGATCGCCTGGCCGGCCGCATCCTGCTCGCGGGCGTGGTCGCGATCGAGCTGTCGCTGGTCAGCATCAACGTGATGATCAACCATTGGCAGAACCGTTTCTACAACGCGCTGCAGGACCGCAACTGGGACAGCTTCGTCACCGAGCTGCTGATCTTTTCCGCTCTGGTCGGCAGCTACGCGGTGCTCGCGGTCTATCAGCTTTATCTGCAGCAATGGCTGCAGATCCGCTGCCGCACCTGGATGACCCGGCGATACGTCGACCACTGGCTGGTCGGGGCCAATCACTACCGCATGCAGCTTCTCGGCGATGCCGCCGACAACCCGGACCAGCGCATCGCCGATGACGTGCGGCTGTTCGTGGAGCAGGGCCTGACCATCGGCATCCGCATCTTCGGTGCCTTCATTTCGCTGTGCTCGTTCGTGCTGGTTCTTTGGGCGCTCTCCAACGAGGCCCCGCTGCGGCTGTTCGGCTACGACGTGGCGATTCCCGGCTACCTGGTCTGGGGCGCGCTGATCTACGCCATCGCCGGCACCACGCTCGCCCATCTGATCGGACGCAAGCTCATCAACTTGAATTTCCGGCAGCAACGGTACGAGGCCGACTTCCGCTTCAATCTGATGCGTGCGCGCGAGAGCTCCGAGCAGATCGCGCTGCTGCGCGGCGAAGCAGCGGAGCGCCGGCGTCTGCAGGATCTGTTTGGCTTTGTCGCCGCCAACTGGCGGCTGATCATGTGGCGGACCAAGCCGCTTACGCTGCTCACCGAGAGCTACCGCCAGGCGTCGTCGGTCATTCCCTACATTCTGGTGAGCCCCGCCTATTTCGCCGGACAGATGCAGCTGGGCGGCCTGATCCAGACCGCGTCCGCTTTCGACAAGGTGCGCGAGGCGCTGTCGATCTTCGTCGACGTCTACCGCAGCCTGGCGGAGTGGCGGGCGGTGGTGGACCGGCTTGCCGGCTTCGATGCCGCGATCGCGCAGGCGCAGGTCGCCGCCACCGCCACGCCCGCAATCGAGGTCATGACGCGCGAGAGTATGGCGCGCGCGAGCGAGGACGCGCTCGCGCTCAACGGCCTGCTGGTGCGTCTGCCGCATGGAAAGCCGCTCCTCACGGCCGACGACATCGCGATACGGCCAGGCGAGCGCGTGCTGGTCACCGGCCCCAACGGCTCCGGCAAATCGACCCTGCTGCGGGCGATCGCAGCAATCTGGCCGTTCGGTCATGGCCGCGTCACGCTGCGCAAAGGCGCCAGGATGATGATCCTGCCACAGCGGCCCTATTTCCCGGTCGCAACGCTCGCCGCCGCGGTGACCTATCCGGCCGAGGCCGGTGCCTTCAGCCACGAGCGCCTCGCCGATGTGATCCGCGCCGTCGGGCTGCCGGCGCTGGTCGCCCGCCTCGACGATGAAGCGCACTGGAACCGCATGCTATCGCTGGGCGAGCAGCAACGCCTCGGCGTCGCCCGCGCCATCCTGCAGGCGCCCGATCTGCTGATCCTCGACGAGGCCACCGCCGCGCTCGACGAGCCGGGAGAAGCCGCGCTCTACCGGCTGATCGGCGAACGGCTGCCCGGAATCACGATCGTGTCGGTCGGCCACCGCGCGGCGCTGCGCGCATGTCACGGCCGCCAGCTGACGGTCGCGCTCGACGGCGACTGCGCTTGCTTGCGCGAGCGGGCGGTGAACCCGGCCTAGTACCCGGTTCCGAGAGTTTGCGAGCCCAACAAATGAAACGGGCGGCGGCTCGCATGAGTGCCACCGCCCGCCAAAGGTTTATCGACCGCGACTACTTGAGGTTCGACAGAACCGTCAGGTCAAACTTGGTGCTGACGACGAAGGACGAGTTGCACCACTTGGATTGCCCAATTGGATTGGTGCCGCCCGTCATGCCGCGGAGATCGCTGGTGAGGAGGAAGCATTCCTCCTTCGTCGTGTCGGTGTCGTAGTAGCGGAGGTCAAGCGTGAATACGCCATGGGTAAAGGACACGCCGACGTTCCAAGTCCAGTAGTCCGGCAAAGAGAAGGGCGTGACGCCAAGGAAGCTATCAGCAGTGCCGAACGAATAGTGGCCGACCTCACCGGAGATGTACCAACCGACTTCCTTCGGCCCCACCAAGGTCGGGAAATGGAAGGACTGCATCGTCAACTTGGCAGTGCCCGATGCGTAGAAGCCGAAGGCTCCGCTCCCCAGCCAATCCGGCGAGTAGTAGAAGTTCGCTCCGAGGGCGAACCTGTCCTTGATGACGTCCCAAGTGACCTTGCCGTAGACTTCCCAGTAATCGGAGTCCTTAACCGTCTGGGCAAGGCCGGTGTTAATGAAGGTCGCGGCGCCGGCGCCGTCGACGAACACCTGCCGCTCGCGCGGATACCAGTAGTAGATGAAGCCGAAATCGAACGCGAGCGGACCGACCGTCGGCCGGAAGCCAGCATAGAAGTCGCATTCGCAGCTCGGATGAGTGGGCAGATCGACCGCCCAGTATTGGCTGCCGGCATAGAACTGCAGGCTCGAATTTACATTGTAGCGCGTTTCGACGTAGGCGGTCGCCGACGGTCCACGATCCGACTGCGAGATGCCGCGAAAGTTGTAGTCCGACATCAGCGCGCCGCCGAACGCGATGTCCCACGGCGTCGGCTCAGCGACCTTCCGCGGTGCCTTGACCTGCATGTCCGCCGCCATCGCGGATGTGGTCAAGCCGAACAGGCCGGCCGCGACCATCGATAGAACCCGTGTATTCATCGTCCCACCCTTCCCTGAAATCGCCCCCCCGGAGGGCGCCGATTGAACCCCAGACGGCTGTCGCGACACCCCGTACAAGTCGCACCTGCCATCACTGCTGGTTGAAACTATCGACATCGAAGGAAAAGTGGGCAAGTCAAAACGAGTGGCAAGTGCCGTATTTTTGGGCGATTCCAACGAATTGGCGTGGAAAGAATCCGGGTGTTGCAAAACCACAACATTTTGGACTCGCGCCGATTGAGAAAGCTCGCCCGGCACGCAAGCGCTGCAGCCATCGGACGCCCCACAACCCCGAGGTCGAGGCTGATTCCGCACCGATTCGGCAAGTGATTCGGCAAGTGGATCGGCCTGGCCGAGGCCGGGAATCGCGGGGCTCGGCTAGGCCAGGTCCTCTGCCGCTCAAGCCGCCGCCTTCTTGCGGTTGGCCTCGAGCCTGGCATCGACCAGCGCCACCTGGGCGTCGATCGCCGGATGGCTCAGACCCTTCTGCCTGGCGATCAACTGCACCAGCTTGTCGGCACGCTCGATATTGGGGGCGCCATTGTTGAGCGCGCGCGCAGCCGAGGCCGGGCGCGTGAGGCTCTGCGCGGCGGCGGCATACTTCTCAAAAGGAACCAGATCCTCGGGCTTGGCGCCGAGCCTGACGCAGAGATCGAACACGAAATTGTAGACCGAGCGCGACGTTTCGAGGTCGCTGTGCACCGCCTCCTGGGCGGTCCGCATGCCGTCCTTGGTCACGCAGCGATAGTTGCCGGCGAGCAGCATCGCCCACTTGGCAAGCGGCACGAAGATGGAATCGTGCACGCGCAGCTTGACCGGCAGCTCGGTCTTGCCTTCGGGCGTGTCGTAGCGCACCGCGTCGATCTCCTGCTCGAGCCGGCGCAGCATGGCGGTCGACTTGTCGCTGTCGAACCGCGCGACCTTGAAGTTGGTCGGCAGCGTGACCAACAGCACGTTGACCTTCTCCTCGGGCGGGCGGATCGCCTGCGGGTCGGGGCTGCACAACGTGAGGCATCCGGGATCGA
>DAIUEP010000108.1:2687-15908 GCA_036845065.1 Xanthobacteraceae bacterium | reverse complement strand
CGCAGGATTTCCGCCGCCTTCTGCACGACCGCGGGCGGCGTCTGGTAGACCTCGGCAACGAGCTTCTGGACCGCATCGCCCGCGATCGGGGTGATCTCGAGCTGCGCCTTGTCGGCCTCGGCGAGGAATTCCTTGTCCGCCATCGTGTCCATGAACGCCTTGCGCAGGACCGCAACGCGCTCCGCCGGCACGCCGGGTGGGGCCAGGAACGGGCGGCCCAGCGGTTGGCGCGCAAAGATCAGCCTGAGGATCTGGCGCTGTTCTTCGGTCTTGGCCAGGTCGACGATGAGCGGCACATCCGGCAGGTCCGGGTGTTTCTCGAGCGCAAGCTGCATCAGGATGGTGATCTTCTTGTCGGTCAACCAGGATTTGCGGGTGGACTCGACGCTCGACCACGACCAGCCGCAGCGGCCGTCGACCTCGCCGCGCTCGAGCGCGAGATTGACGTCATTGCCGCCCGGGTAGCCGGTCACGATCTTCATCTTGGTGCCGAGCACGCCGTTGATGATGCGCGGGAACTGGTCGGTATCGGCGGCCGCGCCGGTGCCGCCCACGGTCAGCTCCTGGGTCAAGAGGTCCTCGAACTTGGTCACCTTGCTGCGGCCGTTCCAGACCACGCAGACGCTGACCTCGTTGTTGGCGCTGCCGATCCAGTTGAACTTGTTGCCATCGAACTGGGCCTGCTTGCTGCCCAGCAGGGGGTCGAAGCCGGTGCCGCGCCCGATCGTGCCGAACACGAGGCCTTCCTTGGAGGCGACATTATAGAGCCAGTTGGCGAGCCGCAGGCTGCCGGCGCCGTCCATGTTCTTCGGGGTGATCGTCGGATTGCCGGGAATGTGCTTGCCCAGATGCCGGGCGATCAGCCGGGCGTAGACGTCGTAGCCGCCGCCGACGCTGTAGCCGATCATCATTTCGACGGTCTTGCCTCGGTAGAAGTCGGCCTGTGCCTGCGCCCGGCCGCTCGCGAGGGGCAGGGACGCGAGTGCCGCGACGACAAGCACGCAAGCGTGCATGACAAGGCGCATCGATAAGGTCTCCATCGCGAGGGCTGCAACTTTGCCTCGCCCCAGCATCATACCGCGCGTAGCGCGCGCAGGCTAACGCGGCGTGTGGTCGCGCGGCAATCGTGCCTAATCAATCGTGAACGCGCAGCGGCTTCCTTGGTTCAGAAGCCGGGCGCGTTCTCCAGCTGGTCGAGCCAGTCGAATCCCATATCCTTGATGATGCGGTTGCTCATCACGATGATGCGGGAGTCCTTGGTCGCGAAGCTCTGATGGTTGGTGTAGGGCGGCACATAGATGTAGTCGCCCTGTTTCCACGTGAACTTCTTGGGCTCCGCGTCCCATTCCCAGATGAACTTGTCCTGGCAGTCGAACATCATGTCCCAGTGCAGGTCGTAGCCCTCGCCTTCCACCACGAAAGCGAGCTCCTCCCACATGTGCCGGTGCTTGCCGGAGCGCTCGCCGGCCTTGAGGAACAGCATGTAGGCCTCGACGCACAGCTCGGGCGTGTTCATGTTGCGGTGGATGAGGTGCTTGATCAGGCCGTCGGGCGAGCGCTCCCACGGCATCTCCTCGGCCGGGATGACGTTCGGCCGCGTTGCGTATTCCTTGCGGAACTCCAGCGACTTGACGATTTCCTCCGCCCGCCAGTTGCAGGCCTTGCTGCCCGAGAGGGCCTGTTGCTTGTCTTCGATCGCGGCCATGCGCTGCTTCCTCTCGCGTTCCTTAGAGGTCCTTGGGGGGTGAGTACGGCCCGAGCGAGGGGTCGAGATCGGGCGGCCACTCCACCATCTTCTGCAGCAGCAGATGCATGAACAGGAACAGCGGCTTGGCCTTGAACACGAGGTGAATGCACTCCTCCGACTCGGAATCGTTGAAGTGCTGATGCACGCAGCCGTTCTCGACCAGCATCACGTCGCCCGCCTTCCAGGGGATCTTGCGGCCGTCGTGGACATCATAGCCATGGCCCTTGAGGACGTAGAACACCGCGCTGTTGAGGTGGCCGTGCTTCTGGCCGCCGGTCTTGGGCGCATAGGCCTCGATATGGGACTCGATTGACTGGATGATCGAGGTGGCTTGCGGGCTGACCACGCTCTTGCCGAACATCTGCGGGCCGCCCTTCCAGGGCACGTCCTGCGCGGAGTACACCCGCTTTTCCTCTTTCAGCGTCTTGTAGAGGTGGCTGTAGGTGCCTTCCAGCGCCCGCACGAAGGTCCGCTTCTTGGCCCAGCGCTCCCACTTCTGGTTCTTCTTCTCCATTTCCATCGGGTCGGGCTGGTTATGCCCCATGCCCGGAGCCTGGATCACGTCTGTCATGCTGCGCTCCTCCACCAATCACTCGCGCCCAAAGGGCCGCGAACCCCTGGCCGGTCATAGGCGATTGGCGCGGTGCGCGCAATCGTCACGCCCGGCCGTTGCGGCTTCCGCCGACCACGCGGGTTGCTAGAATGGTGGAGCCAAGACACCGCCCGGGCTTGCCCAGAAGGCCGGTGCGTTAAGAGTACAGGGAGGCATGATCATGGCACTCAGACAGGCTGTGTGCGGTGCGGCGCTATTCGCGGCTCTGCCGGCTGCCATTGCTAGCGCGCAAGGGCCGGCCGAGTTCTATCGGGGAAAGACCATCGAGTTTTACATCAATGTCAGCGTGGGCGGTGGCTATGACCTCTACGCCCGCATGCTCGCCCGCCACCTCGGCAAGCACATTCCGGGCCATCCGACGATCCTGCCGAAGAATATGGAAGGCGGCGGCGGCATGCGGCTCGCCAACTGGCTCTACAACGTCGGCCCCAAGGACGGCACGGCCCTTGGCGCGGTGGCCCGCGCCATGGCGTTCGAGCCGCTGCTTGGCAACAAGGCCGCTCAGTACGACGGCACCCGGTTCAACTATCTCGGCAGCGCCAACGATGAAGTCAGTGTTTGTGTCGCCTGGCACACGTCCGGCATCAAGACATTCGAGGATGCGCAGAAGACACCACTCGTGGTCGGGACCGGCGGCGTTTCCGACGACACCTATCAGTATCCGGCGCTGCTCAACAACATGTTCGGTGCCAAGTTCAAGATGGTGCCGGGCTATCCGGGCGGCAACGACATCAATCTCGCCATGGAGCGCGGCGAGGTGCAGGGGCGATGCAGCATCCCCTGGTCGACCGTCAAGGCGACCCGCCGGTTCTGGATCGACGAGAAGAAGGTCAACCTCCTGATGCAGTACTCGCTCGGCAAGCATGCCGACCTGCCGGAGGTGCCGCTGGTCATGGACTTGGCCAAGACCGATGAGCAGCGTAACATCCTCAAGCTGATCTTTGGCCGGCAGGTGATGGGCCGGCCGTTCGTGGCGCCGCCTGATGTGCCGAAAGACCGCGTCGCCATCCTGCGCAAGGCCTTCATGGATACGATGGCCGACAAGGAATTCCTCGCCGACGCCGAGAAGGCGAAGTTCGAGATCACGCCCGTCCCCGGTGAAAAGATTGAAAACCTGGTCCTGGACGTCTATCGCAATACGACGCCCGCGCTCGCCGAGAAGGCCGGAGCGGCGATGAAATAGCCACCCCAGGATGACACCATGAGGATTACGGTAAGACGCATCGTGCGCGGGCTGATGGCGACGCCGCTTGCTCTCGTGCTGACCTCGACCGGCCACGCGCAGTCTCCGGCCGAATTCTACAAGGGCAAGACGGTCGATCTCTTTATCGGCTACAGCGCCGGCGGCGCCTATGACCTCTACGCGCGCATGATCGCACGCCACCTGGGCAAGCATATTCCGGGCAATCCGCAGGTGGTGCCGAAGAACATGGAGGGTGCGGGCAGCCTGCGGCTGGCGAACTGGCTCTACAGCGTCGCCCCGAAGGACGGCACCGCGCTCGGCGCTACCAGCCGCGGCATGGCGTTTGATCCGTTGCTTGGCAACAAGACGGCCCAGTACGTGGCGCCGAAGTTCACCTGGATCGGCAGCGCCAATGACGAGGTCAGCGTCTGCGTCGCCTGGCACACGTCGGGTGTCACCACGTGGGATGACGTGATGACGAAGGAGCTCGCCATCGGCTCGACCGGCGCCGGCGACGACACCTATCAGTTCCCGAAATTCGCCAACAACGCGCTCGGCACCAAGTTCAAGATCATCACCGGCTATCCGGGCGGCAATGACGTGAGCTTGGCCATGGAGCGCGGCGAGGTGGGCGGGCGCTGCGGCTGGTCCTGGTCGAGCATCAAGGCCACCCGCATGAGCTGGTACCAGCAGAAGATCGTCCATGTGCTGATGCAGTTCTCGCTCGCCAAGCACGCCGACCTGCCGCACATTCCACTGATCACCGATCTCGCCAAGACCGACGAGCAGCAACGCATCTTCAAGCTGATCTTCGCCCGCCAGGTGATGGGCCGGCCCTACATGGCGCCGCCCGGCGTGCCGGCCGACCGCACGGCCGCGTTACGCAAGGCGTTCATGGACACGATGGCCGACAAGGAGTTCCTGGCGGAAGCCGAGAAGGCCAAGTTCGAGATTACGCCGGTCGCGGGCGGCGAGGTCGCCGCGCTGGTCGAGGATATCTACTACGTGGCTTCGACGGCGGACGCCGAGAAGGCGGCCGCAATGGTGAAGTAGCGGCGTGCTAGCCGACGAATTCACTCGGCCTCATGCTGAGGAGCGACCGAAGGTCGCGTCTCGAAGCATGTGCCTCATACTCGGTGCCAGCCGCCATCCTTCGAGACGGGCGCTTCGCGCCCTCCTCAGGATGAGGTCCGGGTAAGTTCGCTCGAAAGATCACCCGGCTCCGATCTTCTTCAGCACGTCGGCGAACTTCTCCGCCACCTGCTTGCGTAGCTCGGGGCTTGCGCGCGCCACCTTGGGAAAATCCTTGAGCCGCTCGAACGGCCGGCAGGCGTCGATCACGGCGCGCGAGTTGGTCGACGATGCCTTGTCGAGGATCGGATCGAGCGGGCCCGACCAGGCGCGGCGGAAGGTCTCGATGTCCTGCGCCGGATCGCAGCGCGTGCAGATCGCCCACATCACGTCGAACAGGTCGGACGGGTCGACGTCCTCGTCGACCACCACCACGAAGCGGCCGAGATAGGAGCCAGACTGGCAGCTGGCCGCCAGGAAGCCCGCCTGCCTGGCGTGGCCCGGATAGGCCTGCTTGATCGCGATGACGTTGAACATGCGCGCGCCGCCGAACTCGTGTACCCACACGCCGGTGACGCCCGAGAGCCCGGCGCGCTCGACCTCGTCCCAGATCATGCCGGCCTTCATCACGCACTTTGAGAACGAGAAATCGGACGGCGGCCGCATCGGCGAGGCGATCGAGATGATCGGATCGTTGCGCCAGTAGACGCGCTTGACGTTGACGACCGGCACCTCGCTCGGGCTAGACGCGTAGTAGCCAGTGAACTCGCCGAACGGACCCTCCTTGGCGGTGACGCCCTCCACCATCTCGCCTTCGAGCACCAGCTCGGCATGCGCCGGCATCGGCAATCCATAAATCTCGCTCGGGACGATCTCGTAGGGCTCGCCACGGTGGCCGCCCGCATAGTCGTATTCGGAGAGCCCGAACTTCAATTCGTTGCCGCCGGCCAAGAATAGCAGCGGATCGTGCCCGCAACTGATCAGCACCGGGCAGGGCTTGCCAGCCTTGAAGTATTTCTCGCGGATCTGCCGGCCGTGCTTGCCGGGCGAGATCCAGATCGAGACGTGGTTCTTGTCCTGCACCATCACGCGGTAGGTGGCGCAGTTGACCCAGTTCTCCTCCGGGTCGCGCATGATCACGATGTCGTCGGTGCCGATGAAGCGGCCGCCGTCGAGCTCGTGCAGGAACGGCACCGGAAACTTGAAGAGATCGACCTGATCGTCGCGGTCGACGTTCTCGAACACCGCGCCCTTGCCGACGGTCTTGGGCGGCATCGGCCGATGCTCCTTCATGCGGTCGCGATAGGCGCGCACCACGTCGAGCGGGCAGGACGGCACCGGCAGCCCGAGCGTGATCGCGAGCCGCTTCGAGGAGTTGGTGGCGCCCGAGATGAGCCGCATGCCCTTGGGATAGCCGGGCACGTCCTCGAACAGCAGCGCCGGCGGCTCCGGCCGCATATGGTTCACAATCTCGCCGAGCGTGCCCATTTCGAGCTTCCAGTCGGCGCCCTTGATGCGCACGATCTCGCCCGCTTCCTCGGCGCGCTTGATGAACTCGCGCAGATCCTCGTGCGGCGAATTATAGGCGTTGAAGCGTTGCGGTTGGCCTTTGTCCAGCACGGCAGATCCTCCCGAAAGTCGTGCTGGCGTTGTGCCATGGACGCCCGGGATTGTCAGCCCCGCCGGCTGGTCCGGCGCATCGAGGGCGCGTAAGCTTCCCGCCAACCGACAGCGGGAGGATCGCCATGGCCCCATTGTGCATGCGCGCCGCCATCGCGGCGCTCGCCATCGTGTTCGCCGGTCTGCCGCCGCGCGCCGAGGCGCAGGACCCCTTCTACAAGGGCAAGCGCCTCAACCTCATCATCAATTTCGCAGCCGGCGGCCCCGCCGACATCGAGGGGCGGCTGGTCGCCAAACATCTCGCCAAGCATATTGACGGGACGCCCGGCGTGATCGTGCAGAACAAGGACGGTGCCGGCGGGCTCATCGGCACGAACTATCTGGGCGAGCTCGGGCCGCGCGACGGCACCATGGCGGGCTATCTCACGGCCGCGGCCTGGACCTATGTGATCGAGCCCGGCTCCTATCGGGTGCCGTTCGATCAATACGAGTTTGTCGCTTACCAGCCGGTCAACGTCGTCTATTACATGCGCGCCGACACGCCGCCCGGCATGAAGAGCGCGGCCGACATCATGCAGGCGAAGGGCCTCGTCACCGGCGGGCTCGCGGCGGATTCCTCGAAGGACATCCTCATCCGCCTTACCCTCGACATGCTCGGCGTGCCGTACAAATACGTCACCGGCTTCCGCTCGAGCGCGCCGGCGCGGCTCGCGCTGCAGCGCGGCGAGATCAACTTCTTCTCTGAATCCTCGCCGAGCTATTTCGGCGTGGTCGAGCCGAGCCTGACAAAGACCGGGCAGGTCATCCCGGTCTGGTACGATCCGATCTCGGACGGCCGCACCTTCGCGCCGTTCAAGCCGATGGATGATCAACAGGTCGCGAGCTTCCCGGAGTTCCACCGCAAGGTCAAAGGCGCGCCGCCGTCCGGCCGGCTATGGGACATCTATCGCACCAACCTGGCGGTCGATTCGGCGATGCTGCGCACGATCGTGCTGCCGCCGGGCGTGCCGCAGGCGTCGGTCGAGGCGCTGCGCAAGGCGGTGGAGCGGCTCAACGGCGACAAGGAGTTCGCCGAGGAGACGCTCAAGGCGATCCAGTTCGTGCCGCAGTTCGTCACCGGCGCCGATCTCAACGCACAGGTGCGGCGTGCGCTGGTGGTCGATCCCGCGATCCGCACCTTCGTGGCCGACTACATCAAGAACCCGCCGCGATGACGATCAATTCGGCGCGATCAGCGCCCGAGCGCGCGCAACCGTCTCGGGCGATGCCGTATAGGCGTCGCGGATCAGGCGCGACAGCTCCTCGCCGCGCACCGGGCGAAGCTCCATCTTGATCTTCTGCGCCTCCTCGATCACCTGCGGGTCGCGCATGGTCTGCGTGAACGCGTCGCGCAGCATTGCGGCGACCTCGGGCAGGAGCCCGGGCGGCGCCGCGAATGGAAAGCCAAACGCCTGCGGCAGCAGGATGACGGCGAGCGCGTGCTGATCGACTGCGCTGCTCGCAAGATCCGTGATCAGCGGCACGTCGGGCAGGTCGGGGGCACGTGCCAGGGCGAACTGGACCAGCACCTTGACCTTCTTGTCACGCAGCCATTCGGCATAGTTCGACTTGATCGCTTCCCAGCTGATCGAGCAGCGGCCGTCTGCTTCGCCGCGTTCGAGCGCGATGTTCATCGCCGCGCCGCCCGGATAGCCGAGCACGACGCGAATCCGCCCGCTGGTCAGACGTTGCAGGATCAGCGCCTGTGCGGTCTCGTTGCCGGTCCCGGCCAGGATCAACTCCGACGTCTGCAAGTCCTTCAAGCTCTGCACGCGTGCCTTGTGCCAGACGATGCAGGTGTCGGTGGTGCCGGTGGGCGTGCCGATCCAGGTCAGGTCCTGCATCCGGAACGGCAGCGCGGGATCGACCAGCAGCTGGTCTGTGGTGACGGAGCGCTGGATCACGCCGAGCTCGGTGCCGTCGCGGGCCGCCGTATTGGAAAGGAGCGTGGCGAGGCGCTTTCCACCCGCGCCCTGCGTATTGCGCGGGACCACGTTGGGGCGTCCCGGCAGATACTTGCCGATGTGGCGCGCGACCATCCGCATCACGAGGTCGTTGGTGCCGCCCGGGTCAGTGCCGACATGGATCGAGACGGCCTTGCCCGGCGGAAACGGCGCGGCGGCCGGCTGCGCATGCGCGGGTGCTACGCCGGCGAGCGCCCACGCGGCAAAGACCAGGACAAATGGCGACGTTCGCGGCATGACGGCCTCGCGTTTCAGTTCGGAGCGATCAGATACTTGGCGCGCGCGATCGCCTCGGGGGAAGCCGCGTAGGCGGCGCGCACCGCGCGCTCGAGGTCGGCGCCGAGCACGGGCCTGGTGTCGAGCTTCATCTTGCGCGCCTCCTCGTTGAACTGCGGATCCTGCAACATGCGCTCGAAGGCTGTCCGCAGCGTCGCACGCACATCCGCCTGGAGCTGCGGGGGCGCCGCGAACGGAAAGCCGAAGACGGTCGGCAGCAGGATGACGCGCAGCGCCGCGCGATCGAGGTCGGTGCCCGCAAACTCCATGATCGCCGGAACGTCGCTCAGCTCGGGATGCCGCTCCATCGCGAACTGGATGATCGGCTTGATCTTCTGCGCGTTCACCCAGTCCGCCATGCTGGCCTTCATCGATTCCCAGCTCAGCGAGCAGCGGCCGTCCGCCTCGCCGCGCTCCATGGCGAGATTCATGGCCGGCGCGCCCGGATAGCCGACCACGCTGCGGATGCGGGCGCCGACGAGGTGGCGAAGGATGCGCAGTTGTGCGGCCTCGTTGCCGGAGCCCGCGATCACCATCTCGGTGGTCTTCAGGTCGGCGACGCTTTGCACCTTGGCGGCATGCCAGACCACGCAGGTGTCGGTCGTTCCGGTCGGTGCGCCGAGCCAAGTCAGATCCTGCACGCTGAAGTTCAGCATCGGATCGACCAGCAGCGGATCGGTGGTGACGCCACGCGAGATCATCGCGAGCTCGGTGCCGTCGCGTGGCGCCTGATTGTACAGATAGCCCGCGAGCCGCCGCCCGCCCGCGCCCGGCATGTTGCGCGGGATCACGTTGGGGCTGCCCGGCAGATGCCGGCCGATGTTGCGCGCGACCAGACGCATGATCTGGTCGTTGCCGCCGCCGGCCTCGAAGCCGAGATACATCGAGACAGGCTTGCCGACCGGAAACGGCGTCGCAGCCGGCTGCGCCAGGGCGGGACTGACGAGCCCAACGCAAACCACAAGACCCGCGACCCGCAGGGCATATCGGAGCATAGGCCGGATCATCGCGGATCCGGCGCTCTGATCGCAACGGCCGGCAGTCATCGCCGCGCCGGCACCATGCCGTTCTTCTGCACAGCCGGGACGGCGGACGGCTCGGAGATGAACCGTACGAACTGCCGCGCCGCGTCGGCCTGCTTGGCCATGGGAGTGAGGGCCGTTGCGTAAACGATGGTGATGTTCAGCTCGGCCGGCAGATCTCCGACGATCTCGATGCCCTGGATCGGCATCAACTCGGCGGGCTGATGAATGCCGATCTCGACGTCGCCTTTCGCCACGCGGGCGCCGACCACGATGCCGGGCACGTTGGACATCTTGGACTTGATCTGATCCGCGATGCCGAGCTTGGCGACGACGACCTTCGAGAAATGCTCGCCGCTCGGGCCGATGCTGTAGCCAATCGATTTTGCGTCGAGCAGCGCCTGCTTCAGCGCGTTGGGCGTGCTGATATCGGGCTTTTTCGCGCCGGACCGCACCGCCAGCCCGATGCGCGAATGGAATGCCGGCGCGATCGTGCTGGCGTCGACCTTGCCTGCTGCCACCAGCTCATTGAGGGCCGGCGGTCCGAGCAGGATCATGTCGGCGAAGGTGCCTTCCTTGATCTTGGCGACGGCCGGACCGGTGCCGAGAACCGTCATCGTGATCTTGTGGCCGGTGGCGCGCTCGAATGGCGGGATGAGGTCGCGCATGATGTATTCGACCGCCCCGGTCGTCATCAGGCTGATCTCGGCAGCGTGTGCGGTCCCTGTGGCGATGGCCGCGTTGAGACAACTCGCCGCTACGGCGGCAACAATCGACCATGGGCGCATGGCGTCCTCCCTGATATGGTTGGGGCGAATGTAGCATGATCCTGGAGGGGCTTGATGCCCTTGTCGAACATGCCGCGAGCCGCCGCAGTCGGGCTTGCCCTCGCCGCCGTGCTAGCCGTGTCGGGAGCCGCCGCCGACGAGCCGTTCTATAAGGGCAAGCGGCTCACCGTGCTGATCAACTACGGCGCGGGCGGGCCTGCCGACATCGAGGCGCGGATCTTCGCCCGCCATCTCGGCAAGCACATCGAGGGCAACCCGGCCGTCATTGCGCAGAACATCGACGGCGCCGGCGGGCTGATCGGCACCACTTATCTCGGCGAAGTGGCGCCGCGCGACGGCACCATGATGGGCCACCTGACCGGCATGGCGTGGCGCTGGGCCAACGACGCCGAGCGCTTCCGCATCGATTTCAAGACCTACGAGTTCTTCGGCTATCAGCGCAGCACGACCGTGTCCTACGTGCGCACCGACGTCGCGCCGGGGATCAAGATCGCGGGCGACATCGTCAAGGCGCGGGACCTCATCTCCGGCGGGCTCGGACCCGACAACGCCAAGGACCTGCTCACGCGGCTCGCACTCGAGCTTCTCGGCGTGCCGCACCAGCATGTCACGAGCTATCGCAGCAGCGCCACCGCGCGGCTGGCGCTGCAGCAGGGCGAGATCAATTTCTATTCGGAATCGCCGCCAAGCTATCGCAGCGTCGTGCATCCGGGCATCGTCAAGGAGGGCTTGGCGATTCCGGTCTGGCACGATCCCGAGAACGACGGCGACAGGCTCGTCGCGTCAAAGCAGGTGGCCGACCTCGGCATCCCGGCTTATCATGAGCTCTACCGGTCGATCAAAGGCACCGCGCCGTCCGGAATTCTGTGGGACGCGTTCAACACCATCAGAACCATCAGCGGCTCGATGCTGCGCATTCTGGCGCTGCCGCCCCATTCGCCGCGGGCAGCGCTTGACGCGCTCTCGGCCGCGGTCGCGCGACTGAACGACGACAAGGTCTACGCCGAAGAGGCGCTCAAGGTGATCGGCTTCGTGCCCGAATATGCGGTCGGGCCGCACACCAACCGGCAGGTGCGCGAGGGCCTCTCGGTGCGTCCCGAGATCAAGGCGTTCATCGCTGACTATGTGAAGAAAGGGAGCCGGTGAAGCGAACTTCTCACCAGCTCCACGTTCTGCAATCGCTCAGCTCGCGGGCTCCATGCCCTTCTGCTTGTAGGCAGCGAGGGCTTCACCGGACGCGATGAATTTGGCCAGCGCCTTGGCGGCATCCATCTCTTTGGCCTTGGACGGGATGCCGACCGAATAGCCGATGATCCTGTTCAGGTCAGCCGGCAGCGGGCCAACCAGGGTCACGCCCGGCACCGGCACCAGCTCGGCGACCTGCTGGATGCCGATCTCGGCTTCACCCTTCGCCACCACGGCGCCGACCGGCTGGCCGGTGACCACGATCGTCTTCGGCTTGAGCGCATCCGCGATGCCAAGCTTGGCAATCACGCTCGCAAAGAATTGCCCGCTGGTGCCCTGGCTGTAGGCGACGGTCTTGGCGGCGAGCAGCGCTGCCTTCAGCGCCTCCGCCGTGCTGATGTCGGGCTTGGGGGCGCCGGTGCGCACGCCGAGCCCGACCCGCGACTGCATGACCTTGGCGCTGCTGCCGGCGGCGACCAGGCCGTCCTTGACCAGGGCATCGATCGTATCGTCGCCGGAGACGATGAGATCGATGCCGGCGCCTTCCTTGATCTCCTTGATGATTGCGGGCGCGCCCTTGATGCTGAGCTTGACCTTATGGCCGCTCGCCTTCTCGAACATCGGCACGAGCACGCCCATCACTTCCGGCAATGGCCCGCCGGTCGACACGACGGTGATTTCGGCCGCACTGGCGCTCTCTGCCAGCGCGGTCAGGCAGACCGCAGTCGCGAGCGAAGTAAGCTTCGACCATGTACGCATGACGTCCTCCCTTGGTTAGACTTGTTTTGAAACGAACACGAACAAACAGTTTGGCACTATCCCGGGTCGAGACCCTTGGCGGTCAGCACCGCACGAGCGGCGGGCGTCTTCAGGAACTGGATGAATGCCTTGCTGCCCTCGCGGCTTAAGGCGCTCGTCGCCGCCACGTAAGTGGTCACGAGCTGCAGCTCCGCCGGAAACGGACCGATGACTTCGACGCCTTCGACCGGGAGAAGCTCGCTGATCTGCTGTATGGCAAGCTCGGCCTCGCCCTTGACCACGAAGTCCGCGAGCACCCCGCCGGGGAGTGTCCTGCCCTTGGCCTTCACCTCGCTGGCGATGCCGAGCCGCTCGCAGACGGCGATGAAATGGACGCCGCTCGTCCCCACCGTTGCGTAGGCGATCGCCTTGGCGTCGAGCATCGTGCGCTTGAAGGCCGCGACCGTGCTGATGTCGGGCTTGGGCGCGCCCTTGCGCGCCGCGACGCCGATGCGCGAATGCGCGATGTCGTTGCGCGTCGAGATATCGATCTTGCCGGCCTTGGCGACGGCGTCGATGCTCGGCACGGGCACGACCGTGACATCGAAGCTCGCGCCGGCCTGCATGTCCCGCTGCAGGAACGCGGAGGTGTCGTAGCGGATCGAGAGCGTGTGGCCGGTTGCGCGCTCGAATTGGGGCGCGAGCTCGTGCACGGCCTCCTTCATGCCGTTCGAGATCAAGAGTTTCAGCTCGGCCGCGTTCGCCCCCGCCGCTCCAGTCACCAGTGCAACAACGAAAGCCGCGAAAGTCCCCTTCATGCAAATACCTTCGTGATGCAAGAGCGCCGTCGTGAGCGCGCCGATTACACTCTTATCCCCTGCACGCTTCAACCCCCGCCGCGGTCATGGATTCCGGGAGACGTCATCGTCTACCAGACACCCGGAATCCAGCGCTTCACGCTTGCACGATAGGCCG
>DAIUEP010000108.1:0-2587 GCA_036845065.1 Xanthobacteraceae bacterium | reverse complement strand
GTCTCTGGCATTGGGTGCTCGCGCGCTTTCGCCGCCTTGTGGATGCCCCCGCCCGACCGCTATCGTTGTGGCAGGCAGTGGTGGAGGACTCCCATGCGCTCGGTCCGCGTGCAAGCCGTCGTGCTGGGAGCCTGCGCAGCTTTGTTCGCCGCGGCACCATCCTGTGGCTATGCCCAGGAGCCCTACTACAAGGGCAAGCGGCTCACCGTGCTGATCAATTTCGCGGCCGGCGGGCCGGCCGACATCGAAGGGCGCATCTTCGCCAAGCATCTGGTCAAGCATATCGACGGGGCGCCCACGCTGGTGGTGCAGAACATGGATGGCGCCGGCGGCCTGATCGGCGCGCAATATTTGGGCGAGATCGCGCCCAAGGACGGCACCACGCTGGGGGCGCTCACCGGCGCCGCCTGGATCTACGCCAGCGACCCGGAGCGCTGGCGGGTGGACTTCCGCAGCTACGAGTTCGTCGCCCGCCAGCCGAGCACCACGATCCACTTCGTGCGCACCGACGTGCCGCCCGGCATGAAGCAGCCGCCCGATATCGTGAAGGCGAAAGGCTTGATCGCCGGCGGCTTGAGCGCCGACACCTCGAAGGACCTGCGGCTGCGCATGGGGCTCGACATGCTGGGCGTGCCGCACCAGTACGTCACCGGTTATCGATCGAGCCCACCGGCGCGGCTCGCTTTGCAGCGCGGCGAGATCCACATGTTCTCCGAATCGCCGCCGAGCTATCGCTCGGTGGTGGTGCCGCAGCTGATCACGACGGGAATCGCGATCCCGGTGTTCTATGACGAGATCGCCGACCCACCGCCCGCCTCGAAACAGCTGGAGGGGCTGACGATCCCGTCGTTTCCGCAGCTCTACAAGATCGTCAAAGGCACGGCGCCGTCGGGGCAGCTTTGGAGCGCTTACCGCACGCTGTTCGAGATGAACAACGCGATGCTGCGGCTGGTCGCGCTGCCGCCGGGCGCGCCGCGCGCCGCCTACGATGCGCTCGCCAAGGCGATTACGCGACTGGCGCACGACAAGGAGTTTGCCGCCGAGTCGATGAAGGTGATGGAGTTCGTGCCCGAATACGAGACCGCGCCCGACATGAGCCAGCAGATCCGCGCCATGCTGGTCGCCTCGCCCGAGATGCGCAGCTACATCAACGACTACATGCGCAACGTTCCGAAACGTTAGCTCTCCGGAGGCGATCCATGCCGATCCATGCGCGTGCCATTCTGCTCGGGATTTGTGCCGGCGTTGCGTTCGCAGCCGCGCCGGCCGCAGCTCAAGAGCCGTTCTACAAGGGCAAGCGGATCACCGTGCTGATCAACTTCGCGGCCGGCGGGCCGACCGATATCGAAGGCCGCCTGTTCGCGAAGCATCTGGCCAAGCACATCGAGGGGCAGCCCAATCTCATCGTGCAGAACATGGATGGCGCCGGCGGCGTCGTGGGCGCCACCTATCTGGGCGAGGTCGCGCCCAAGGACGGCACCTCTATGGGCTACCTGAGCGGCACCTCGTGGATCTACGTGAGCGAGCCCGAGCGCTTCCGCGTCGACTTCAAAGGTTACGAGTTCATCGCCTATCAGCCCGGCACCACCGTGCACTTCGTGCGCACCGACGTGCCGCCCGGCATGAAGCAGCCCGCCGACATCGTGAAGGCGCAGGGGCTGATCGCGGGCGGCCTCAGCATCGACACCTCGAAGGACCTGCGGCTGCGCCTGGGCCTCGATATGCTGGGCGTGCCTCCTTACAAATATGTCACCGGCTATCGCTCGAGCCCGCCGGCCCGGCTCGCGCTCCAGCGTGGCGAGATCAACATGTTCTCGGAATCGCCGCCGAGCTATCGCGCGATCGTCGAGCCGCAGCTGGTGAAGACCGGAGTGGCGATCCCGGTGTGGTGGGACGATGTCAGCACCGCCGATCCGCCGCCGGCGCAGAAGCAGATGGAAGGTCTCTCTATTCCATCACTGCCGCAGCTCCACAGGCAGTTGAAAGGCGGGCCGCCCTCCGGACAGCTCTGGGAGGCCTACAAGACCCTGTTCGAGATCAACTCGACGCTGCAGCGGCTGATCGTGCTGCCGCCCGGCACGCCGCGTGCCGCCTACGACGCGCTCAGCAAGGCGATCGAGCGCCTCAACCACGACAAGGACTTCGCCGCCGAGGCCGTGAAGGCGATCGAGTTCGCGCCCGACTATCCGACCGCGCCCGACATGAGCCAGAAGATACGCGCCATGCTGCACGCGACGCCGCAGATGCGCACGTTTATCAACGACTACATGCGCAACGTGCCGAAGAATTAGGTCGCCTGCGACGAGAGCCGCGGCGCTCGTTGCTGCGCCCTCTCCTCCCTCGTGGGACAGGACTACTCAGCGCTTCAGCGTGCATGGATGGGTGAGGGGCTCAAGCGTGCGCTTGTCCCCCTCACCCATCAGAATTCGTAGCTGCGCTTTCATGCCCTCTCCCGCAGGGGGAGAGGGCTCAGTAATGAGCGCTCCGGCCTGCGACAATCAGCGCCGCATCTGCGTCATCACGTTGAGCGTGACCGGCGTGCCGGAGCGCACCTTCTCGAGCGCGCGCTTGAGCGCCGGCATCACGG
>DAIUEP010000107.1:0-16013 GCA_036845065.1 Xanthobacteraceae bacterium | reverse complement strand
CGCACCATCAGGAGCGGCGCGAAGGCGGCCGCAGTCAGCAGGAAGAACAGGCCCAAGCCGATTGCACGGCCGAGCGGAGGCAGCATCAGCCAGACGCCGAGCCACGAGACCGCAAGGAACAGCCCGACCACGGTCGCGATCGCGGCGAGTGCAGGCCACAGGCGCTCCCACAGAATCGACCAACGCGCCCGCCCCAAAGCACGGGCCAGTAACGCGTCGCCATTGCGGGAACTATGATCGGTTGCAGCGCTATCCATCGGGCGATCGGTCAAGAGTGTCTCCCATCAAGGGAATCTGCCCCAACTATTAATCATAGCACGCAATATGCCCGCTGCCAGCGGGCAAAAGGAAGGCGCCCCCTGATCAATTTGACGGCACTGCCGGGACCCCGAAAGGTCTCGCAGGCCCGGCGGGGCGCAAGCCCAAATGGCCAAGCCGCCCTTGAAATCTCACGTGTTTTCGGCCTGACAAGTTTGTCGAGCCCCGAATACCTCGTCGCGTTTCGCTCACGTTTTGCTCGTTCGCGCCGCGCAATCGGGGTCGACGCACCAGCAGCCGATCTGGCGGCCGGCGTCATCCCCGCGCCCGCGCCACGCGCCGCTTTCGACCAAGACGTGCTGGTCATCACATCCGGGCCCAATCTCTTTCGCCTACGCTTCCCCCATCGATGCGATGCCCGAGCGATCCTGACATCCCTCGGACGAACGCGATCACAAAAGGAGGCTGACATGCGCAAGCTTGCTTTCACGACCATCACGACCGCCGCACTCATGCTCGTATTTTGGCAGGCACCTGCCTCGGCGAGAATATGCGCGCGCTACTGTCAGGGTGGGGTTTGTTGGACGGATTGCTCCAAGATTCCCGGTCAGACCCATGTGACGGCCCAGACCAACGCGAGCATTCCGGGTCCCAAGCCGACGCTTGGGACGCGGCGAGCCACAGGCCGGCGGTGACCGCGTGCGGTCCCATCCGACGCATGCTCGTTGCCGGCGCGCCCGGATGGGAGCGACGTCCAGGCTACAGACTGGCGTTCCTCACAACCACCCCGGCAGGCGATCGAGCGCGATGAGCGCATCGAGCTCGACACGCGGCCGCACCAGCGCCCATTGCGCGTCCCGCACCAGCACCTCGGGCACGAGCGCGCGCGTATTGTAGGTGCCGGCCTGCACCGCCCCGTAGGCGCCGGATGTCATCACCGCCAGAAGATCGCCCGGCTGCGGCTCGGCCAGCGTGCGGCCGAGCGCCAGGAAATCGCCCGACTCGCAGACTGGACCGACCACGTCGGCGACGATGCGGCGAGCGTCCGCGCGCGGCTCTCGAACCGGCATGATCTCGTGATGCGCCTCGTAGAGCGTCGGGCGCACCAGATCGTTCATCGCGGCATCGACGATCACGAAGGTCTTGGCCTCGCCACGCTTGAGATAGATCACGCGGGTGAGAAGGATGCCGGCGTTGCCGACCAGCAACCGCCCAGGCTCGAAGATCAGCGTGCAGCCAAGATCCTTGGTGGCGCGCTTGACGATCGCCGCATAGGCATCCGGAAGAGGCGGCAGCTCGTTGTCGTCGCGATAGGGAATCCCAAGCCCGCCACCAAGATCGACGTGCTCGATCGTGTGCCCATCGGCGCGCAGCTCGCGCACGAACTCGGAGAGCAGCGTGAAGGCATCGCCGAACGGCGCCAGATCGATGATCTGGCTGCCGATATGCATGTCGACGCCGGTGACCTTGATGCCCGGCAGCTTGGCGGCGTGGGCATAGACCTCGCGCGCGCGGCTCAACGGAATGCCGAACTTGTTCTCCGACTTGCCGGTCGCGATCTTGGCGTGCGTCTTGGCATCGACGTCCGGATTGACCCGCACCGAGACGGGAGCGATGCGGCCCTTGCCGGCGGCGATCGACGAGAGCAGCGCCAGCTCGGGCTCCGACTCCACGTTGACGCAAAGGATGCCTTCATCGACCGCGAGCGCGAGCTCGCGCGCGGTCTTGCCAACGCCGGAGAACATGATCTTGGCTGGCGCGATCCCGGCCGCGCGCGCGCGCTTGAGCTCGCCCTCCGAGACCACGTCGGCACCAGCGCCAAGCGCGGCCAGCGTCTTGATCACGGCCTGGTTCGAGTTTGCCTTCATGGCGTAGCAGACGAGCGCGGGCACATCCGCAAAGGCGCCGGCGAAGACCCGATAGTGACGCTCGAGCGTCGCGGTCGAATAGCAGTAGAACGGCGTCCCGACCTCGTCCGCGAGCGTCTGCAGATCGACCGCCTCGGCATGCATGACGCCGTTGCGATAAGCGAAATGGTGCATGGTCTAGTGCCCTGCTTCCGAAGTTCGTGAGTCGTCGCAGCAAACTCTGACACGAACTTCGGAAGCAAAGGGCACTAGCAACTCTATGATTCTAGTGCCGCTTTTCGATTTGAAGTTCCTAACTGAGTTTGCCGCAGGTGTTATAGGAACTTCAAATCTGCGGCACTAGTGGCCCGCGGCTCCTGGATCGCTCTACCTGATTGGTAAATTGGTGAGCCCGACCATATCCCTTTGCCGCGCAAATTCCCGCTCCGGCGAATTGGGCCGGATGCAATTCAAGTGGGCCGGAACGGCCCGCCCCTCTATTCCACGAGCCAGTCGAGGATCGTCGGCGTCTTCGGGCCAGTCCTGGGCGCGATCGGCTTGCCGTCGGGCCCCAGCGCCGAGCCCTGCTTGGAATTTGTGCCGATTGTGTCCCCTGGCGCCGCAGTCGCGTCGGAGGTCGCGGCCGCCGGCGGCAGGTCGAGCCCGCCCTTGCGTCCGCAGCCCGCAACGCCAAGCGCGGCCACAAGCGCGCCGATGGCAGCCATCCTGGCCAAAGCCCGACTGGACGATTGGATCACGAGAGCCCCCTCCTCAATCCCCTGCACCATAGCAGATCAGCCGTCCGAGGCGAGAGCATGGCCATATCCGTCCACCGAACTCAACCGCCTTTCTTGCCCACTTTCGGGACAAGCTTCTTGAGCCAGCGGTTGGCCTCCCGGCGCACGTTCCTGGGGGCGGTACCCCCGTAGCTGACACGGCTCTTGACCGAGCTCTCGGCAGAAAGAACGCCAAACACCTCCGCGCTGATGCGCGGCTCGATGGCCTGCATCTCCTTGAGCGGCAGCTCATGGAGCGGTGCGTTCCGGGCGGCGGCCGCCGCCACGATCCGGCCGGTGACATGGTGGGCATCGCGGAACGGCATTTTCAGTGCGCGTACCAGCCAGTCGGCGAGATCGGTCGCGGTCGCATAGCCCGCGCCGGCCGCTTCGAGCATGCGCGCTTCGTCCGGCTCCATGTCGCGCACCATCCCGGTCATGGCGGCGAGCGACAACAGCAGCGCGGAGAGCGCGTCAATGGCGCCTTCCTTGTCCTCCTGCATGTCCTTCTGATAGGCGAGCGGCAGCCCCTTCATCACCATCAGCAGCGCCTGCAGCGCGCCCGCGATGCGGCCGGTCTTGGCCCGCACCAGCTCGGCGGCGTCCGGATTGCGCTTCTGCGGCATGATCGAGGAGCCGGTCGTAAAGCGGTCGGACAGCCGGATGAGGCCGCAAAGCGGCGAGCACCAGATCACGATCTCCTCGGCGAAGCGGGAGAGATGCACCGACGTGATCGAAGCCGCCGCCAGCGTCTCCAGCACGAAGTCGCGATCGGAGACCGCGTCGAGCGAATTCGCCATCGGCCGCTCGAAGCCAAGCGCCGCGGCGGTCTGGTGGCGGTCGATCGGGAACGAGGTGCCGGCAAGCGCGGCGGCGCCGAGCGGGCTCTCGTTGAGCCGCGCGCGGGCATCCTGGAAGCGGCCGCGATCGCGCGCCGCCATCTCGACATAGGCGAGGAGGTGATGCCCGAAGGTCACCGGCTGCGCGGTCTGCAGATGGGTGAAGCCCGGCATCACGGTCGCGGCGTGCGCCAAGGCCTTCTCGGCAAGCGCGCGCTGATAGGCCGCGAGCGCGTCGTCGATCTGGTCGATGGTCGCGCGCACATAGAGCCGGAAATCGGTCGCGACCTGGTCGTTGCGCGAGCGTGCCGTATGCAACCGCCCGGCCGCCGGCCCGATCAGCTCGGCCAGCCGGCTCTCCACGTTCATATGGATGTCTTCGAGCGCTCGCTTGAACGTGAACTTGCCGCCCTCGATCTCTGACAGGATCGTGTCTAGACCCTTGGCGATGGCTGCGGCATCGTTCCCCGTGAGCAAGCCCTGCTTGGCCAGCATGGCCGCGTGGGCCTTGCTCGCGGCGATGTCCTGCCGGTAGAGGTGCCGGTCGAAATCGATGGAGGCGTTGATCTCCTCCATGATGGCGTCGGGGCGTTCGCTGAAGCGTCCACCCCACATCTTGTTGCTCATGACCTGACCTGCCGAGGGTTAAGCCGACCCATGAATGAAACCGGGACCACTGCAACCGAGAACGCAGCACGGGGCTACGCCAAGAGGCGGCTCGCCGTGATCGCGGCCGGCGGCCTCGCCGGCGTCGCCATCGGGCTCGCGGCGGTATACGGGATCACCGTGTTCCTAGGCAATCGGGCCGGCGACGCCCAATGCCGGCCGGCGGTGGAAACGGCCTCGCGGATCGCGCCGTTGGCCCGCGGGGAGGTCGCCGGCGTGGTGGTGGCGAGCCGGCCCCTGCGGCTCCCCGACCTCGCGTTCCGGGATGGCGGCGACGGTGAGCGCCGCCTCGCCCAGTGGCAGGGCCGCACCGTGCTTCTTAACCTTTGGGCGACCTGGTGCATCCCCTGCCGCAAGGAGATGCCGGCGCTCGACGAGCTGCAGGGCAAGCTGGGCGGGCCGGGGTTCGAGGTGGTCTCCATCAACATCGACACCCGCAACCCCGACAAGCCGCGCGAGTGGCTCAAGGAGGCGGGCATCAAGCACCTCGGCTATTACGCCGACGCGAGCGCCAAGGTGTTCCAGGATCTCAAGCTCGCCGGCCGCGCGATCGGGATGCCGACGACGATCCTGGTCGATCCGTCAGGCTGCGAGATCGGCACGCTGGCGGGCCCGGCCGAATGGGCGAGCGAGGATGCGCGCGCGCTGGTGAGTGCGGCGCTCGGACAATAGCCGCCCGCAATGACGAGAGGCGCACGCTGATTAACCACATCGCAAGCAAGTTTTAACAATAACTGGATTAATCGTTCCTTCCAATTTACCTTCCCAGAATACCTACTGACTACAGTGCACAGTGTTGGTGACGCCTGCGCAATCGACTGCCTGGCCGCCACTTTCAACGGGGAAGACATATGCGCAAATCAGTCATTCCATGCGTGGCGCTCGGGCTCGCACTCATGGGCGGCGTCGCCTACGCAGCCACGACCACGTCGACGTTCGGAGTCGACGTGACGATCCAAGCCCAATGCCTGATCAACAGCGCATCGACGCTGAGCTTCGGCACCCAGGGCGTGCTCATCGCCAACGTCGACCAGACGTCGACGATCGTCGTGCAGTGCACCAACACGACAGTGTATGACATCGGCCTCGATGCGGGCACTGGCACGGGCGCGACTGTGGCAACGCGCAAGCTGACCGCCGGTGCCACCACTATCAACTACAGGCTCTATTCCAACACGGGCCGCACTACCGTGTGGGGCAACACGGTTTCCACCGATACGGTCAACGCGACCGGAAACGGCGCAGCGCAGAGCTATACGGTCTATGGCCGCATTCCGGCGCAGACGACGCCCGCCCCGACCAATTATAGCGACACGATCACAATCACCGTGACCTACTGAACGCGATTGCCGACGATCGCCAGACCATAATGGGCTGATCACGGTCTCGTTTGTTGTTGGAGTAGGGAGCGCGCTCATCACAGCGCGCTCCTTTTTTTCTGTGCGGACGGTCCGGCCGGCAAGGCAATCCGCCGCGCCCGCGCATTTACGTTTCATTCAGCAAACGCGAAGAAACGGCAATGCATTGCAGACAAGCTGAACCAATTTAGAGGTATCTCAGTAACTAGAACCTAAAGTTCCCGGCGCGCGGTTCGTGCGGATAGCCGCGGGGGAGGTCATGCGTCGACGTGCTTGGTGGGTAGCGGCCGCGCTTGCGGCGACCAACGGTGCCGCTCACGCCGCGACCGCCACAACCAGTTTCACGGTCCAGCTGACGATCGAGGCGCAATGCCTGATCAACAGTGCGTCGACACTGAGCTTCGGGACGCAGGGAGTTCTTTCGGCCAATGTCGACCAGACCTCGACCATCCAGGTCCAATGCACCAACACGACGCCCTACAACATCGGGCTCGATGCCGGCACCGGCGCAGGCGCGACGGTCGCGACCCGCAAGCTTACCGGTGGCGGCGCCGCCATCAACTACTCGCTCTATTCCGATGCCGCCCGCAGCTCGGTCTGGGGCACCACGATCGGCAGCAATACGGTCGCGTCGACCGGGACCGGCGCGGCGCAAAGCTTCACGGTCTATGGCCGCATCCCATCGCAGACGACACCAGCCCCCGCCACCTACACCGATACGATCACGGTAACAGTCACCTACTGAGCACTTGTCGAGGAGCCGCAGCATGCGCATGACCAACGTTACGGCCTTGGCCGCCTTCACCGCCCTCACGGCGCCCGACCCATCGTGGGCTGCCTCCCTTCAGGTATCCCCCGTCACGGTCGAAGTCGCGGCACCGGGCGCCGCCACCACCCTCAAGCTCCGCAACGAGGGGACAACGCCGCTCAATGCGCAGATCCGCGTGTTCCGCTGGAGCCAGGTCAACGGCGAGGACAAGCTCGAGCCGACCACCGACGTCGTGGCAAGCCCGCCGCTCACCATGCTGTCGCCGAAGACAGACTACACCGTACGGCTGGTGCGCACGAGCAAGACGCCGGTTGCCAAGGAGGAGACCTACCGGCTGTTCATCGACGAGCTGCCGGACGCCGCCAACCAGCGCAATCGCGCGGTCAATCTCCTGCTGCGATATTCGATCCCGGTGTTCTTCTATCCCGCAACCGGCAATCCGCCGACGCTCGCCTGGTCGGTCGATCAGAGCGGCGGCAAGCTCGCAGTCGTGGCGAGAAACACCGGCGACCGTCACATGCGAATCTCGAACCTCAAGCTGCGTGACGAGAAGGGCGCCACGGTCTCGTTCGGGAATGGCCTCAGCGGCTACGTGCTCGGAGGCTCGACCCGGCGCTGGGTGGCGCCTGCCGGCAACAAAGGCCTGAACGCCGGCAGCCCGATCGTGGTCTCGGCGCAGGGCGACCTCGGGCCGATCAATGCCTCGGCGCAGCCCGCACGCTGACGGCCTTTCCGACCAATTAACGCCGCCGATCTGAATGATCGGCTCCATTCGACGAGAGCGCGTTCATCAGAACGCGCTCTTTTTTACAGCGCCACAGCATTAACCCGCCGTTGATCGCAGATCTTCACCGCACATTCATATTCAGCAAGCGTCAAGCATGACCGGACAGCAAGCATGAAGCATAGCGATACAGCACTCGTGAAGGATGCGCGTACAAGAGTCGTGAAGGATACTCTTACAGCAAGCGTGAAGCATGCTCCTACAGCAAGCATGAAGCATAGACAGATCGAGTTTGTACAAATCGATTCAATTTAGCAGCACCGTAGATACTCCCGCATAAGACTCTCCCGCGCGCGGCTCGATGAGCCAAATGCTTTGGGAGTGTCATGTACCGGGATGCGTTTCTGCTGCGTTGCATTTGCCTGCGTAACGGCAAACAGCAACATGTTGGCGGCGATCATCGCATCGGCGGCGCTACAGCCATGCAATGAAACCGTTTCCGCACCATGCGGTCGCCGCGCGGCCCTTCGTGATTTGCGCGCTCGTCTTGGCGGCCTTGT
Organism: Xanthobacteraceae bacterium; assembly: GCA_036845065.1. Taxonomy (GTDB): domain Bacteria; phylum Pseudomonadota; class Alphaproteobacteria; order Rhizobiales; family Xanthobacteraceae; genus VAZQ01. The sequence goes on along the minus strand of DAIUEP010000107.1, from coordinate 8,216 downwards.
TTGCAGGCCGGCTGGACGCGGCGGCGGGCGACGATCCGCGTCCACTCCAGCTCGAAGTATTCATCAACGACACGCCGACTGATCGGATCGGGACTTTCGCACTGCTCGCGGACCAGAAGCTTTCTGCAACGCGCGGAGAGCTTGCCGAGATCGGCATCACCGCGCCCGGCAACGGCGCGGCCGAAGACATGATCGTCATCGATGCCGCATCCGAGATCGAGTACCGCTACGACGAGCCCAGCCAGAGAATCTATTTCAAGCTCGGCGACGAGCGACGCGTCCGCCAGCTCTACGACGCACGCGCCAACACCGATGCCGCGGTCCAGCCGAGGCCCGATTTCGGGGCGGTGATGAACTACACGTTGTTTGGTGGCGTCACGAAGTCGTTCGGGCCGGGCTTCACCGGATTCTCGGGTGCGAACGCATCGCTCGACGCGCGCGTGTTTGGCCCCTACGGCACACTGACGCAGACCGGCATCATCGGCTCCACGACGCTGCGCGACATGGACGTGCTCCGCCTCGAAACCAGGTGGACCTATTCCGACCCGGACAATCTCGTGAGCTATCGCGCCGGCGACACCATCTCGGGGGGCCTCGCCTGGACACGGCCGATCCGGATCGGCGGCCTGCAGGTCCAGCGCAATTTCGCTTTGCGACCAGACCTGGTGACGCTGCCTTTGCCGAGCTATTCCGGGTCTGCCGCGGTTCCCTCGACGGTCGACGTCTACATCAACAACATCAAGGCGCTGTCGCAGCCGGTGGCAGCCGGGCCTTACCAGATCAGCAATCTGCCATTGCTCTCGGGCGGCGGCACCGCGCGCGTCGTCATGCAGGATGCGGCCGGCCGCGAGGTCGAGGCGAGCCTGCCCTATTTCATCTCGCCCACGCTGTTGCGGCAGGGACTGACGGACTACACCCTCGAAGCCGGCTTTCCGCGCCTCAACTACGCGACGCAATCGAATGACTATCTCGGCAAGCCGGTTGCCTCGGGCGGGGTGCGGCATGGCCTGTTCGACTGGCTCACGCTCGAAGCCCATGGCGAGGCCGGCGCCGGCGTGCTGAATGCGGGCACCGGGCTCGTCGCCTCGCTCGCCTCCTGGGGCGTGGTGTCGCTCGCCGGAAGCGCCAGCCGCTTCGACGAGCGCTTCGGCTATCAAGCCTACGCCGCCCTCGATACGCAGCTGTGGGGCATGACGCTCCACGCCAGCTCCCGACGCAGCTTCGGCGATTACAGCGACCTCAGCTCCGCGATTACGCGCTATCTGCCGCTGCAAGCGTCGGTCCTGAACGGACTCTTGCAGGCCGACCCGGCCACGCGTCTCAATTCACGCCCACCAAAGGCACTCGATACGGTCTCGCTCGGCATCCCACTGCCGTTCGACAAGTCGAGCCTCAACTTCAGTTTCATCCGTCTCGAGATGCATGATCGAAAGCGCTCGGAGATCCTGAACGTGTCCTACTCGCGGCCGCTGGTCCTGGATGCGACCGTTCACGTGACGGCGTTCACCGATCTTGGCGACCGCAAGAACACCGGGATCTTCGCCGGGATTTCGGTTCCGCTCGGCGAATCAACCTCGGCCAGCAGCGGCGTGTCCAGCAGCGGCGGCCGCACCAACGGCTATGTCGATGTGGCCAAGACCATGCAGCCTGAGCCCGGCAGCTACGGCTGGCGCGTACGCGACGCCGAAGGGGCCAACCCCTATCGCAATGCGTCGGCCAGCTATCGGTCTTCGGTCGCCCAGTTCGGCGGCGAAATCCGGCAGGCCGGGCGCACCATGGGCGGCTCGCTGCAGGCGCAGGGGGCGGTGGCCGCCATGGAGGGCGGGGTTTTCCTGTCGAACCGGATCGACGACGCCTTCGCGGTCGTCGATGCCGGGCTCGCCGACATCGAGGTGCTCTACGAGAATCGCCCGGTCGGCAAGACCAACAGCGCCGGCAAGATCCTGATCCCGGGATTGCGGTCGTACCAGAAGAACCAGGTGGCGATCGATCCCCGCGACCTGCCGATCAACGCCGAGGCGCCGACCACGCAGAACGTGGTCGCCCCGGCCGACCGCGGCGGCGTGGTGGTGCGCTTCGGGGCCAAGAACGACAACGATACCGCGATGGTCATTCTCACCGACAAGGACCGCAAGCCGGTGGCGGTCGGATCGCGCGTTCGCCTGGAAAACAGCGAGGAACTGTTCGTGGTCGGCTACGATGGTCAAGCCTATCTTAAGGGGCTTGGCGCTACAAACACGGTGCTGGTGACGACCGACGGCGGTGAATGCCGCGCGACCTTCCCGTTCACCCCCGACAAGGACAACCAGGTTGTCGTCGGACCGGTGGTGTGCCAATGAGCCTGCGATCAGCCATTCTGCGATTTGCGATCTGCGCGCTCGCAGGCGCCGCGGCACTCGCCTGGCCTAAGCCCGCGCATGCTGCCCCCGTGAGCTGCGCCTTCTCGATTACCAGCCTCAGTTTCGGGACCGTTGATCTGACGCTGAATACGACGGTCGACTCGACGGCGACATTCTCAGCCAATTGCACCGGCGATGCCGGCACCGTGGTGCGCGTTTGTCCCAACATCAATGCAGGCTCCGGGGGCACCACGACCGGAAGCCCTCGCTTCATGCTGAGCGGCAGCGACAAGCTGAATTTCGATCTCTACCAGGACGCGGCCCGCACGGTCGTCTGGGGCTCCTATTTGTGGGCCTATTCGTCCTATGCGGCGCCGACCATCGACATCACGCTCAACGCCGGCGGGGCCGGCAGCGCGACAGCCACGATCTACGGCAGGATCAGCGCCGGGCAACAGGCGCTCCCGCCCGGCAGCTATGCGTCGTCCTTCAGCGGCAGCAATACCCAGATCGCCTACGCGGCGGCCACGTTTGGAACCTGTGCGGCCATTGGCAATACCAACGCGACATCGGCCTCCTTCACCGCCAGCGCCACCTATTCGGCCACCTGTAGCGTCAGCGCGGCGACCCTCAATTTCGGCTCGGCTGGAGTCCTCGCCGCCGCGGTCGACGGCACCACCTCGCTGACCACGACCTGCAGCGCCACGACGCCCTACACAATCGGTCTCGACGGCGGCAATGCGGGTGCCAGCGACCCGACCCAGCGCAAGATGTCGTACGGCGGGGCGCAGATCACCTATGGCCTCTATCAGAATGCAGCCCGCTCGCAGCCCTGGGGAAACAGCACCGGGACCAATACGGCCGCCGGTACTGGCACAGGCTCGGGGCAGGCCATCACGGTCTATGGCCGCGTGCCGGCCCAGACAACGCCTGCGCCCGGCACCTATTCGGACTCGATCATCGCGACCTTGACGTATTGATGCCGGCAGGCACGCGGACGATGGACGTATCGATCATCGGCATTCGCCCGGAGACGCTCCCGATGATGTCATGCCGGAGAGAGCCGAGCGCGACGAAGCGGGCGGTCCCGATGCCATCACTGTAGGAAGTGCGGCTTCGGAGACCACTCCGACCCTATCGTATGAGCCCTGATGGCCTGGTTCTCTTATGCGCGCGCATACTGGTTGAACCACTCAATGGTTCGGGTCCATGCCTGCTGGGCCGTGACCTTGTTGTAGCGTTCCGGCGTCGCGTCATTGAAGAAACCATGAACCGAATTCGGATAGACGTGGCCTTCATACCGGATGTTGTTCTTCTTCAACTCGGCTTCCTGCGCCGGATAAGCCTCGGCCAGGTTTTTATCGAGGGCGCCGTGGTGGATGAGGATAGCCGCCTTGATTTTCGCCACGTTTTCCGGCGTGGGTGCGCTGCCGTAGAACGGAGCGGCCGCCGCCAGATCCGGCCCCAGCAGAACGGCCAGGTTGTTGGCCATCGTGCCGCCAAAGCAAAAGCCGGTTGCGGCGATTTTTCCCGAGCAGTCCGGACGCGACTTCAACCACTGCGCGGCGGCGACGAAATCCTGGGTTCTCTTGGCGGCGTCGATCTTGGCAAATAGCTGGCCGCCTTTGTAGTCGTCGCCCGGATAGCCGCCGACTGACGAAAGCGCGTCCGGCGCAAACGCCATGAAATTCTCCAGAGCAAACCGCCGTGCAACGTCCTCCGTGTGCGGATTCAGTCCACGATTCTCATGAACAATGATGACCCCAGGCAGTTTCGCCGGCGTCTCGGTGCGTGAATCGGCGCTGAACGGCCGGACGAGATAGCCCCGGATGTACCCATTCCCATTCGGTGAGGGTACGGTCTCATAGCTCGCCTTGATGCGGTCGTCGTCTTTGCGAACCTGCTGCCCCAAGGCATAGTTTGGCATCAACGCCTCGACAATCGCCGTGGCACTTAGGCCGGCGATGGCGAAACGCTCCACCCCATGGAAAAAGTCACGACGACTGATTTCGCCATGAATGAATCGCGTGTACAGGTCGACCGCTTCCGCGGGAATTTTCTTCGTGTATTCCATAAACTCCTCCCTTCAAGCCTTTTGAGGCTACCATTGCTCGCGCGACGTCTGAAGCCCGCAGTTTGGATTGGGCTTTGGCGGCGGCGGGCTGCTCCATCAGCAGCCAGTCGCTCTACCCACGGAGCACTCTAGCAGAGAATATCCGTTCTGGCCCAACCCGGACCTCCCACGACGACCGCTTTTGCAGGGACGCGAGGGCCAAGGATTTTGGTCTTTGAACAGCGGCTGCGGCCGCGTTTGGGAGCGTTCAGACCGAAACGTCGAGATTGCCGCCGACGCCGGCCGCCACGTTGGCGAGCCGGTCGATGTTGGCCTGGCCGGCCTCCAGCAATTGCATGACCGACTGGGCGCTGTCGGCGTTCATGCGCATCATCTTGGCGGCGACCGCAAGCTGCGCCTGCCCGGCGCTGGCGGACACGAAAGCGGAGGCGATATCTGCGGCGTCCATGACTTACAACGTGCCTTCTGCCGGTGATGACTATGCGAGCGTGTCCAACGTGATGGTTAGGCCGTCGTATTCAGCGTGCTGGCTGAGGCCGCATTTTTCGCCGCTTGGGCGGCGCGCTCACTCTGAATGCGCCGCACCGCGATCCTCGCCGTAACATCGCCCATGCCGGAGGCCAGATTGGTGCTGGCGGCCGCGAAGGCGCCAGCCGCGTCGGACACTTGCTGCAAGAACTTTTGGTTGGCCTGCGCCGACTTGTAGCGCTGAATCTGGAGCGACATGTAGGGTGAATTTCGTCCAATCGACGAATAGAAGCGTCCGTTGATAAACGCCATGATGGCCTCAATTCACCTCGGCTCATTGGACTGGATAACAGTTAATTTCTCGTTGCAACGCCTGATATGAGGCCGCCCTGTCTTTGGGCATGCGGCGTGCGACGCCGACCGCAGCGCCGCGCTGGACGTCGCCTCTCTTGACAGCCTGGCGATGCGCGTCCATACTTAACCATATGGTTTACTATCAAGACGCCTCGCTCAATCGCACCTTTGCGGCGCTAGCCGACCCGACGCGGCGCGCCCTGCTGGCCCGGCTCAGCGAGCAGGACGGCCTTTCGGTCAGCGAGCTGGCGCGGCCATTCTCGATGTCGCTGCCCGCGATCATGAAGCATCTCGATGTGCTCACGGATGCAGGACTGATCGTGCGGAACAAGACGGGGCGCACCGTTGCCTGTCAGCTCAAAGCCGATCCGATGCAAACCGCGATGAATTGGCTCGAACACTACCAGCGCTTCTGGTCCGAACAACTCGATCGTCTTGCTGCTTTTGTGGAGGAAGAGTCATGTCCAGCCAGTCCAGCGTCGCCGCCAAGCCAAGCCTCGTCCTCAAGCGCCACATCAAGGCGGCGCCGGCCAAGGTCTACGAAGCCTGGACCGACCCGGCGAAGATAGCGCGCTGGTTCGGGCCGGCGCAGGTCGAATTGCTGCTTGCCGAGGCGGACGCGCGCGTCGGCGGGCGCTATCGCGTCATCATGCGCACGCCCGACGGCGACGAGCATGACGTCAGCGGGGTCTATCGCGAGGTGACGCCGAACCAGAAGCTCGTCTTCACCTGGGCGTGGCGCTCAACGCCGGAGCGGGAATCGCTGGTCACGGTGCACTTGAAACCCGATGGCGACGGCACGCTGCTGACGCTGACCCACGAGCAGTTCTTCGACGAGGCGGCGCGCGACCGCCACCAGTCGGGCTGGACCGGATCGCTCGACAAGCTCGAAAAATACCTCGCCTGAGCACCCAGGGGAGCCGGCCAAATCGGCAACCAGGAGAACCAACATGTGGACGCACGGGAACTTCTATTGGAACGAATTGATGACCCACGACGTGGAGAAAGCCAAGAAATTCTACAGCGGCACCCTCGGCTGGACGTTCGATGGGATGCCGATGCCGGAGGGCACCTATTGGGTTGCCAAGATGGCGGACAAGCCGGTCGGCGGCATGTTCGCCATGAAGGGCGCCGATTTCAAGGGCGTGCCCGAGCACTGGATTTCCTACATCGCGGTCGACGATGTCGATGCGCGACTGAAAAAGGCGACTGCGGCCGGCGCCAAGGTCATGCGGCCGCCATTCGATGTGCCCGGCGTCGGGCGGATCGTGATCCTCCATGAGCCGGGCGGCGCCACGATCGCGTGGATGACGCCGGCAAACACCTGAGCATCTCAGATAGCCCGCACCAGAAATCCACCCCCAACCAACCACAGGAGATGACAATGAAGCTCTATGGATTTCCACCGTCGCCGAACACCTGGAAAGTCCGCGCCGTTGCCGCCCATCTGGGGCTGCCGCTTGAATTTCAATTCATCGATCTGACCAAGGGGCAGCAGCGCACGCCCGACTATCTGGCACTCAATCCCACCGGCCGCACCCCGACGCTGGTCGATGGAGATTTTGTGCTCTGGGAGTCGACCGCGATCATGCAATACATTGCGGATCGCAAGCCCAACACGCTCTGGCCGAATGACGCGCGCGCCCGCGCCGATATCATGCGCTGGCAAAGCTGGCAGCTTCAGCATTGGGGCAAGGAGGCCTGCGAGCCGCTGATTTTCCAGCGGCTGATCAAGAAGCTTTTCAACCTGGGCCCGCCTGACGCCGCGGTGGTCGACAAAGGCACGGAATGCTTCCATCGCGAGGCGCGCGTGCTCGACGCCCATCTGGCGAAGCAGCCCTACCTGGTGGGGAAAGACCTGACCCTTGCCGACGTCTCGGTGGCAGCGTGGCTGTTCTACGCCAGAGAAGCGGAATTGCCGGTCTCGCCCTATGCGCGGATCCAGGACTGGTTCGGTCGCGTCTCCGCGCTTCCGGCCTGGCGCGAGACCGCGCCCGCTCCGGCCGCCGCGGCGGCTTGATCGGAACGACGACGGCAGACCGACGACGGACCGAGAACGTTCTGTTTGGATTGTCCGTCGTCTATCTTCCGCCATCCGCCTAGCGCGTCGGCACCGGCTTCTCGCCGCGATAGTCGTAGAAGCCGCGCTGGGTCTTGCGGCCGAGCCAGCCGGCCTCGACGTATTTCACCAGCAGCGGACAGGGCCGGTATTTGGAATCCGCAAGCCCATCGTGCAGCACCTGCATGACCGACAGGCAGGTGTCGAGGCCGATGAAATCGGCAAGCTCCAGCGGACCCATCGGATGGTGGGCGCCAAGCCGCATCGCGGTGTCGATCCCCTCGACGTTGCCGACGCCTTCATAGAGCGTGTAGATCGCCTCGTTGATCATCGGCATCAGCACGCGGTTGACGATGAAGGCGGGGAAATCCTCCGCCACCGCGATGGTCTTGCCGACCTTGCTGACGAACTGCTTGGTCGCCTCGAACGTGGGATCGGCGGTGGCGATGCCGCGAATAAGCTCCACGAGTTCCATCAGCGGCACCGGGTTCATGAAATGGATGCCGATGAAGCGCTCGGGCCGGTCGGTCGAGGACGCGAGCCGCGTGATCGAGATCGACGATGTATTGGTGCCGATGATGGCGTCCGGCTTGAGCGAGGCGCAGAGCTTGCCGAAGATCGCGCGCTTGACCTCCTCCTTCTCGGTCGCCGCCTCGATCACCAGGTCGCAATCGCCGAGGGCTTCGAAGCTCTCGGCGGCCGAGATGCGCTTGAGCGCGCCCTGGCGCTCCTCCTCGCTGATCGTGCTCTTGCGGACCTGCCGCGCCATGTTACCGTTGATGGTGGCGATGCCGGCCTTGATGCGGTCGGTGTCGATGTCGTTGAGCTTCACCTCGAAGCCCGCCAGCGCGCACACATGCGCGATGCCACTGCCCATCTGACCGGCGCCGATCACGCCGACTTTCTTGATGCTGATTGCCAT
>DAIUEP010000106.1:0-16024 GCA_036845065.1 Xanthobacteraceae bacterium | reverse complement strand
TCCCCCTCACCCCCACCCTCTCCCCGATGGGGAGAGGGAGTCCCGCCGTGCCGTGCATTGCAGTCTGTGCTCATCAAAGAAGTCTGCGTCAACAAGAACCGCAGTGACCGCCGTCCGTCCGTCACCCCGGCGGATGCGCCCGAAAATAGGCGGCGTCCTCGGCCGATTGCCGCCATTCGCCGTTGCCGCGCCAGGCCATATGCCGGCTCGCCATGTCGGCGCCGTAGCGCACCCGGAAGAGCAGCGTGCGGGTAGGCCCGTTGGCGTATTCGTGCAGCTCGCCCGGCGGATGCACCACGAACGCGCCCGGCACGATCGCGACGGTCTCCTGCGGCGTGCGCATGGTGCCGCCGCCCTCGAAGCAGAAATAGATCTCGGTCGCATCCGGGTGGCAGTGATAGGGGCTGATCTGGCCCGGCTCCCAGCACGCGACCGTGACGTCGCCCTCTTCGACCTCGCCGAGGATCTTCTCCACGTGCTTCTTCGGATTCCAAGCCTGCTCCTTGACCAGATTGAACACCTGCATGGCGCCACCTCCTTGGCGCGGAACCTAGACCGGCGCCGCGGCCCCGAACAGGCCGTCTTCCCTGGGCCGGTCCGATCGGGCATGGTGCCGCCGCCAACGGACCTGAGGGGTGGGAGTTCATGCTGCAGAAGCCGAAATGCCCGATCATCGCGCTCGAGGAGCACTATGCCGACGACGAGCTGATCGCGACCTATACCGGGCTCGACGTCAATCCGGTGCCGATGATCGTGAAACGGCTGCGCGATGTCGGCGAGGAGCGCCTCAAGGCGATGGACGCCGACGGCATCGACATGCAGGTGCTCTCGCACACCGCGCCCTCGACCCAGAAGCTCGGGCCCGACGTCGCGGTCGATTTCGCGCGCCGGGTCAATGACCGGCTCGCCGCGCTGATCAAGGCGCATCCCACCCGCTTTGCGGGCTTCGCGGCGCTGCCGACCAGCCTGCCGGACGCCGCCGCCGACGAGCTCGACCGCTGCGTCACGTCGCTCGGCTTCAAGGGCGCCATGATCCATGGGCTCGCCAACGGGGTGTGGCTCGACGACAAGCGCATCTGGCCGGTCTTCGCGCGCGCCGAGAAGCTCGACGTGCCGATCTATCTGCATCCCTCGATGCCGCAGCCCGCGGTGATCGATTCCTATTACAAGGAGTACGCCGCCCGCTTTCCGATCCTGCTGCGCGCCGCCTGGGGCTACACGCTCGAGACCGCGACGCAGGCGGTGCGGCTCGTGCTCTCAGGCGTGTTCGACCAACATCCGGGGCTCAAGATCATTCTCGGACATCTCGGCGAGGGCGTGCCGTTCCTGCTTTGGCGCATCAACAACGCGTTCATGCGCTCGGAGAAGGATTCGGTCCCGTTCACCGACATCTTCCGCAAGCACTTCTACGTCACGACCTCAGGCTTCTTCTCCGACACCGCGCTTCTGTGCAGCGTGATGGAGCTCGGCGTCGACCGCATCATGTTCTCGGTCGACTATCCGTTCGAGGCGCAGCCGCCGGCGCCGCGCTGGCTCGCCAACATCCCGCTCTGCGACGAGGACAAGGCCAAGATCGCGAGCGGCAATGTCAAGCGGCTGTTGAAGCTGTAAGCGCACCATGGCTCGAAAAGCGTAGGCAACAATGAAAGTCGGAATCTTCGATCACGTCGAGCGCGCCGATCGCCCGATGGCGACCACGCTCGACGAACGCCTGACATTTGCCGCCGCGGCCGACCAGGCCGGCATCTGGGGCCTGCATGTCGCCGAGCATCACGCAACGCCGCTCAATCTCGTGCCGGTGCCCGGCATCTATCTCGGCGCGGTCGCGCGCGCGACCAAGCGCATCAGGCTCGGCCCGCTCGTCTATCTCCTGCCGCTCTATTCGCCGCTTCGCCTCGCGGAGGAGATCTGCATCCTCGACCATCTCAGCAACGGTCGGCTTGAAGTCGGCGTCGGCCGCGGCGTGTCGCCGTTCGAGCTCGGCTATCACCGGGTGGCGCACGCTGATTCGCGCGAGATCTTCATCGACGCCTTCAACTGCATGACCACGGCGCTGCGTAACGACACGTTCAGCTACACCGGCAAGCACTACACCTACTCGAACGTGCCGATGGCGCTGCGCCCGCTGCAGCAGCCGATGCCGCCGTTCTGGTACGGCTCGTCCAACACCACCGGCGCGGCCTGGTCGGGCGAGCACGGCATGCACTTCGTCGCCAACGGCCCGACCGCCTACGCCAAGGTCAACATCGACGCCTATCGCGAGGCGCTTGCCAAGCGCGGTGGCGCGGCGGTGCCGAAGGGCGAGTTCCGCGGCGGCGCCGTGATTGGGGCGCTGCGCCACATCGTCATTGCGGACACCGACGAGGAGGCGCGGGCGCTTGCCAGGCCGAACGTCGCCTACCATGTCGAGCACCTGAACTGGCTGCGCAAGAAGCACGCCCAGAACGAGGCGCAGGTGCGCGGCCTGGTGCCGCGCGGCGTCACCTTCGAGGAATGGGAGAAGGACGGCATGGCGATCGCCGGCTCGCCTGCCACCGTGGTGGCCGAGATCGAGCGGCAGGTCAGCGAGCTCGGGATCAATTATCTGCTCACCTATCTGTTCTTCGGCACGCTCACCCTCGAGCAGGCGATGCGCTCGCTCAGCCTGATGGCGACCGAGGTGATGCCGAAGATCGAGAAGCTGTAGCTTGTCGTCACGATGCCTCTCCGCTGTCGTCCCCGCGCAGGCGGGGACCCATACGCCGCAGTCAGGCGGTGTGGCACTGTCTTCGCCGCGAAAGAAAAGTCGGTGATTATGGGTCCCCGCCTGCGCGGGGACGACAGCAAGAGAGATCGTGCCAGCTACAGGTCGCAGACAACGTATACAGGGTTGCCCCATGCCCATCATCATCACCGACGAAGATGCCGCGCGCCTGCTCTCCATCCCCGAAGCGATCGAGGCGATGCGGGTTGCGTTCCGCGATCTGGCCGAGGGCCGGGCGGTCAATCCGCCGCGGCTGCGCTACGGCATCGACACGCCCGATCCGGGCCGGCGCTACACCGCCAACATTCACGCGGGCGCCGTGCAGAGCTATCGGGTCGCCTGCGTGCGCGCCGGCTCGAACTTCACGGTCGCGGCGAACGATCCGCAGCGCAAGGCGCTGGCCGATCCCGACGCGCCGAACTGGACTATCATCGTGCTCTACGACCTGGTGACCGGCGAGCCGCTCGCCTTCATGCACGAGTCCTATCTCTCCGGTCTGCGCGTCGGCGCCACCAGCGCGCTCGCGGTCGCGCAAGCCGCGCGCGAGGACGCCTCCGTGCTCGGCCTTTACGGCACCGGCCAGCAAGCCTTGCCGAACTGCCAGGCGATCTGCGCGGTGCGGCCGATCAAGCGTGTGCAGGTCTACAGCCCCAATCCGGCGCACCGGCGGGCGTTCGTCGAGCGCATGGCCGGCGAGCCGGTCGAGGTGGTCGCGGTCGACGATCCGCGCGCGGTGGTGCGCGGCGCTCACGTCGTCTGCTGCGCCACCAATTCCAAAACGCCGGTGCTCGACGGCGATTGGCTCGAGCAGGGCCAGATGGTGATCACCATCGCCAACTCCGATGTGCTCAACACGCGGCGCGAGGTCGACGAGAGGACCTTCGCCCGCGCCGGCGCCATCATCATCAACGACTGGGAGAGCGTCAGCGCCAACCGGCAGGTTGAATTGCTGGAGCCGATCGAGAAGGGTCTCGTCCGGCGCGAGAACGTCCACACGCTTGGCGATCTCGTCGCCGGCAAGGCCAGGCTCCACCCCGATCCGGGCGCGATCCTCTTCTACAAGAACAACACCGGGCTCGCGATGCAGTTCGCGGCCTGCGGCGCCATCATCCATCGCAAGCTAGCCGCCGAAGGGACCAACCGGACCATCCCGCGCGAATGGTTTGCCAGCGGACGGAGCTGATCGCGGCCGAAATGACGGTGTTTTCAGCGGCAGTCCGGGTGCGCCGCAACATAACGATTTGAAATACCATAAAATATCTTCTCGACACGGTAGCCCAGTCACGCCATGCTGGAACTGTTTACGGGCTGGTTACACGCCGGGTAGAAAATGACCAGGGCCGGGTTTGGGGCAGCGGACGCCAACGGCGATCCGACGACAGCCACGATGTGTGCGCCGTCTCAAGGCGTCGGGCGGTTGTTCGCCGCCTGCGGCTTGATCATTGGCCTATGGTTTCTGGCCGCGAGCCGCTGGATTGTCACCGACACGGTCGTTCCCTGGGACTCCAAGAACCAGTTCTATGCGTTCTTCCGGTTCCTGGCCTCGTCGTTCCATGCCGGTGTTTCGCCGTTCTGGAATCCCTATCACTATGGCGGCCATCCGAGCGTTGCCGATCCACAGTCGCTGATCTTTGCGCCGCTGTTCGTGCTGTGGGCGCTCCTCGATCCGACGCCGTCGCTGCGCGCGTTCGATCTCATCGTGTTTGCTCATCTCCTGATCGGCGGGCTTGCGGTCGCGGCGATCGGCTGGCGGGCGGCCTGGCCGCTCTCGGCCTGCGTGCTGGCGGCCGTGCTGTTCATGTTCGGCGGCGCTGCCGCTGGCCGGCTGCAGCACACCGGCCTGATCGTGACCTACGGGCTGTTTCCGCCGGCGCTCCTCTTGTTGCAGCTCGCGCTTGAGCGACGCTCGATCGCGATCGCGCTGGGCTTTGGATTTGTGGCTTCGGCGCTTGTGCTCGGGCGCAACCAGGTGTCGATGCTGATCTGCTTCGCGCTCGCCGCCGTGGTGATCGGCGAGATCGCGACCGCGGAGCGCCCGCTGCGCTATTTGCGCGAGCGCGCCGCCGTGCTGGTCGCGATCGGCATTGCCGGCTTTGCGCTGTGCGCGGTGCCGTTCCTGCTCACCATGCAGTTCGCGGCGCTGTCGAACCGTCCGAGCCTGACGCTCGAAGCCGCCCTCAACGGCTCGCTCTACCCGGCCCATCTGGCGCAGCTCATGGTGCCCAACATATATGGCGTCCAGGATGCGTTTTGGGGGCCAGGTCCGGCGACGGTCCCGGAAACGACCTATACGGACGATTCCTTCAACTACATGTTCGTCGGCTTCGTGCCGATCGTGCTGCTGCTCTGGTTTGGCATTCTGGGCGGCGGTATGTTCCGGCGCGGCCGCTTGCTCATCACCGCCATCGCGGCGGCGGCGCTGATCTATGCGCTCGGCCGCTACACGCCGTTGTTCGCGCTCGCCTTCGACTTTGTGCCCGGCGTCGACAAGTTCCGCCGCCCGGTTGATGCCAGCTTTCTGCTGGTCGCAGCCCTGGCGCTGATCTCGGGCCACCTTTTGTCGGACTATGTGCGCGCCGGGCTGCCGCGTCTGCGCATGGTGACGAGCATTGCGGCCGCCGCCGGTGTCGCCGCGCTGCTCGCGTGGGCGGTGGCATTCTCAGCCGGGCAGGGGCACGGCGCTGAGGCGATGGTCGCGGTGCTCAAGGCTGCTCCGATCGCGCTCGGAGCCATCGCGATCCTCGCATTCGCACGCGCGCCGCGCGCGCGCGTGATCGCGGCGTCCGCCGTGGCGCTGATCGCGGTCGCCGACCTGATGTGGTGGAACGTCGGGTTCCGTCTCAATGCCGAGCGCCGCAGCGCCTATGCGGTGCTCGACGAGCCCAGGCCCGCGGACTTGCAGGTGATCGACCGCATCGAGCAGTTGGTGCACGAGCGTCAGGCCGTGGGCGAGCGTCCGCGCATCGAGATCATCGGCATGGGCGGGCCCTGGCAGAATCTCGCCGTGGTACGCGGGCTCGAAGCCACCAACGGCTACAATCCGCTGCGCATCGGCTTCTACGATCGCCTCGTGTCGCCGGGCGAAGCGACCTGGCGCCAGGACCAGCGCGATTTCCCCGCCTCCTTTGAGAACTATGATTGCGAGCTTGCGCGCGCGCTTGGGCTGGAATTCGTCGTGCTCGATCGCCCGATCGAGAAGGTGGCGCACCTCGCGCGCCGGCCGGTGGCGGACGTGCTGCAGGCGGGGCCGGAAGTGTGGATCTATCGGCTGCGCAATCCGTCGTCGCGGCTGAAGTTCTCGCGCCGCGTCCAGGTCGCCGACGCCGACGGCACCAATGCCAGTGGGCAGCTCCTGGCGAGCCCGTCGCCCGATCGCGTGTTGATCGACGACGACACTCTGCCGTCGGGCATCTACCCAGCCGAGGCCAGCGCCGGCCGCGCCCGCATCGTGTCCTGGCGTGCCGACCGCGTCGAGATCGAGACCGACAGCGATCTTGGTGGCATGCTGGCGCTGCACGACACTTATTATCCGGGCTGGATCGCCGAGATCGACGGTTCGCGCGCGCCGATCCTGCGCGCCGATGTCTTGTTCCGCGGCCTGGAAGTGCCGGCCGGCCATCACAGCATTGTGTTCCGCTTCGCGCCGTTCGCGCTCGACAATCTGCGCGACGCGCTCAGGCTGGTGACGCAGCGGCGGGAGTAGGGCGGCGTTTGTCGCGAAGGCAGCCGCCATCATGTTCATGCGCGGCTCGTCACCACGGTTGAAACCTGCCCTGCATTGACCGCGCTTGCGCAAAGCGCAGGCGGAATTAAGTGCGCCCGCCCCGATATGTCGCTTTCGCTCCGCCGGGCTATTCTGCTAGACAGGGCCCAAATGCAGAAAGGCTTGACATGTCAAAGGAAGCGGCGCGTGCCGAGGCTGAGCGCCTGGTGAAAGAGGCGATGGAGCGGAAGAACCTCTCCATCAAGCAGGGCAAAACCCGTATCGAGACCAAATGCGGGAAATGCGGTGCGCCAAATCGCGTCTCCGCCGACTCAGGGCAGACCCGGGTCGAATACGCCTGCAAGGAATGCGGAGCCAAACAAAGAACGCTGTAATACTAACTCTCGTGGTTATCGACACACTCTCCACGTCATGGCCGGGCTTGTCCCGGCCATCCACGTCTTTGATGTGGCACGGCTATCAAGGGGCGGCCACTCGGCTCCATCGGGGTTCTTATGGCGCATTGCCCGGATGCTGGCCACCGCGCGGCCGGCAGGCCAACCGATCGATAGGTTCGCGCGGATAATTCCTTGACGAAATGTCGGACCGCGCCGCCTGCAAACGTCTTGAGGACAGAGCCGCCCGCGGTACCTAGAGCAGATTTCGCTCAGTTTGAATCGGGTCGGAATACCCGCCTCATCCTGAGGAGATGCACGCTCTTGCGTGCATCTGTCTCGAAGGATGGGCGGCCCCATGGTTCGAGACGCCGCGCACGAGACTGCGGAGTTTGGATCGGCCGAGGATTGCGGCTCCTCACCATGAGGCCGAGAGAGACCGCGAGTGTATCGAGATGACCGGAATCCGGTCTAGTGCCGCCGATTTGAAGTTCCTACACCACTTGCCGCAAACTCGGTCAGGAACTTCAAAAGCGGCATTAGAATTATAGACTTGCTAGTGCCCTTTGTTTCCGAAGTTCGTGTCAGAGGGTGCTGCGACGACTCACGAACTTCGGAAACGGGGCACTAGCGGCGGCCGCACACCAAAGTGATGAGGTCCAGTCATGAAAGTCATGGTGATCGTCAAAGCCACGAAGGCCTCGGAAGCTGGTCAGATGCCGAGCCAGCAGCTCTTGACTGACATGGGCAAGTTCAACGAGGAGCTCGTGAAGGCCGGCATCATGCTCGATGGCGAAGGACTGCAACCCTCCAGCAAGGGCGCACGCGTGCGCTTCTCCGGCAAGAACCGGATGGTGATTGACGGCCCGTTCGCCGAGACCAAGGAGCTCATTGCCGGCTTCTGGCTATGGAAGGTGTCGTCGCTGCAGGAGGCCATCGACTGGGTCAAGCGCTGCCCCAATCCGCATGAGGAGGAGTGCGAGATCGAGATCCGCCCCTTCTTCGAGATCGAGGATTTCGGCGCTGCCATGACGCCGGACTTGCGCGAGCAGGAGGAGCGCCTGCGCGCGCAGGCGACGCATAAC
Organism: Xanthobacteraceae bacterium; assembly: GCA_036845065.1. Lineage (GTDB taxonomy): Bacteria > Pseudomonadota > Alphaproteobacteria > Rhizobiales > Xanthobacteraceae > VAZQ01. Next base: position 8,098 of record DAIUEP010000106.1, on the reverse strand, counting down.
AAGCGCGGGTGAGGGAAGGCCGTTGGCCGGCCTCACGCCATGGAGGCCGCCGTCCTCCTTCTCGACATTACTTCCAGCGGCTCGTTGCCTGGGCGTGCAGCGAGTCCGGCGGCAGTTGCAGCAGCTCCATTCGGACGCCGTTCGGATCGTAGATGTTCGACAGGATGGCCTTGGTGCCGCTGCTCGGCGTGATCTCGCGCACGTCGGCGCCGCGCGCTTTCCACATGGCCGTCGCCAGGGCCATGTCATCGACCACCACGCCGAAGTGGTAGATGCCGGCCGGGCGTTGGGCATTAATTGTCTGCAGCTCGATGAACGTGTCCTTGCTGACCTGGATGTAAACCAGTTGGACCTCGCCTTGCGGGGTCCGGACGCGGAACGCCTCCGGGAAGCCCATCACCTTGGTGTAGTGCTCGACCGCCTTGTCGATGTCGGGCACGGCCAATGCCACATGATTGATTCCCACCACGCCTCGGTTGGGGCCCTGGCTCTGGGCCATGGAGGTTGCCGCTATGCCGACCAGTGTGCCGGCGACGAACATAGCAAGGCCGCGCATGTCATCCTCCCGTTGCTTCGTTAGGTCGAATACTCAGATTAGCGTGTTTGATATCCGCTTGTCCCCCGATAGCGGCGCAAGAGCAGTCATCGCGGGAGGTCCGAGAAGGAGCGCGGACATCATGTGGCGCCGATCTTCGCAGCGCCGACACGATGATTCAACGACGCGCCTACGGTCGCTGCTTGGGATAATCCTCCGCCGAAACCGATTCGCCGAATTGCTCGACAAAGCGGTTCTTGATCTTGCGAAACCACTGCGTTTCAATTTGCGGATCGAGCCCCTCCGCCCGCAGCACCTGAGCCGCAAAGTCGGTCGCCTGCAAGTGGGCGCTTGCCGCAATTCGATCGCGGTCCTTGGGTCGGATGCAAAAGCCCCACTCGACGCAAAGCCTGACCAGCAGATTGCGGAGATCCGCTTCGAGCGTTCGGTCATCGGCACGATGCGTGGCCATGCGCGCAACTTGTAACAGATTTCCAGCGCATACGACAGTGCGCACTGCTGATGCAGGTTCCGGAGGGCGCCCCCCTGGCCCAGCGACCGAACAGGGGCCGATCTCCTTTTTCCCTTTGGCAAAACAAAACCAACAGGACGTGCGGTTTCGATGGAAACCGCCCCACCGCCACATGTAGAGTTGGGCAGGGTGAGCGCAGGGCGAAGACGTTGCGCAAGTTGCGACAAGGCGAAGCCAACGAGAGCGAAATCAAGGTGAGCGAATCCAAGGTGAAGAAACGAAACCAAAGCATGATCGGCGTCGCACTCGCCGTCATGCTGGCCATCACCGCGCCTGCGACCGCGCAGACTCCGCAGCCGGGTAAGCCGATCACGATCGTGGTGCCGTTCCCGCCCGGGCCGGCGCTTGATCTGGTGGCGCGGCTGTCAGGCGCAAAGCTTGCGGAGGCACTGGGCCAGGCGGTCGTGGTCGAGAATCGCACCGGTGCGAACGGCACGCTCGGCGCGAACGCGGTCGCGCGCGCGGCGCCCGACGGCCAGATGCTCCTGTTCACCACGGCATCCACGCACGTGACCGCCACGCATCTGATGAAGAGCCTGCCCTACGACCCGGTGAAGGACTTTGCGCCGATCGTCGCGGCGGTCGAGCCGGTGACCTGTCTCATCGTCAATGGCGCGCTGCCGGTCAATTCGGTCGGCGAGCTCGTGGCCTATGCCAAGGCGCGGCCGGGCGCGCTCAGTTACGGCTCATCCGGCGTCGGCTCGGTCTTCCATCTGATGGGCGAGCTGTTCAACCAGACCGCCGGCGTGACCATCAACCACGTGCCCTATCGCGGCGTGGCGCCCGCCCTGCAGGACGTCGTTGCCGGCCACATCCCGATGGCCTTTCTCTCAATCTCGAACGCGCTCGCGCTCGGCGATACCCGCAGCGTCAAGATCCTGGCGGTGCTGGAGCCTGCGCGCTTTGCGCGGCGGCCGGATATCCCATCAATGTCGGAGGCGGTCCCGGCGTTCCGCAAGCCGTCATCGTGGTTTGGCGTGTTCGGACCCGCGGGCCTGCCGGCGCCGCTGGCGGGCAGGCTCAACCGCGAGGTCGTCAAGGCGCTCGCCGCGGCCGACGTGAAAGCCAAGCTCGACGAGAATGGCCTCGCCATGATCGGCGGCACGCCCGACGACTTTCGCGCCCTGATCGTCGACGGCATTGCGCGCTATGGCGCGATCATCAAGGCGGCCGGGATTAAGCCCGAATAGCGCAACTGGACCGTGTAAGAATTCATTAATCAATCGTCAACCTGACCTTTACGCCCTCCGTACCAGAGTGCCGTCGGGACCGGGGTCATGACTCACGAATCGTCAAATAGCTATCAGCTCGATCGCTCGTGGGCGACGCGATTGCGGACGTCCGCCCGCCGATCGGACTGCCGATGAACGCCGCCATCAGCTTGCTGAGCCGGGTCGAGGACGCCATCGCCAGTGGCTCGCTTGGCCGGCAGGCCGAGATGCTCCGGCACGTGACCGACCTGTTCGTGATCGGCTCGCCGCAATGCACCGACGAGGACGTCGCGGTCTTCGACAGCGTGTTCACGCGGCTTGCTGCCGAGATCGAAACCGCGGCGCGGGCGCTGCTCGCAACGCGTCTGGCGCCAATTCCGAACGCGCCGCCGATCACCATTCGGGCGCTCGCCCTCGACGACGCGATCGAGGTCGCGGGCCCGGTGCTGACGCAATCGGTGCGGCTCGATGACGCGACCCTGGTCGAGACCGCGAGCACCAAAGGGCCCGACCACCTGTTGGCGATCTCGCAGCGGCCGACGCTGAGCGAGGCAGTTACCGATGTGCTGGTGGTGCGCGGCGATCAGATGGTCGTTCTCAGCACGGCTGAGAACCGCGGCGCGACGTTCTCGGAGGCTGGCTACACGACACTGGTGCGTCGGGCGCAAGGCGATGAGCGGCTCGCGTTGTGTGTCGGCTCGCGGCGCGAGATCCCGTTGCACCATTTCCTGCGGCTGCTCGACGCGGCGTCCGATGCGGTCCGCGCCAAGCTCGAGGCCGTACATCCGCACGCCAAGCGCGAGGTTCGTCAGGCGGTGAGCGAGGCGGCCGGCCGGATCGAGAGCGATGTCCTCGACAAGATTCGCGATCACGCCGCCGCCATGGCGTTCGCCGAGGCGCTGCACCGGGTCGGCCAGCTCGACGATGAGCGGTTGCAGAGCTTTGCGCAGTCGGGACGCTACGCCGAAACCGTCGCCGCACTGGCGGTCATGAGCGAGCTGTCGCTCTCGTTCGTCGAGCAAGCGATGACGCAGGAACGCGCCGAGACGATCGTCGTCATCGTCAAGGCGCTCGCGCTGTCATGGCAGACTGCCAAGGCGGTGCTCAGCTTGCGCGTGCGTCACAGCGGCGGCGCTGTCCAGGCGGTCGAGGAATCGATGGCGAGCTTTGAGCGGCTCAAGACCGCGACCGCGCGGGAGATCGTCCGCTTTTACCGACAGCGCGAGCAGCACAAGCCCGCGCGCTCCTGAGTGCCTGACCGGAGCAGGCACCAGAGCATTAACTTATCAAATATAACGCGTGAGACTTCTGCGGGTGCGCGGTTCCACGCCTATCACAAATGCGCGATTGGCGGCAGGTGGCTACCACGCGCCCACCATCCGGCCGATGTCGTAAACGACGGCGCCAACTGCGCAAGCCGCGAGTCCACCTCCCACAAGGGCGAGCAGAAGCGCGGAGTTGGCGCGCAGAATCGTCTCCTTCTCCATCAGATGCGCCATGGCTATCGTCCTGTTCCGCATGATCGCGTCCCCCATGGATACGTAAGGCCCAACGACCCCCTTTCGCCAAGGGGAATATGACAAGGCAGGGTTGCGCCTCATGCGGGGCTCGCGCTGCCGGTTATGTGGCCGTTACGCCACTTATCGGTACTGGAGAAGCGGGCCCCCGCGACAGCGCGCCAGGCAATTGATATGGAAGTCGTGGGCGCTAAAAGGGTGGGGAAAAAACGTAATGCTGCGGAAGCCGAAATGTCCGGTCATCGCACTGGAAGAGCACTATTGGGACGAAGAGCTGGCCGGCCACGCGCAAAGCGTGGAGCGTAATGCGAACATCACCAAGCGGCTGTTCGACATGGGCGAGCTGCGCCTCAAGGAGATGGACGAGGCCGGGATCGACATCCAGGTGATCTCCCACGGCGCGCCGTCCGCGCAGAAGCTGACGGGCCCGGAAGCGCCCGCGATCGCGACGCGCGTGAACGACCGTCTGGCCGCCGTCGTCAAGGCGCGGCCCGACCGCTTTGCGGCATTCGCCGCGCTGCCGACCTGCGATCCCATCGCGTCCGCGAACGAGCTCGAACGCACGGTGACCAGGCATGGCTTCAAGGGCGCCATGATCCATGGGCTCACGGGCGGCCTGTTCCTCGACGACAAGCGGTTCTGGCCGATCTTCGAGCGCGCCGAGAAGCTCGATGTGCCGATCTACCTGCATCCGTCGGTGCCGCATCCGGCGGTGACGGAGGCCTACTACAAGGACTACATCCAGGACTTCCCGATGGTGATCCGCGCGGCCTGGGGCTTCACGGTCGAGACCGCGACGCAGGCGATCCGCATGGTGCTCTCCGGTGTGTTCGACAAGCACCCGAACCTCAAGATCATCATCGGTCACCTGGGTGAGACGCTGCCGTTTCTGCTGTGGCGCATCGACCAGGCGCTGTCGCGGCCGGGCGCCAAGCCGCTCTCGTTCCGCGACGTCTTCTCGAGCCATGTCTATCTGACGACCAGCGGCAACTTCTCCAATCCGGCGCTGTTGTGCTGCGTCCAGGAGCTGGGCATCGACCGGATCATGTTCGCGGTCGACTGGCCGTTCGTCGCGAACCCGTTGGGCACCAACTGGGTCGATACGATTCCACTGTGCGAGGAGGACAAGATCAAGATCCTCAGCGGCAACGCCAAGCGGCTGCTGCGCATGTGAGGCGGTGGCCGTCGCTCAATCGACTGTCCATTTTTTATCGTAGCCGATCACCGGGTTCTTGTCGTAGCCGATCACCGGGTAGCCGGTATTCGCCAGCGGTGGTGTCACGGCCGGGCGAGGGTGCGGGCGGCCCTTGGCCGCCTTCTTCTTCGCCGTCTTCTTGGCGACAGGCTTGCCCCCTGGCTCGAGCGCAGGAAGCGCGACGGGGTGCTGGGGCGGCACGAAGCCATGACCGGCGGTGGGGAACGCCGGCAGCGCGGCGACGCGCTCGCTCGACTCGAGCGCCTCGGTTTCAGCGTTTGGGATCTCGATGTTCGGGACCTTGACGTTCGGGATATCGACGTCCGGTGGCGTCGCAGTCGGCTGGACAGGCGCGGCCGCTGTCTCGGGGATCGCGGCCACGACCTCGACGGGGTCCGGCGTAGGCTCGGCCGCGCCTGCTGCAAGGTCGCTAGGTGTGGTTGCCGGCTCGGCCGGCACCGTTGCGGGTGCCGTCGGTGCGATGGTTGCGGGCGCTGTGTCGAGCGCTGCGAGTTGCTCGCCGATCTCCACGGTTTGAGCCTCGGGCTCGCGCTTGTCGATGGCACCAGTCGTGTCAGGGTCGGGTGTCGTGGCGGCGAGATGCTCGGGCAGCCGGTCCACTGCCTCCATTTTTGCGGCCGTCGTTGGCCGCGGTTGAGCAGTAAGAAGGCCCCAATCGGCGGGATCGGCAAAAGCCAGCAGGCGCCACGGATCGTCTGGCCTGGCGGCCTGGTGATGCGCTACCCGTACAGTCGCAGCCAGGCCGAAGGCCGTCACGATCAGCAACGCGCTAGCCAGCACTGCGCCAATGGCGAAGCGAAGATCAGGCAGCATTCCGCATCCATCCGCGGCGGCACGGGGTGGCCTGCCCGTGATTCGCCGTCTGTGCGCAATCTGAATCGTTCGCCGTTGGCGATCAAGAGTTGATCACGCGACGCCGCCGCGCCGCCATCGCGCGCGTGCAGGCGTCCGGCTCTGCACGCCAGGCGAGTCGCGGCGCATGATTGTCGCGGAAGCGGTTGCATTGTATGAAAAAGCGCCCGTAGGCGCCCCTCGTCGCGGCTCGGGCCCGTAGCTCAATGGTTAGAGCCGGCCGCTCATAACGGTCTGGTTGGAGGTTCGAGTCCTCCCGGGCCCACCAATGATTTCAACAGGTTGCGGGGCGCGCTTGGGCGCCGGCTGGCGTCGGGCCAATGATTGGGCCAATGAAACGCGCGGACGATAGCCGATCGCATGCGCAGCATTGCGTAGGTAATTAGGATGATGGTGTCCGTACACGCGGTCAATCATCTCGACGGTCATTCCGAGAAATCCCGCTGCTTCCCACTTGTCGACGCCCGCCTGCATGAGCCACGTGGCGGCGGTGTGGCGTAACGTGTGCGGAGTGACATTGCCTTCGAGCTTGGCCAGTCGCGTGGCAGTCTTGAATGCTGTCTTGACCGACTTGATGGGTCTTCCGTGCCACTCGACGAAATGATCCCGCGCGATGTTCTTCGCATACCAACGCCGAAGATGCGCGAGTAGGCGTGGGGGAATGGGAACAGGCGGCTGGCGCTTGGCCGTTTCACGCTGTCCCTCGGCGAGCCGGTAGAAGATGCCTTGCTCAAGATCGACGAATGATCTGCCTTCACCTCTGTGCGGCGACGCTGTCGCGATCGCGCCGGCGCGTGTCCCGGTGTAGAGACCGATCAGGATGAACCTCGCCAAGTGGCGCAGGGGCTTTTTGTCGGTTTCGATCTTTGCCCCCTTTAACGCGCCACGATGTTGGGTTTGCACCTCGCGCGCTCTCCAGCAGGCACGAAGCAGTGCGGCGGCTTCCTTCCGCGTCAGCCAGCGGGCGCGCGCGGGGCCCCGGGGAGGCAACACGACGCGCACGACGCCGCGGTGCAATCCCTCCTTAGCATGGTGATTGATCGCTGCCCGCAAGTCCTCGAGATCGCGCCTGGCGCCACCGGGCGACCCGCGCCAGCGCACGTATTCACGACAGGTCTCCCCCGTCACCCCGGCGAGCTTGCGGTTGCCCCAGAATTCGTTGAGCCGCTGCAATCGCGCATCGAGCTGTGCGCGCTTCACCTGCAGAGGGCCGCAATCGTTATCGTAGATGGACAGCACATCTGCGATGTCTATGTCTTCGATGTCCCGTTCGCGACGACTCGGTCGGTACTTTTGAGTGATGTATTTGGCGAGCTTGTCTTGCGCATCTGCAACTTGGCTCGCAGTGCATCCTGTGGCGACATGTCTATCGCCGTCGAGAATGATCCAGACCGCTTGCCGAGCGCGTCTTCCCGAGCGGTCGCGGCGGGTTGGACGCAGCCAGAGTCGCGGGCCTTTGCTTCGACGCGGCATCGTTGTCTCATTCGCTCGATATCGGCGAGGGTTGTATAATCTTTCCCCGCGATCCGCTCGATGGTGAGGCGGCCTCGCCTCGCTTCCCGCCGCAGACCACTGACGCTCATCGAGCCGTCAGGGAATGCGACCGTCACCGCAGCTGCCAGTCTAAGCGGCGTCTGCGGTGTGATGGACGACCTGGGTTTGGCACGTGTCACGCGCTTTGTACCACCACAAATTCTAAGCTGTTGGTGACTCCCTGAGAAGCGAATTCTTGGCGTGCAGGATCGCGGAGCATTGGAACACGTTCGCGTGCTTGAATAATTCCGTCGGCCTTACCGATGGCGAGATACTCGACCATAGCGCTGAATTGAAAGGGTCAAGCTCTCCGCCACAAGAGGTCAATTCAGCCTGTCGCAAGGGATCGTCGAAAAAGAAATCATTGGCGGTCTTTCAGATTCAGGCCAGCAGGGTTCCGCCGCTCCATCGGGCGTCACGGCAGGCGCCGGCGCCATCATTTGTCCTTGCTTGATCCCATTCGGATTTTGCCATGCTGATGCAAGCGGGTCGTGAGCTTTCTGGTCCGCGATCTGTAGCGCCGCTACAGGCCAATCCCGATCCCCACGGCATGCCCGAGCTGCCAGGAGATGTCGCCGCCACGCATCACGCCCATCACTTGGCGACCGATCTCCTTGTCGAGCACGGGTCGCCAGGGCACTAAACTAAAGCCGAGCCCGTCGTCGATCATGGCGTAACGCCCGCTGGCGAGCTGGGCCGAAC
>DAIUEP010000105.1:0-16246 GCA_036845065.1 Xanthobacteraceae bacterium | reverse complement strand
CCAATGCGGTGGTGGCGCTCGACATCGATACCGGCAAGCTGGTCTGGCACTTCCAGTACACGCCGAACGACTCGTGGGACTACGACGAGATCGGCATCCATATGCTCTACGATGAAGTGATCAACGGCGAGAAGCGCAAGGTCGTGAGCCACTTCGGGCGAAACGGATTCTACTACTCGCTCGATCGCGGCAACGGCAGCTTCATCAAGGGCGGCCAATACACCAACGAGCTGAACTGGACCAAGGGCCTCGATCCCAAGACCGGCATGCCGGTCGAATACGATCCCAAGCTCGATGTGCAGAAATATCAGCCCGAGGCGCGTGCGCTGCGCGCCGACGCCTCGGTCATGAAGCGGGCATGCCCGACCTGGCACGGCGGTGTCGCGCACCAGCCGACGGCCTACAATCCGGTCAAGCACATCGCGTATGGGGTCGGCTCGGAGGGCTGTTTCACGCAGAACGGCTCAACGGCGGCGTTCAAGGGGCCGGACGGCGGTCTCGACCGTCAGAAATTCTCAAAGCGCACCTATACCAGCGATCTCTACTACGGCTCGATGACGGCCTACGACACCGTCAACCACAAGATCGTCGCCAAGGCGGTGACCGACATCGAAAACCGCTCGGGCGCGCTCGTCACCGCCGGTGGTGTCGTCTTCACCGCGCTGCAGGACGGCTGGGTGATCGCCTACGACGACGAGAAGCTCGAGGAGCTGTGGCGCTTCAATGTCGGCACGCCGCTAAAGGGCGCGCCGGTCACCTATTCCATCGGCCCCAAACAGTACCTGGCAGTGCAGGCGAGCGGCCGCCACCTGCATCCGGTCAAGTACGACAAGCTCGAGCACTCGAGCTACCTGTTCGTGTTCGCGCTGAATTGAAGCGCCACCTCCGCCTGATACTTGAGCGGCCTGCGTCACGCCATGACGCAGGCCGCATCTCGTTCGACGAGGTCGGCGCCGCCTGCCGCTATTTCTTCAAGTCCTTGCAGGCCTCGACCTCCGAGCCCCAGAAGTCGACGCAGGACGCATGGTTGATCGGCCCCTTGCCGATCACCTTGGCGAACAGAAAGTCGGCAAGCCGCTCGACCTCATTGGCCGCGAGCGTCGCGGGCGGGTCCGGCATCTCCAGGCCGCGCGCCCGCAGGTCCGCGAGCTTGAGGCCGAAGCAGCGCCCGTCGCTATAGGCCAGCCGGTCGAAGGCCGGCATCCCGGTTCCCGGACGGCCGCACTTGACGGTCTTGATCAGAATCTCACGGTCGAGCGGAATCTCGCGCAGATTGGCGCCATCGGGCATCTGGCTGTCCATCTTGCGGCCATCGCCCGCCCAGCCATGGCAGGCTTGGCAGTTGCCTTTCTGCAGGAAGAGCTGGCGGCCGGCTGCGATGTCGTCCGCGGACTGGGCATGCGCCACTGGAGCAAGAGTCCCCGCGACGACGGCGGTCAATGCTCCGAGCCACGGCCTCGGGCGGCCGACGAGGCTTGTTTCCGATCTCGGCATCTGTCCTCCCTGGCGTTAGCGGTTTATTATCAGGCGGAAAGCCAAGGAGGAAGCGTTGCAGGCTCCATTCTCCTATGCGGGGCACTCGGCCTGGGCGATTTTGTGCTTGGCTATTCTCCTCGCCGCGCTCAGCCCCACCACAGCGCAGCAGATGCGGCGCGCCACGCTCTGGAACCTCAAGCTCGGAGCGCCGGTGGCGGCGCAACCGTCGCCGGAGGAATTCCGGGGCTTCGCCTGCGGCTCCAATGGCGGCGCACCGCGCCAGCCGCTCACGGGTTGGCGCGACTTCGCGCGCTGCCGCGCCGAGCCCGATGGGCTCCACGAGGTCTATTTCGAGTACGACGACGAGCTCGAATATATCGCGCGCGCGCGGGACGCCGATCGTGAGATCACGCGCTGGGCGGGCACGACCGAGGTCGCCTTCCCGGTCGTGGTGTCGGCCCTGTTCGACAGTGCCGGCGTGCTGCGCGGGATCCGCATGGTGACGGACGCGCGGCCCGATCATCGCAACGACATCACGATTGCCAACCTGCGCAAGCGCGCCGACGCCTACATGCTGGGCGGCGTGATGGCGGCGCGCTTCGACCTCGTGACCGCGCGCGACTGCTCGACCTTGCCACTCGCCGAAGGCGAGAGCGCGGTGGGCGCGCTGTTCGTCAAACAGACCTGCGAGATGACCGACGCCGCCAACGGACGCAAGATCACGCTGCGCGTCAACTTCTTCCGCAAGCCGGGCCAGAGCGGGACCAATCCGCAATTGCCGACGCAACTGACGGAAGGGCAGTTCGAAAGCTCGGCGCGGCTGGAGATCCGGCAGCTCAACTAAGACAGCCGCGAGCAACGCTGTCGTTATTGTGCCCTCTCCCCTTGCGGTTGAGGGCAGCGCTTGACGCTCAACAAACACAGTTGGGTGAGGGGGCCTCTTCGCAAGAAGCAAAGGCATATGATGAAGCAACCCCCTCACCCCACTTGCGTTTGCTGCTTCTTGTCTTGAGCCCTCTCCCACGAGGGGAGAGGGCGCAAAAATGAGCGCCGCAGCCGCGATTGCGGCGCGCTCCGCGCATTTCGACGCGATCGTGCTAACCCGACCTACGGCTGCACCGTGCCGTCGGGCATCATGGTGCGATCGAAGATCGCGTCGTCGAGCTTCGTCTCGTACAGGGTGGCGCGGCGGAAATTGGTGCGCGTGAGCTTCGCGCGCGTGAGATCCGCGCCACGAAAGCTCGCGCCCTGCGCATCCGCATCGGTGAGATCGGCCCCTTTCAGGCTTGCATCCGTCAGCTCGGCTCCCAGGAGCCGGGCGTCGACGAGCGCGGCACCGTCGAGCCGCGCGCCGCGCATCATCGCAAAGTCGAGCGCGATCGCGGTGAGATCGGCGCCGGCGAGGTTCGTCTCCGCCAAGCGCCCCTTGCGCAGGTCGACATCGCGCAACGTCGCACGGGTGAGGTCCGTACGTGTCATCCGCGCGGTCCCCATCATCGCGTCGGTCAGGTCGGCGCCCGCGAGATTGGCGCCGTCGAGATTGGCCGCGTAGAGCATGGCCTCGCGCAGCTTGGCGTCGCGCAGGTCGGCCCGGCTGAGATTGGCCTTGTTGAGGTTGGCTGAAGTGAGGTCGGCGCCGCCGAGACGCGCGTTGGTGAGCCGCGCGTCATGAAGATTGGCGTCCTTGAGATTGGCACCCGACAGGTCGGCGTTGGCGAGGTCGCGCCGCTTGAAGCTCTGGCCGGAGAGATCGCAGCCCGGGCAGCTGCGGGTCTTGCCTGACAGAAAGTCCTCGCGCGTGTCGGCGAACGCGCTGCCTGCCGCCAGCACCGTGGCGAACAGGATCGCGACCAGGCGCGCGGACGTGTCCATTGCTGCACTCTCAGTGAGCCTGCCCTGCCAAACAATGGGCGATCGACGCGGCCGGTGCAAGCAGCCTCGCGGGGGCGCTCCGTGCGCGACCAGGCGCGGAAAACCCCTGCCCTTGCGGCCGATGGCGAAAGACCTAAACTGCCGTGATGCAATCGAGCAGGACGCCGCTCCACAAGCGGCGCTTGCAGGGAGGAGCTATGCGCGTGATAGGACAAACCGTGTGTTCCGGGGCCGCAATGGCCCTCGCGTTCACCACAATGCTGGCACTTGCGGATGCCGCCATCGCCCAGAGCGGCCAGTCTCTCGAGCAGCGCAGGGCGCTTTACGCGCCCTGGTCGCCCGACCAGATGGCGCAGCGCCGCAAGGAGCTCGGTCTGATCGGTCCCGGCACGACCAAGCCGGTGCCGCCGCCCGCGTTTCCGTCCTATCTCAAGAAGCCTGACTCGGTCGACCAGCTGATGCCGCAGGCGCGCGCCGCCGTGCGCCAGACCGGCGGCCGCACACCGCTCGGCCTCGCCGATCCCGGCAAGCACGTGCTGATCGTGGTCGGCGAGATCCGCGATACCAAGCCCGACATGCTGGTGCAGGAGGCGATCAAGCGCGCCTACGAGGAACGCGGCGTCAAGTGCACCATCCTGACGGTCTGGGAGATCCTGGGGCTGAGCGAGCGGGAGTATCTCGAGTTCCGCGAGGGCGTTCGCACCTACACCATCGGCGACGGCCAGCGCGAACTGGAGAGCTTCTTCACCACCACGGGCTTCATGCCGAACGCGCAGAAGGGGCGCGACTGGGTCGAAAGGCAGGACCCCGAGCTCGCGCGCGCGACCTGGCCGGTGGCGAAGTTTACCAGCGAGCGCTTTGCCAAGCTGGCGCGGGACCTGTTCGAGGCGTCTCCCAATGCGCTGGTGGCCTGGCTCGACAAGCATCCGGAGATCGACTGGATCGTGTGGCGCAGCGGCAACCGGCCGAACTCACGCAAGATGCTGCGGCACCACGGCGAGAAGTTTCTCGGCAACTACACCTACCTCAATCTCTACGACCTGATGAGCCAGGTGCCGTCCTTCCCATCGGACGTGTGGCGGCTGGTCGAGACCAAGACCATGGAGCCGCTGGCCTTTGTCGACCGCGCCGAGGTCACCGACCCGGAAGGCACCGCCTTCGGCTACGACGTCGACGAGGAGATGGCCAGGCGCTGGAACGCCGGCGTCTACAATCAGGGCCATCTTTATATGTATCCGGCGCAGGCGACCGGCCGCTTCCCCTACTCGATCATCGAATATCCGACCATGGGCGGCTCCTACCTGGAGCCCGTGCAGCCGGAAACGACCGGCGTGATCGCATCGACCACCAGCCACGCCGCCACCCATCCACGCCTGGAAGTCTTCATCGAGAAGGGCCGCGTCAAACAGGTCAAGGGCGGAGGCCTTTACGGCGAAGGCATGCGTCTGTTGTTGAACTATCCAGGCTCGAACGCGTCGTTGTGGCCGTTCCAGAAGAAGCCCGGCTACTGGTGGCTCTACGAAGCCGGCCTCGGCACCAATCCGAAATACTTCAAGCATCCGGGCGAAGTGGCGGAAGGCAACAACCTGTCGGAACGCAATGTGGCGGGCGTGGTGCACTGGGCGCTCGGCTCGGAGGCGTCGATGGGCCCCGACAAGGTCGGCGAGTGGGCGGCCGAAAGCGAGGCGTTCACCTCCCAGCGCGAGATTCCGCTGCCGAAAGGGCATTCGCTACACCAGCATAATCTGCTGCCGACCATGCAGGTGCGCATCCGCGATCTCGACCAGTGGGTGACGCTGATCGAGCACGGCGGACTGACGGCCCTGCAGGACACCTATGTGCGCGCGCTCGCGTCGCGCTACGGCAACCCGAACGACATCCTGCGGCGCGACTACATCACCGCCATGCCGGGCATCAACACGCCGGGATCGTATGACCAATACGCGCGCAACCCCGGCGCCTACTGGGTCAAGTGGGCGGAGAGCGTCGAGTCGGGCAAGTACGAGTATTTCAAGCCGTGATGTCAGAAACCGAAAGCGAGCAGATCAACCAGGAGCAGACAATGTTGTACTCGGCGCGCAGCTCTTGCTCCGACGTCGTCCCCGCGCAGGCGGGGACCCATAGCCACCGGCCTTTCAGCTTATCGCCGCCAGTACGACATCGTAAGCGCAGGGCGTATCCGCTTTCGCGGGGACGACAGGCTGCGATTGCCGGAACACTTGTTACCCTCCTCACCAGCACGATCGTCGCTCTGCCCACGCCCGCATTTGCCGACAAGAGCCAGCCGCTCGAAGTGCGCCGCGCGGTCTACGCACCCTGGTCGCCCGACCAGATGGCGCAGCGCCGCAAGGACTACGGCCTGATCGGACCGGGCACAGCCAAGCCGGTGTTGGCGCCGGCCTTCCCCTCCTATCTCAAGAAGCCCGACTCGATCGAAGCGCTCATGCCGCAAGCACGCGCCGCCGTGCGCCAGACCGGCGGCCGCTCGGCGCTCGGGCTGATCGAGCCAGGCAAGACCGCGCTGATCGTGGTCGGCGAGTTGCGCGACTCCAAGCCCAGCATGCTGGTGCAGGACGCGATCAAGCGCGCGATGGAGGAGCGCGGCGTCAAGACCATCATCTTGACCGTGTGGGAGCTCCTTGGCCTCACCGAGGCGGAATACGACGAGCTGCGCGGCGGCGTGCGCACCTACACCATCGGCGACGGCCAGCGCGAGCTCGAATATTTCTTCACCGTCACCGGCCTGATGCCGAGCCCGCAGAAGGGCCGCGACTGGGTGCGCCAGCAGGACCCGGTTCTCGCCGACGCGATCTGGCCGCAGCCGAAGATTCCCAATCCGCGTTTTGCCGAGATCGCCGCCAACCACCTTGAGCTGGTGCCGAAAGCCCTGGTCGCCTGGCTCGACAAGAACCCGAGCGTGGACTGGGTGATGTGGCGCAGCGGCGGGCGCGGCAACACCCGCAAGCTGCTGGAGCATCACGGGCCGAAGTTCCTCGGCAACTACACCTATCTCAATCTCTACGACCTGATGAGCCAGGTGCCGTCCTTCCCATCCGATGTCTGGCGCCTGGTCGAGACCAAGACCATGGAGTCGCTCGGCTTCGTCGACCGCGTCGAGGTTACCGATCCGGAGGGCAGCGCGTTCGGCTATGACGTCGACGAAGCTGGCGCCAAAGGCTGGGCCGCCGGCGTCTATCAGCAGGGACACCTGTTCATGTTCCCGGCGCAGGCGACCGGCCGCTTTCCCTATTCGGTGGTCGACTATCCGGCGATGGGCGGCTCCTACATTCCGCCGGTGCAGCCGGAGGTGACGGGTGTCATCGCCTCGACGCTGAGCCATGCCGCCAGTCACCCGCGCATGGAGATCAAGGTGACGAAGGGGCTCATCTCCGAGATCAAGGGCGGTGGCCTTTACGGCGAAGGCATGCGGCTCCTGCAGGACTATCCCGGCACCAAGGAGCTGACCTATCCGTTCCTGAAGAAGCCCGGCTACTGGTGGCTTTATGAGGCCGGCATGGGCACCAACCCGAAATACTTCAAGCATCCGGCCGAGGTGAGCGAGGGCAATAACCTGTCCGAGCGCAACGTCGCCGGCACCATCCATTGGGCGTTCGGCACCGAGGTCGCGATGGGGCCCGACAAGGTCAATGAATGGGCGCCGGAGACCGAAGATTTCGCCCGCAAGAACCAGCTCCCGCGCGGGCACTCGATGCACAATCACAACCTGCTGCCGACCTTCCAGGTACGGATCCGCGATCTCGACCAGTGGGTCACGATCATCGAGCATGGCGGGCTCACCGCGCTCGACGACGTCTTGGTGCGCGCGCTCGCCTCGCGCTACGGCAATCCGAGTGCGATCCTGCGCCGCGACTACATCCCGGCGCTGCCCGGCATCAATGCGCCAGGCACCTATGACGCCTATGCCCGCAATCCGGGCGCCTATTGGCAGAATTGGACGGAGCGCGTCGAGGGCGGCACTTACGAATACTTCAAGCCATGATTCACGGGCGTAGGGTGGGCAAAGGCGCGAGCACGAGATTTCCAAACGACGGAGTCGCTCGGGCGCCGTGCCCACCATGACATGCTTCTCGCAGAAGGTGGTGGGCACGGCGCACGATAGTCCTGCACATACAGACAGAAAGTGCCGACGCCTTTGCCCACCCTACACGCCGAGCAAGAATAGAGAACGAGCAAACGTATGACGACGGATGACAGCGCCAGGGCGGAACCTGTGGCCCGCCTCGAGCAAGTCTCGAAGATCTACGAGACCGCGGCCGCGCGCGTCACCGCGCTCGAGAAGATGTCATGGGAGGTCGGCCGTGGCGAGGCGGTGGCGCTGATGGGACCGTCCGGCTGCGGCAAGACCACGATCCTCAACCTCCTTGGCGGCATGGACCGGCCGACCAGCGGCGCGATCATCGTCGACGGCGAGAACGTGGCCGCGATGAGCGAGCGGCAGCTCGAGCACTATCGGCTGCGCAAGATTGGCTTCGTGTTCCAGTTCTTCAATCTGATCCCGAGCCTCTCGGCGATCGAGAACCTCGAGCTGCCGATGCTGATCGCCGGCACGCCCGAGGAGGAGCGGCACAGCCGCGCGGAAACGCTGTTGGAGACCGTCGGCCTCAAGCAGAAGGGCTTCAAGCGGCCGGAGGAGCTGTCCGGCGGCGAGCAGCAGCGGGTCGCGGTGTGTCTTGCGCTCGTCAACAACCCCTCGATCATTCTCGCCGACGAGCCGACCGGCAATCTCGACAGCGCCAACAGCAAGATCATCGCCGATATGCTGATCAACCTCGCCAAGCACGAAGGCAAGACCGTCATCGTCGCGTCGCACGATCCCAAGGTGGTCGAGGCGTTCCCGCGCATGTATCACATGCGCGACGGCGTCATTCAGCGCGCCGCGTGAGCCGGCATCCCGGCGGGTGGAGGGCATAGGCTTGGTCAACTCGGGCTTGGTCAACTGGGCGTCTGGCTCGATTTGGGGCGTGCTGTTCAAGGTGCTCGGCCGCCGGCCATCGCTCATCTTCGGGCTGGTCACCGGCCTCGTCGTCTTTTTGCTCGCCGCCATCACGGTGACATCGCGCTACGCCATGCAGCGATATGTCGCCGACCAGGTCGAGCGCGTCCCCTGGGACATTTCGATCTATCAGACCGCCGAAGTCCCGCTCGCCGACAAGCTGCATGACGCCGTTTCCAAGGTCTCTGGCGTCGCGCGCGCTGAGCGGCTTGCTTTCCTGCGCACCATCCCGCCCTACACCCTGCGGCCGACCATCGACGGACAGCCGCTGCGCTCGCCCTGGATCTCGGTGCTCACCGCAACCGAAGCCTCGCTCATTCCGGCCGACATCCGCCCCACCACCGGCGGCGCGGTGCTGGTGCTGGTCGGCTCCAAGACCCAGATGGGCGATGCCTACCTGCGGCTGCAGAACCGCAAGCGGTTCGAGCTCGTGGTCGTCAAGGGTGGGGACGTCGACCAGGACCTGCATGGGCACGTGCGCGACGACCAGGATACGCCAGCTCCCAACCAGCCACGCGAGGTCATCACGCTGACGACCCCGATCGAGCGGGTGATCCGGATCGACGCGACCGAGATCAATCGCTGGTTCCTGGAACAGACGAGCTCCCCGACGCTCGTTCCCGAGCTCGGCCTCATCCTGGTCACGCCCTGGGACGACAAGACGCTCGCGACTTTCGATCAGGTCTCGCGCGGCTTCATCCATCACGAAGACGGCGACTTCCACGGCGATCCCGGAAAATACTTCCCCGAAATCATCCACCTCGTTCGCGTCGATCGTCCGGCGCTGGTGTCCGGCTGGGACATCGACGGCTCGCTGCGGCGGATCACGCAGGTCGGCAGCTATCTGACCGACGAGGTGCAGGAGATCACTGCCGGCGCCGCCGTCGATCATAATCTCGGCGCGATGTTCGTGCGCATGAACGACATCGCCCGCAGGATCGCGCTGATCAGCCTGCTCGTCTCATTGCCACTCTTGCTGATCGCCGGCGTGCTGCTCGGCAATCTCTCGAACCTGCTGCTGCTCAACGAGCGCAGGAAGCTCGGGCTGCTGCGCCTGCGCGGCGTTCCCGGGCGCGCCATCGGCGCAACCCTCCTGCTCGCGATCGGGCTCGGCGGGCTCTTCGGCGGCGTCCTGGGCGCGATCCTGGGCACGATCGTGCCGCTCACCATCTATTTCGGCGGCATCCCGCCGCTCGAACTCATTCCGAAGATCCAGGAGCCGCTCTATCTCGCGATCTTCCTCGGCGTCGGCATCGCGATTGCGCTCGCGACCGGGCGGCGCCTGGTGCACGAGGCGTCCCGCGTGTCGCCGCTCGAAGCGTCCCGCCGCGTCACCAGCTCGGAAGGCCATTCCGTGCGTGTGCGGTTCGGCCTGTTGCAGTTCCTCGCGCTCGCCATCGGCGGCGCCAAATTCGCCGGCTGGATCACAGACCGGTCGCTGACAAACCTCTCCGAGCAGCCCTGGGTCGCGGACGCCGACCGCGCGCTTGATTTCGTCAGCTTCCCGCTGTTCATCTACGGCCTCGTGACGCTCATCGCCTCCCGGCAGAAGCTGATGTCGGCCTTGATCGCGCCGCTGACCTACATGATGGCGGGGCCGCTGCGTAGCGCATCGCTGCGCCACATGGAGGTGCGCCGCCATCGCGCCGCAAGCTTCCTGCTTATCGTCGCGCTCCTCACCAGCATCGCGCTCTATCCCACGGTCATGATCGCGGTGTTCGACAACAAGACCGAGCGCGGCGCGCGCGTCCAGCTCGGCAGCGACATCCAGCTCACCCTCAACGCGCTCGACCTGATGCCGGCTGAAGCCCAGTCGCGCGGCGGGCTGCAGCAGCGCGTCGGCGTGCTGTGGCAGACCCTCGATCCGATCGTGAAGAAGATCGTGGCACTACCGCAGGTCGGCGGGGCCGCCGTGATCGTCGAGGGGCTGGTCGAAGGCCTCTACATGCCGGACCGCGGCTTCAGCGGCGTGCCGATCTATCTGATTGACGATACCCGCAACTACATCAAGGCCATCTATTCTGAGCCCGCACTCGGCGAGCACGCACCTTTCGCACAGCTGGTGCAGAGCCTCGCCGACGGCAAGGTGCTCGCGTCGAGCCCGATGGGACGCTACTACAAGCGCGCGCTGGACCAGCCGATGCCGGTCGGGCGAAACTCCAATCAGGCGCTGGCGCGGCTGCCGTTCGGCGGCTCGATCTATTTCCTGCCCGGCGTGCCGTTGCGCACCGTCAACGATCGCGAAGGCTTCATCGGCGCCCGCGTCGACTATCTCAATCACCTGTTCGCCAGCAGCCCCTACCTGGTCGCGGCCGAGCGCACACCGGGCCTGGCCAATCTCGACGTGCTCATCCCACGCGTCGTGATCAGCATCGCTGCGGCATCCAGCGTGTCCTCGGCGGCGCTGCGCGACGCGGTCCTGGGAAGTCTCCCTGTCCAGCCGCTCGACGTGCGTGACATCAACACCGAGGTCGCCCGCCTCGGCAGCGACATGTATATCTTCCTCGCGCGTCAGAACGTGCAGATCTATCTGTTCGGCGGCCTGCTGCTCGCCGTCATCGGCATCTTCTCGGTCGCCTATGCGAACTATCTCGAGGATCGCCGCACCTTTGCGCTGCTGCGCATCCGCGGCGCCGGGCCGAGCGACGTCGTCCGCTTCTTCCTGCCCAACGTGTTTGGACCCTCGCTGATCGGCCTCGTCATCGGCGCGCTGATCAGCCTCGCTGTCGGCTTCGGCATCACCAAGCTGGTCTGGGAGCTGCGCCAGCTCCAGACCGTGATGGGCTATCTGCCGACGCGGCTTGCGGTGTCGGCACAGACGTTCGTGATCGCGGCGATCCTGGTCACGCTCCTGGTCGCGATCGTGCTCATTTTCGGCCGCTGGGTTTTTGCCCGCACCGCGCGCCAGAGCCTGCTCGACAGTTGAACCGTCAAGCAGGCCTGGAGGCGCGTGAACAGCACGTCAGCCTGTGCCGTTCGACGCTTACTGGTTCATGCGCCACTCCCGGGCAGGAAGCAGCGGATGGTGAGCGCGCCATTGTCAACGAAATACCAGACAATGGCGTAGCCGATTCGGTTCGCCTGCTTGATGACAGCGCCATCCGGCACCGTGAACCATTGGCCCGCAATCATCACTCGATACGCATTCTCGGTCATATCCCACTCGACTTCTTCAGGCCTGAAGCCATCTGCGGTGGCGCAGCAGCCGCGGCCCTTGTCATCCGTCAGACCTTCCACCCAACGTTTGATATCCGGAGAAACCTGCGTGTATTGACCGTTATCCCGTGCCTGCGTCCCGAAGGATGCAAGCACCAGAAGTCATGACGACAAGTGTTCTTGCGAGCATCGCGACCTCCGCTCGGTGTCAGCTCATACCCCGGCACGAAGGGCTTACAGCCCCACACAACCCGGCACTGCAGATTTCGTGCCATCGAACCGTGCACGCTCATCCGCACGCGCTCCTCCTGCACGCGCGTGCTGCCTTGAGACACGGCAGCGGGCTGCCCAATCCTTGGGCGCGGACGGCCTTATCT
This sequence comes from Xanthobacteraceae bacterium, assembly GCA_036845065.1. GTDB lineage: Bacteria > Pseudomonadota > Alphaproteobacteria > Rhizobiales > Xanthobacteraceae > VAZQ01. Next base: position 4,351 of record DAIUEP010000105.1, on the reverse strand, counting down.
TGCGTCGCTTGCGTCCAGGCTTTCCATGAGAGATAAATGTGCTGCCGGACTAGAATCGCGCGAGCTGGAACATGCAAGCGGCGAAGCCGGCAATCACGGGCGCTCAAATTCGCGCGGCGCGCGCCTTCTTGCGCTGGTCGGTGCAGGATCTCGCGAATCTCTGCGGCGTATCTGAATCAGCCATCGCCCGCGCGGAAAAGTTCGATGCCGTGCCCAGCACGCGCGGCCGCAATCTCGACGCCATCCGGGCTGCCTTCGAAATGCACGGCATTGAATTCATCGACACCAGTGGCCTGAGGTCGCGCCTGCTGCATGGAACTAGAGCATGATCCCGAAAAGTGGAAACCGGTTTTCGGAAAAGATCATGCTAAGCAAGCTACGCCATGATCCTGATTCAACTTGATCGGATCATGGCGTAGCGTCAGATGACCCGATCGTGCCCCACCCACAAAGGCGCGCGCAGCTTGAACTTCTCGACCTTGCCGTTCGGCAGCTTGGGCAAAGCCCCGATGAAACGCACCTCGCGCGGACGCTTGTAGGCGGCGATCGCCTGCCGGCAATGCTCGATGATCGCCTCGCTCGTCACGTCGTGGCCGGGCCGCTTGACCACGAACGCCACCACCGCCTCGCCCCAGCGCGGATCGGGCGCGCCCACCACCGCCGCCTCGAGCACGCCAGGATGGCCCATCAGCGCGTTCTCGACCTCGCGCGAATAGATGTTCTCGCCGCCCGACACGATCATCTCCTTGAGCCGGTCGACCACGTAGACGAAGCCATGCGCGTCGATCTCGCCGATGTCGCCGGTGTGCAAGAAGCCGCCGCGCAGGGTCTCGCGCGTCGCAGCTTCGTTCCTCCAATAGCCGGTCATCAACGCGTCGCTGCGGATGACGATCTCGCCGGGCTCCCCGACCGCGCAAGGGGAGCCGTCCGGGCGGCGCGTCTCCACATCGCAGCCGATCATCGGCTGCCCCGCCGAGCGCAGCCGCCGCACGGCCTCGGCCGGTCCCTCCACCACGTGCTGATGGGCGTGCAGCGTGCAGCCAGGCCCGCCCGACTCGGTCATGCCGTAGACTTGTGTGAAGATCGGGCCGAACGCCGCGATCGCGCGCCGCAACAGGCGCTCCGGCATCGGGGCCGCCGAATAGATGATCTTCCGCAGCGACGGCAGCGTCGCGCGGCTGCCGCCCGCATCCAGGAGATCGTTCAGCATGGTCGGCGCGAGCAGCGTCGCGGTCGCCAGGTGGTCACGGACGCTCGCCATGAACTCGGTCGGGCGAAACGCACGGTGCAGAATGATCGGACACCCGAACAACGAGTTCATGAGCCACAGGTTGCGCGCCCCGATATGATAGAGCGGCATCACCAGGACGAAGCGGTCGGTCGGGCGCACCTGGCCTTCGAGCGCCGAGATGCGCGCCGACTGCATCTGGCCGCCATGGCTTAGCATGACGCCCTTCGGCCGCCCGGTGGTGCCGCTGGTGTAGATCAGGAAGGCGGTCGCGTCGGGGCCCACCGGCATTCGCGCGTCCGCCGGTGCCGCGCCCGCCAGCGCCTGCTCGTAGGAACCGCCCTCTCCGATCGTGAGAATGTGCGCGAGCGCGCCTTGAGCCGCCGGCTCGACCCGCGCCAGCAGGTCCGCCTCCGCGATCAATGCCTTTGGGGCGCTGTCGGCCAGAATGTAGGAAATCTCCGACGGCGTGAGCCGGTAGTTCACCGTGACGGTCGTCCAGCCGCCAAGCTCGGCAGCCGCGTAGGCTTCCATATATTCGGGGCAGTTCTGCGCGAGCACCGCGACCCGGTCGCCCGGCCCGACGCCAAGCGCCACGAGCGCATGCGCCAGGCGAAACGCCCGTTCGCCAAACTGCCGATGCGTGAGCGTACGCCCCTCGAACACGATGGCAGGCGCGCCTGCTCGCAGCCGCACATTTCGCCTGGTCAATTCGCCGAGCATCCGCTGTGCCGTTTCAGTGCTTCATTCGAGCTTCACGCCCGCGTCGGTCACGATCGCCTTCCAGCGCGGCAGCTCGCTTCGCAGGAACGCGGCCGCCTGTTCGGGCGTGAGGCCGAGCGGATCGATCCCCATGGTGCGCAGCTTGTTACGAAACTCCGGGTCGTTGAGCGCCCGCAGCGTCTCGCGATTGAGCTTCTGCACGATATCCATCGAGGTGCGACCGGGCGCCGCGAACCACGACGTCGCGACGATATCGAAGCCCGGCAGCCCCGCCTCGACCATAGTCGGCACATCGGGCGCAATGCCGGACCGCCGCTGTCCGGTCGTCGCCAGCGCCTTGAGGCGTCCGTCCCGGATGAGCGGCATCGCAGGGACGTTGTCGCTAAAGGTGAGCGGCACTTCACCTGCGACGGCCGCGGTCAGGCTCGGGACGCCGCCGCGATACGGGATATGCCGCACATCGACGCCAGCGAGCTTGTTGAACTGGGCGAGCGAGAGATGCGTGGTCGTGCCGAGACCCGACGTGCCGGCCGCAAGCTCGGAAGGCCTCGCCTTGGCGAACGCGATCAACTCGGCGATCGAGCTCACGGGCAGTGAGGGATGCGCCACCAGCAAGACCGGATTCTCGCCCGCGACCGTGATCGGCACGAAGTCCCGCAACGGGTCATATTTGATGTTCTGATAGGCCGCGACGTTGATGGTCAGCGGGGCATTGGTGGCGAGAAACAGCGTGTAGCCGTCCGGCGGCGCCTTCGCCACGGCATCAGCGCCGATATTGCCACCGGCACCCGGCCGATTGTCGATGACCACCGGCTGGCCCAAGGCGGCCGTCAGGCGCGGCGCGATGAGGCGGGCGAGCACATCGATGGTGCCTCCGGGCGTATAGGGCACGATGATGCGGATCGGCCGATCCGGGTAGTCCGCCTGCGCGGCCGAGGACCCCAGCACGAGCAGCGCCAAAAAGGCGATGGCTCCCATCGAGCACCTCATCGAATCCTCCCGTCTTTATAGCCGGATTGTCGCCGCCGCCGCGCGCCCTGGCAAGCGCTCGCGACGGATGCGAGAGCCTGCCGCGACACGGAATCGGCGCTTGCATGTCAGCGTTGGCGTCGTGCACTCTTGATCAACGCCATGCTCAAACGCCGGTGAGCACCATGCGCTTTCGCAGCTTCATTGTCGCGGCACTCGTTGTTGTCCCGACAACGTTTGTGGCCGCAAGCGCGCTCGCTCAACCCGTTGCGGATTTCTATCGCGGCAAGCAGCTCAAGGTCATCATCCGGGCGGCGCCGGGCGGCAACTACGACCTCTATCTGCGGCTGTTGGCGCGCCACATCGTCCGCCACATTCCGGGCAACCCGACGGCCGTCCCCATGAACATGCCGGGCGGGGGCGGGCTGACCGCGCTCAACTATTTCGACAAGGTCGCGCCGCACGACGGCACCGCGCTGACGATGGTGACGCAGACCCAGCCGATGGATCAGGCGCTCGGCCTCGACAAGAGCGGCATCGACATGCGGGCGCTCAACTGGATCGGCAATATGAGCGACGAAAACCTGTTCCTGGTGACGCGCCGCGCCTCCGCTACCAGGACGCTCGAGGACGCCAGGCAGCGCGAAACCACGCTCGCCGCAACCGGCGCCGGCGGCAGCGAGGTGATCCTGGTCTCGATCCTCAACCAGTTCCTGGGGACACGGTTCAAGAACATCGTCGGCTATCGCAACAGCCCCGAGATGAATCTCGCCATGGAGCGCGGCGAGACCGAAGGCCGCATCACCACCAACCTGCGCGCGCTGTTCGCCAGCCATCCGAACGCAGCCAGCGGGTTCAATGTGATCATCCAGACCGGCATGCAGCCGGACAAGGATCACGCGCGCGTTCCGCTTCTACGAGATCTGGCGCGTTCACCGAACGAGAGACTGGTGTTCGACTTCATCTCGCGCACCATGGCGCTGGCGCGGCCAGTTGCCACCAATGACAATGTGCCCCAAGAGCGGGTCGACGCGTTGCGGCGCGCCTTCGACGCCACCATGAAGGACGCCGACTTCCTGGCCGAAGCCAAGCAGCAGGATCTCGACATCAGCCCATGGACTGGCGATGAGCTACACAAGACCGTGGCCGAGATCGTCAACACGCAGCCAGCCGTGCTGGAGCAGATCCGAAAGGCGATCCAGAGCGGATCGCCCTCCGAGGAGCGCAGGCAGCCGGCGCGGTAGCAGCAACGAGGCGCCGTAGGGTGGGCAAAGGCGCTCGCACGGCTATTCCATGTGGCAAATCCTATCGTGCGCCGTGCCCACCACCTTGGCCAACGTGCGGGAGCTACAGCTGGTGGGCACGGCACACGAGAGACCTAGAGCAGATTTCGCTCAGTTTGAATCGGGTCGGAATACCCGCCTCATCCTG
>DAIUEP010000104.1:0-16251 GCA_036845065.1 Xanthobacteraceae bacterium | reverse complement strand
AGCGCGGCGCCGCGAGCGTGCGCCCGCCGAAGCGGCCACCGACGATGCGCATCAGCCCCTCTTGCCGCGGAAACGGCGGCGGCGCTGCTCGCGCCGCGCCAGCTCCGGCTCGCCTAGGCGCTCCGCCTCGCGGCGCTTCGCCTTCGGGCCTTTCCGCGGCTTAGCGCCGTCAGCCCGGAGTGGCCGGCCCTTGCTGGGTGATCGGCCCGGCCGAGGCGCCTCGCCCTTCGCGGGCCGCGCCCCGCGCGGCTTGCGCGCGTCGTTCGCGCGCACCGTCGCACGATGGATCGGGGCAGGCGCCTCCACTTCCTCGTGCACGATGACCGGCGCCGCGAAATCGACGCCGGCGAGCGCCGCCACGCGCTCGCCGAGTTGCTCGCGCAGATGGCGCGTGCGCACCTCATCGACCTCGCCTTCGGGCAGATCGCCGAGCTGAAACGGGCCGAACGACACCCGGATCAGCCGGTTGACCGCAAGCCCGAGATGGCCCAGCACGTTCTTGACCTCGCGGTTCTTGCCCTCGCGCATCGCGAACACCAGCCACACATTGGCGCCCTGCTCGCGCTCGAGCTGCGCGTCGATCGGCCCGTAGCGGACGCCGTCGAGGGTGATTCCGCGGCGCAGCGCAGCGAGCCGCTCCGGCTGCACCCGGCCGTGGGCGCGCACCCGGTAACGGCGCAGCCAGCCGGTTGCCGGCAGCTCCAGCACGCGCGCCAAGCCGCCGTCGTTGGTGAGGAGGAGCAAGCCCTCGGTGTTCATGTCGAGGCGGCCGACGCTGATGAGCCGCGGGAGGTGCTTGGGCAGCGCCGCAAAGATGGTCGGCCGGCCCTGCGGATCGACCCGCGTGGTCACGAGCCCGCGCGGCTTGTGATAGAGAAATAGCCGCGTGCGCTCGCGCTGCGGCAACGGCTCGCCGTCAACAACGATACTGTCCTCCGGCGTGACGTTGAGCGCCGGCGAGGCAATGACGGCACCATTGACCGCGACGCGGCCGGCCGCGATCCAGGCCTCGGCCTCGCGGCGCGAGGCGAGGCCGGCGCGCGCGATCACCTTGGCGATGCGCTCGCCAGCCGCCTCTCCGCCGCCGCCCTTGCGTGCCGTCATGATCGCCTGATAGCAGAACAATTGCCGTGTGTCCCGGATGCGGCACCACGCGCCAGGCGCGCAGCCCTTTGTGCCCGAAGAACTTGGGGCCCGAGGAGATCGTCATGCCCGCGTCCAGCTTCATGTCCACAGCGCTCGAAGAGGCGCGGGCGGCCAACACGGCCGGTGAGGTGCCGGTCGGCTGCGTGATCGTCCGCAACGGCACGGTGATTGCGCGTGCGCACAATCGCACTCTCACCGATCGCGATCCGACCGCCCATGGCGAGATGCTGGCGATCCGCCAGGCCGCCGGCGTGCTCGCCTCCGAGCGGCTGGTCGATTGCGATCTCTATGTGACGCTCGAGCCGTGTGCGATGTGCGCGGCGGCGATCTCGTTCGCCCGCATCCGCAGGCTCTACTACGGCGCGGCCGATCCCAAAGGCGGTGCGGTCGAGAACGGCGTGCGGTTCTTTGCCGCCGCAACCTGCCATCATCGGCCCGAGGTCTATGGCGGCATCGGGGAAGTGGAGGCCGCTACGCTGCTCAAGGAGTTCTTCCGCGACCGGCGGTAACCGGCGCACGGTCGATTCGATCGCTTCGAATCACGGTGCGCCACCTTGGGCATGATTTGAAAACCGGTTTCCTCTTTCCAGGATCATGCCCTAATCTCGCGCCCCTACCGGATTGGTCATCGAGGAGGAAACATGGTCAGGTCGTTGGCAGCCGCGGCTGCGCTCGTGTGCGTCACGCAATCGTCCCTTGCGCAGGAGCAGCAGTCGTTCAAGAGCCTGATGGGGCGCGGCTTCGACATCAAGAACGTCTCGTTCGTGCGCGGCGAGGTGAGCGAGAACCGGGAGGCGTTCATCGTGACCCTCCAGCGCGAGAAGACGGTCGCGGTCTGCTTCTTTTCAGCCAACGCCTGGGTCACGCTGAGCAGCACGGTGCTGGACGATCCCAAGCGCTGCGACGTGCGCTAGGCGCTAACCACCCAGCAGCACGGCGAGCCTGTCCTTGATTTCCAGCTTGGCCGGCTCGGCCGCACGCAAAATCGCGCTGGCCTGCAGAAAGTCGAGCGTGCGAAAGATCCCGACCTTCGGCCGCACCATCAGATCGGGCGCGACATGCTTAAGCTTCTCCCGCGTGATGGCGGTACCCATGACCAGCACGGTGGTCACGAGACATTCCCACGGATTGGGGATGTCGCGGCGGTCCTCGCTGCCCTCGCCTGAAATGTCGACCGCCACGATCACGTCGGCGCGTCCGCGCAGCTGATCGAACGGCAGCGGATTGGTGGCGCCGCCATCGATCAAGATGCGATCGTCGATCAGCACCGGCCGCACCAGCGTCGGCAAGGCGATCGAGGCCGCCAGCGCGGGCTTGAGCGGACCATGGGAAAACGCGACCGGCTCGCGTCGGTGCAGGTCCGACGCCAGAACAATCAGCGGAATCTGGAGCGCGCTGAAATCATCAGGAATAGTCTCAGGCAGGAACTTGGCGCACAGCTTCTCGGCATCGAGCAACGTGGCGGCGCCGAACCCCTGCCGGAACAAGCTTGTGAAACTGCCGGCGCGCGCGGCCAGCACCCGGCGAAACATCTCGCTGCGGTCATGCGCGAGCGCGATCACATAGCGGCGCATGTCGCGGCCCGACATGCCAGACGCATAGGCCGCACCGATCAGCGCGCCGATCGAGGTGCCGGCGATCGCCACCGGTCGCACCCCCATCTCGTCGAGCGCCTCGATGACCGCGATATGCGCGATCCCGCGCGCGCCGCCCCCGCCGAGCGCCAGCGCCAAGCTTTTCATCCTATCTTCTCCTGCGCGAACTGCCATGCCTTGGCGGCAAGCGGACGCACCATGGCGGCCATGCCGGCCGCATTGTCGCTCGTCGCCGTGCCGTCACGGACGCGGCCGGCGATGCCTTGCAGGATGGCGGCGACGCGAAAGAAATTATAGGCGAGGTAGGTCGCAAGATGCGGACCTGGATCAAGGCCGGTGCGCGCCCGATAGGCTTCGACCTCAGCCGCACGCGACGGGAGGCCGAGCGCGCCAAGATCACGGCCCGCAAGCGAGCCGAACCCGACGCCGGACCGCGATGGCGGCATGTCCCACGCCATCAGGTAGTAGGCAAAGTCGGCGAGCGGATCGCCGAGGGTCGAGAGTTCCCAGTCGAGCACCGCCACGACATCGGGCGATGACGGCGCCACGATCACGTTGTCGAGGCGGAAGTCGCCATGCACGAGCCGCACCGGAGCGGGCGGCGGCAGGTGGCGTGGCAGCCACGCCATCAGCCGCTCCATGTCCTCGATCCGTTCGGTTTCGGACGCGCGGTATTGCCTGGTCCAGCGCTCGACCTGGCGCGCGACGTAGTTTTCGCCGCGGCCGAAATCGGCCAATCCGAGCACCGCGGGATCGAAGCTGTGCAGCCGCGCCAGCGTTGCATTGACCGCGCCGTAAATCGCCTCGCGCGCGGCCGCGGTCGCCTCAGGGATTTCAGGCTCCCAGAACACGCGGCCCTCGACATAGTCCATGAGATAGAACGGCGTGCCAACGACGCTTTCATCCGCGCAATAGAGCTGCGGCCGCGCGACCGGAAAACCGTGTGCCGCCAGCGCCGTGATCACCCGAAATTCGCGATCGACCGCATGCGCCGACGGCAACAATTTACCGGGCGGCTTGCGCCGAAGGACGTAGCGGCGCGCCGGCGTCTCGATCAGATAGGTTGGGTTTGACTGACCACCCTTGAACTGCCGAACCGTCAGCGGACCGGCAAAGCCCGGCACAAAGGTATTTAGATACGCTTCAAGCCGCTCGGCGTCGAACGCCAAGTGCGAGGCGACATTCCGCGTGCCGGAAAACGCGCTTTGCCGATCGAGCCCTGACATGCGCAGTTGGACGCCATTCGCAGATACGGCGGATATAGCACTTATCCGCACATGCGTGGCAGTTTTGCTGCGGCGAGGCCCCTCAGCGACGGCGGGAGCGCCGATCGGTAATGAGCGAAAGCGTCTCGAAGGACGATTCCACGAACGCCGCGTACTCGCGTTCCAAGGCGTCGAGGCCTTCCCGCATGGCATCCGTCATGCGGACCTTGCGGTCGGCGGCGGCCTGCTCTTCGTCGCGGTTCAGTTCCGATGTCGTCGTCGTCATTGGTGCCCCCCCTGGCATCTGAACTCTGGGGCTCATCATGACTAGCCAATTATGGTTAAAGTGGTGTTAAACGAGGGCAATTGGTGCCCAGGTAGTTCCTCATTGTCGTCAAGATTGTGCGGATCGGGAATGCTCGCGCTCGACCGCTCGCCAGCCGATATCACGTCGGAAAAAGCCGTCAGACCAGCGAACCCGATCAATCGCCTGGTACGCGCGCGCCTGCGCAATCGCTACGGTTTTACCGAGAGCACACACATTCAGAACCCGCCCTCCATTCGCCACAACCCTGCCACTCTGCGCCAGCGTACCGGCATGAAAGATCTCAACGCCCTCGACCTCCGCAGCGGCGTCGAGACCCTCAATCACGGACCCTTTGGCGTAACTGCCGGGATAGCCTTTGGCGGCCATCACCACCGTGAGTGCAGCGTCCGGATACCAGCGCAGATCGAAGTTGCCGAGCACGCCATCGCAACAGGCGAGCAGCGCGGGCACGAGGTCCGACATCAGGCGTAGCATCAGGACCTGACATTCGGGATCGCCGAAGCGGACATTGTATTCGATCAGCTTCGGGCCCTCCGCGGTGATCATCAGCCCGGCAAACAGCACGCCTTTGTAGGGAGCGCCCATCGCCTTCATGGCGCGAACGGTCGGCAGCACGATCTCATCCATCGCGCGCTGCGTCAGTTCCGGAGTCATCACCGGAGCGGGCGAATAGGCGCCCATGCCGCCGGTATTGGGGCCTTGATCGCCGTCGAGCACGCGCTTGTGGTCCTGCGCCGCGATCAACGGGATCGCGCTCTCGCCGTCGCACAGCGCGAAGAACGAGGCTTCCTCGCCGGTCAAGAATTCCTCGACCACGACGCCGGCCTCGCCGAGACCGCCCGCGAACATCATGTCGATCGCGGCCTCCGCCTCGGCCACGCTTTGCGCCACCACGACGCCCTTGCCGGCCGCAAGCCCGTCGGCCTTCACCACGATCGGAGCGCCTTGCGCGCGCAGATAGGCCTTCGCATGATTAGCCGAGGTGAAGCGCTCGTAGCTGGCGGTCGGGATGCTGTTCGCCCGGCAGAGATCCTTGGTGAAACCCTTCGAGCCTTCGAGCCGGGCGGCGGCCTTGGACGGGCCGAACGCCTTGAGGCCTGCGGCCGCAAGGTCGTCGACGATGCCGGCGCAGAGCGGCGCCTCGGGACCCACCACCACCAGGCCGATCTGCTGCTCCCGGCAGAACGCGATCACGGCCGCGTGGTCGGCAATGTCGAGCGCCACGATCTCCGCTTCCTTGGCGATGCCGGCATTGCCGGGCGCGCAGAAAAGCCGCTCGGTGAGCGGGCTCGCCGCGATCTTCCAGGCGAGCGCGTGCTCGCGTCCACCGGAGCCAAGAAGGAGGATGTTCATGGTCAAACTTGCTGAATCGGAAGGATATAAAGGGGCTCGGGCTGTGTAGCATGGCCATAGGGGGTCGCAAGGTCGCCCCAGCCAGCGGGACAGCCATGCGCGACATCGCGACCTCAGGTTAACGCTGGCATTCAAGCGCGCTTTTGCCGATGATGGGGCATCAATTTTGCTGTTGGAGACAAGAATGAGCCCGAAAGCATGGGCCCTCGCCATTCTGGCCACCGCCGCCCTCATGGGTGCCGCCGCGGCGCAAACGTCGTTCCCCTCGCGGCCAATCCGCATGCTGGTCACCATCCCGCCCGGCGGCGCACCTGACATCTCGGCCCGCCTCATCGCCCAAGGGCTGCAGGAGACCCGCGGCTGGACCGTCGTGATCGAGAACCGGACCGGCGCCAACGGCAACATCGCCATGGCGGAAGTCGCCAAGGCGCCACCCGACGGCCACACCCTGATCCTGCTGGCCGACAGCAGCGTCACCATCAACCCGCACGTCTACAGCAAGCTTGGCCTCGATACCCTCAAGGATCTGCTCCCGGTTGCAAGCGTCGCCACCAATCAGTTCACGCTGTCGGTCAATCCGCAGGTGCCCGCCAAGACATTCCAGGAGTTCATCGCCTATGCCCGCGCGACCAAGCCGCCGCTGCCCTATGGCTCCAGCGGCAACGGCAGCCAGCATCACCTGTCGATGGAGATGCTCAAGCAGCGCGCCGGCATCGATCTCCTGCATGTGCCATTCCGGGGCGCCGCGCCGGCCACCCAGTCGACCGTCGCGGGCGACACCAAAGTGCTGTTCTCGGGCTCGGCGAGCGCGGCGCTGATCGCTGGCGGGCAACTGCGCGTGCTGGCGGCAAGCGGCAGGCAGCGCTCGAAGCGCTATCCCGACCTGCCCACTCTCGCGGAATTCTATCCGGGCTTATCGGTCGACATCTGGCTCGGAGTGTTCGCGCCGCCCAACACGCCGGAACCGATCGTGACCACGCTGCGGACGGAAATCCACCGGCTCCTGGCCCGGGCGGACTTTGCCGAGCGGCTCAACGTCTCCGGCAGCCTCGAGCCGCTGATCCTTTCGCCCGCGGATTTCAGCGCGCTGATCCGCGACGATCACCAGAAATATGGCAGGACCGTCCGCGACCTCGGCATCCAGGCGGACTGACCGCTGGTCAGCGGATGCGCAACGAAGCGCCTGTTGACAGTTTTCGGGCCTCACTGACGAAGCAAAAGCGAATCGCTACCATGAAAATACCCAGGTCTCGTGGCATGATGATCGGGCGGGTGAGGACTGGACCTTGTGAGGATCGGACGATGGCCCAAGGCGTTTGCAATGTCGTCCCGCGGCCGTTCGCCATCGCGCTGCTTGCACCCGCGATCGTCGCGACATCTGCCGCCATCCTCCTCGGCCTGCTCGGGGTCTTCGTTCTCTGGCTTTGTATCGTGGCGGTCCTGGTCACGGCCATCGTAGTCGCCGATATCAGCCACCGGCTCGTGCGACGGCTCACACCGGTCTTCATCGGGCTGCTCGAACGGCCCGCCGTCGGCGTCCCGGGGCGCTGAGCATCATCCCGAAGAGCCGTGTCCTTGGACATCCAAGCGGTTTATCGCGTCCGCAGTGATCCGCGTACGATCTCGGAGCGCGCCCGCGCCATCGCGGTCGAGCAGAGCGTCGAAATGCCGCCCGAAGCGATCGACGACGCCTATGTCAGGGGCGAGATCGTCGGCCGCGTGCTCGACATCAAGGATGCGGGCGGCAGCGTATTCGAGGTGCGGATCGCGCTTTCGAGCGCGACCGTCGGCGGCGACGCCGGACAGCTGATCAACATGCTGTTCGGCAACACCTCGATCCATGATGACGTGATGCTCTACGATGTCGAGCTGCCCGCTGAATTCGTGCGCGCATTCGCCGGCCCGCGGCACGGGATCGAAACCTTGCGCCGGCGCGTTGGCGCTCCCCGGCGCGCGCTCACCTGCTCGGCGCTCAAGCCGCAGGGCCTGCCTGCGCATGCGCTGGCGGCACTGGCGATCGGCTTTGCGCGCGGCGGCATCGACTACGTCAAGGACGATCACGGCCTGGCCGACCAGGGCTACTCGCCGTTCGCCGCCCGCGTCGAGACAATCACAGCGGCGCTGCGCCGGCACGGCTCGCTGACGCGCTACGTGCCGAGCCTCAGCGGCGACCTCGACAGCATGCGCCAGCAGATTGCCACAGCCCGCGGCGCCGGCATCGACACCGTGATGGTCGCCCCGATGGTCGCAGGGCTTTCCAATTTCTATCGGCTGGTGCGGGACAATCCTGGCGTCGCGTTCCTGGCGCACCCATCGCTCGCAGGCTCGCGCATGGCGCCGCCGCTCCTGTTCGGAAAGCTGTTCCGTATGCTGGGCGCCGACGCCGTGATCTTCCCGAACCACGGCGGCCGGTTCGGCTATTCGGCCGAGACCTGCCGGGCGCTGGCGCACGCGGCGCTGATGGACTGGCATGGCCGACGGCCAACGGTACCCGTGCCGGCCGGCGGGATGAGCACCGATCGGGTCCGGGAGATGCTTGATTTCTACGGCGCCGATAGCATGTTGCTCATCGGCGGCGGGCTCCTGTCCGCGCGCGAGCGGCTCACGGAAGCGACCGCGACCTTCGTCGAGGCCGTCAAGGCCTACGCCTACGGATAGATCTGGATAGACCATGACCGCCGCCGACCCACCCGTTCATCGCAAGGCGAAGAGCTATCGCTGGGATGGCGTTGAAGTGCTGCCCTACAAGGAGGACGCGCGCGCGCTGTTCAAATCGATCACCCGCCAGGTGCTGTTCGCCGATCCGGCCCAGGAGAGCGAGCTGCGCTATTTCGAGGTCGCGCCGGGCGGCTTCTCGACGCTGGAACGTCATGAGCACACCCACAACGTGCTGATCCTGCGCGGCAGCGGCCACTGCCTGGTGGGTCACGAGGTGCGCGAGATTGCCACCAACGATCTGATCGCGGTCCCAGCCATGACCTGGCATCAGTTCCGCGCCACCGGACAGGAGCCGCTCGGGTTCCTCTGCATGGTTAATGCAACGCGGGACAAGCCGCAGCTTCCGACCCCCGACGATGTTGCAGGGCTTGAGCGAGACAAGCGCATAGCGGACTTTCTGCGCGGTTCCCGGTAACAAATTTGGCGCAGTGGTCATCATTTCTGCACATCGCCGCCCCCTGAAAATCACGAAATCGTCCCGGCTTTTGGGTTATTCTATCCTCCGGTCGGAGGGCAAATGAACCGCGCCAACGCCATTCTCATCGCCGTCGTGATGCTGCTCGTGGCGGCGCCCGCCTCGGCGACGCCGAACCCTCTCGTCGATTTGGTGTCGACCGAGTCAGTGATGCGCTGGATCAACGCCTATCGCACCAAGCCTGATCCGGCCGGGGTGCCGGCGGTGGTCAAGACGCTCAGTCGCTTCGGCTCTTTCAAAGACCCGGAGCAGTCCGGCGTGTTCGTCGGCTTCCTGGCGGGCGTCATCGGCACCAATCAGGAGAAGGCCGACCAGCTGATCGGCAAGATGCTGCCGCTGCCGCCGGGCGACCAGTGGGTCGTGGTGCGCGCGATCGCCTATTCAGGCCATCCGGACTGGCGCAACCTGCTGCGCCGCTACGCCGGCCGGCTGCCCGCGCGCAAGGTGATGATCGACAAGTACCTCGCCGATCAGCTGCCGCGGCTCTTCCAGTACGCGCCCGAGCCGAACGTATCGACCTGGGACACCGTCAAGATCAAGGTCACGGGCAAGGAGCCGCCAAAGCCCAATGTTCTGGAGCCGAGCCCGGAGCTGCTCGACACCTATTGGGGCCACTATTTCGCAACCAGTCACGCCCGTCCCATCACCCGCATCATCGAGATGCTGCCCTGGTCGCTGGATGTGGACAGTGTCGAGAAGCTCACGCTCGGCAGCATGGCCAAGTACACCCTCGCCAGCAACGCATCACGCGATCCCGAGCTGTTGATCATTCTCAGGGATGCGCGCGAGCAGCGCCCGAAGGAGATCGCCAAGGTTCTCACCCAGGTGATCGACGCGGCCGAGACGGTCGATACCGCAAAGCTGCGCAAGGAGGCGTTTGCCGCAATCGAGGAGCTGCGCCGCAAAGGCCCGGCCTACCGGCGCAATGTCTCGTGGTGGGGCCAGATCGGCCAGGGCGCGCTTGCGCTCGGCTGCATCGCGGCGGCGGCGACCGGCCAAGTCTACCTCGGACTGCCTTGCGTGATCACCGGCGGCGTCACGTCGGCGGCGCTCAGCACCTGGGAAAAGCAGCAATAGCGCATGTCCCGCATGGGCTGCTGCTTTGCCCTAGGATATGCGGCAGTCATATAGCGGCCGGCCTGATGTGTACGTGTCATGCCGTGCTGCTGTTCGGGGCCCCGGAACACGGCATCGTGTGGGGAAACCGGGGCCCCGGACTTAAGCCCGCCACTCACCTTGCCAGCGGATCGGGTCGCAGCTGGAACTTCACCACCTTGCTGGTCGTGCCCTTGCCGCCCTCGATGTGATAGGGCGCGCGGCCCGCATAGGTCGACCACAGCCCCTTGCCCTTCCAGCCAAGGCTCGGATCGTCGATGCGGCCGTCGAGCCCCTTGGAATGAAAGCCCATCGGGTAAGGCACGCGCAGCGTGACGAACCTGCCGTCGACCAGCGCCTCGATCGAATCCGACATGTTGCCGGTCGCCATCGGCACGTTCTTGCCCAAGCCGAACGTGTCGAACTGATCGACGAACATCTGATAGCTCGACTGCACCGCGCCGGGCTCGTCCTTGATGTTCTCGAACTGGGGCCCTGGGAACTGGTAGAGCGTCCAGCCTTCCGGACAGTGGCGGCCGTTGGCGATGGTCGGGCCGCTCAGCGGGCCCTTGCATTTCTTGCGGTCGAAGCTCGCCATGTGGCCGCTCGCGAGCGGCACCCACATGACGCCGTTGCGGTCGATGTCGCCGCCGCGCGGGCCGAAGCCGCTATAGGGCGTGCGCGGATCGTTGTAGGGCACCTCGTAGTATTCCGCCAACGTGGTGTGCGGCGGATTATCGCCCGGAATGATGCGCGACACGCCGCCCGGCATCGCCAGCACCGAGCCCCAGAGCGAGCCGTCATTGGGATCGACGCCGATGCCGTACATGCCGGCGAAGATGCGCTTGTCCTTGGTGGGATCGACCGGCTGGTTGGGCTCGACATAGTCGTCGCGCTTGCCGTTGCCGTTGGTGTCGAGCACGTAGGCGGTCCATCCCTGCGAGGCGGCGGCGTCGCCGGTCTCGAGGAACTTCTTGGTGTCGATCCAGCCAATCACCGGCTGGCGCGCGCCGCCGCCCGACAGCCACAGCGTGTTGTTCTTGTCCTCGGCGAAAATCAGATGATGCGTGGTGAAGCAAGTGTCGATGTGCGTGAGCTTTTGGGTCTTGGGATCGTAGACCGCGACCTGGCGTCCCGCCTCCTCCATCGGAAACAGCTTGGCGGACGGGTGATCCGAGCCCTTGCGGCAGAACGCCGGCGTCTCCGGCTTGCGGATGCGCGACGTCATCCACACCCGCCCGTCCTGATCAAGCATCGGATTGTGCACCGAGGTCTGGCTGTTCCAGATCATCTCGTCGCCCCAGTAGGGCGACGGCAGACGCGGGAAATTGCCCGTCATCGTGAAGGCGCGCCGCGGCGTATCGGCATCGCGCGGCGTCGACTTGAGATAGGTCACCGAGTGGGACTTCGGATCGAGGATCGGGAGGTTGTCGGTCGAATCCTCGGTCGCGCTGTAGATCGGGCCCCAGGCGTTGACGGTGGGGTTGCGCTTGTCGGTTGCGATCTCGTCGTGCAGGTAGGTCTTGGCATCGCCCCAGTCCCACAGCGTGACGACGATGTTGCGCTCGACGCCCTGCGGCCGCTGCGGCTTGGATTTCGGCAGCTCGCCGGCCGCAATCCGATCGGTCCAATTGGCCAGTTGCTTCAAGAGCCGCGGGGTGTCGAGCTCGTTGATGCCGCGCACCATGTTCTCGGCGGCGGGCCCCACCTGCAGCCGGTGCATCCAGGCCGCATAGGACGAATCGAACTCGCCCAGTACCTTCGAGATGGTGCGGGTCGGCTTGTTGCCGACCTGGTGGCACGAATTACAGCCGTGGGTCTTGATGGTGGCGAGCCATTGGCCCTGGCTCTTGACCCGTTCGGGCATGCCGTTGCCGTTCGGCCCGGTGCCGGGGAACAGGCTCTTGTCCGGAATTTCGAGCATCGAATACCAATACTGCGCCGGATAGTACTCGGCCGCCGCAGCCGCATTCGGAGCCACGGTCGCGGTGAGATTGACGATCCGGCCGGGCGCCGCCTTCGCCTTGGGCGAGTCGACGAGGCCATAGCCGCGCACCCAGACGTCGTAGCTCGCCTTCGGCAGCTCGGGCAGCAGGTAGCGCCCCTGATCGTCGGTGACGACGATCTTGACGAACTTGGTGGGAAGATCCGTCGTCTCCGCGATCACCCAGACGCCCGCTTCCGGCCCATTGGCGCTGGTGACGACGCCGCCGAGATCACTGTCGCCGACGGCGACCGCCTGTTGAGCGCGCGTTGCCGTCAGCGACGAAAGGCTGAATAGCGCTGCGATGAGAATGGCGAATAGGGTTCTCATGTTCGTCTCCCGATGGATTGTAGGGTGGGCCCTAAGGGCGTTGACGCCCGTCTTCGACGGGCTATGGCGAAGCGTGCCCACCAATTTGTTTTTTCTTTCCATAGGTGGGCACGGCGCTCCGCGCCTTTGCCCACCCTACACTCATTTACGCCAACGCATCAGATCACTCACCGCGCCAGCGGATCGGGCCGCAGCTGGAACTTCACCACCTTGCTGGTCGAGCCCTTGCCGCCCTCGATGTGATGCGGCGCCCGGCCCGCATAGGTCGACCATAGGCCCTTGCCCTTCCAGCCCGCGTTGGGATCGTCGATGCGGCCGTCGAGGCCCTTGGCGTGGAAGCCCATCGGATACGGCACGCGCAGCGAGACGAACTTGCCGTCGACCAGCGCTTCGAGCGCATCCGACAGGTTGCCGGTGGCCATCGGCACGTCCTTGCCCAGCCCGAAGGTGTCGAACTGGTCGACCCAGGTGTAGTAGCTCGACTGCACCGTGCCCGGCTCGTTCAGACCCTCGAATTGCGGTCCGGGAAACTGATAGAGCGTCCAGCCTTCCGGACAGTGGCGGCCGTTGGCGATGGTCGGGCCGTTGAGCGGGCCCTTGCACTTCTTGCGGTCGAAGCTCGCCATGTGACCGCTCGCCAGCGGAATCCAAACGACGCCCTTGCGATCGATGTCCATGCCGCGCGGGCCGAAGCCGTTGACAGCGGCCTTGGGCTCGTTGAACGGCACCTCGTAGTATTCGGTCAAAGTGGTCGCGGGCGGATTGTCGCCCGGGATGACGTGCACCACGCCACCGGGCATGGACAGCACCGAGCCCCAGATCGTGCCGTCGTTGGGATCGTAGCCGATGCCATAGAGGCCGGCGACGATGCGCTTGTCCTTGGTCGGATCGACCGGCTGGTTCGGCTCGACATAGTCATCGTCACGCTTGCCGTTGCCGTTGGTGTCGAGAATGAACGCCGTCCAGCCCTGCGACTTCTGCTCATCGCCGGTCTCCAAATACATCTTGGTATTGATCCAGCCGACCACCGGCGCCCGCGCGCCGCCGGCCGACAGCCACAGCGTGTTGTTCTTGTCCTCGGCAAAAATCAGGTGATGGGTCGTAAAGCAGGTGTCGATGTGGACGAGCTTGCCGGTCTTCGGATCGTACATCGAGACCTGCCGCGGCGCCTCCGTGGTCGGGAACAGCTTGGCCGAGGGATGGTCCGATCCCTTCTGGCAGAACGCCGGCGTCTGCGGCCTGCGAATGCGCGCCGTCATCCACACCCGGCCATCCTGATCGAGCATCGGATTGTGCACGGAGGTCTGGCTGCTCCAGATCTTTTCATCGCCCCAGTAGGGCGACGGCTTGGCCGGAAAGTTTCCGGACTGGATGAACACACCCGCCGGCGCGTTCGGATCGCGCGGCGTCGACTTGAGATAGGTCACCGTATGGGTCTTCGGATCGAGGATCGGCAGGTTGTCGGTCGAGTCCTCGGTCGCGCTGTAGATCTTGCCATACGCATTGACGGTCGGGTTACGCTTGTCGGTAGCGATCTCGTCATGCAGATAGGTCTTGGCGTCGCCCCAGTCCCACAGCGTCACGACGATGTTGCGCTCCACCCCTTGCGGCCGCTGCGGCTTCGCCTTGGGCAATTGCCCGGCCGCGATGCGGTCGGTCCAGTCGGCAAAGTTCTTCAACGCGACCTGTGTATCGAGCGAGCCGATGTTGGTCACCATGGTTTCGGCCATCGGGCCGACCTGGATGCGATGCAGCCACGCCTCGTAGGATGAATTGAACTGGCCGAGCTCCTTCATGATCGTGCGCGTCGGCTTGTTGCCGAGCTGGTGGCACGAATTGCAGGAGTGGGTCTTGTGGATGGCGAGCCACTGCGCCTGGCTTCTCACCTTCTCCGACATGCCGTTGCCGCCGGGGCCTTCGCCCTTGCCGGGGAACAGGCTCTTGTCCGGGATTTTCAGCATCGAGTACCAGTACTGCGCCGGATAATATTCGGCCGCCGCCGCCTCGCTCGGCGCCACCACCGCGGTCAGGTTCACGATCCGGCCGGGCGCAGCCTTCACCTTGGGCGAGTCGACGAGGCCATAGCCGCGCACCCAGACGTCATAGGTGGCGCCCTTCGGCAGCTCGGGCAGGACGTAGCGGCCCTGGTCGTCGGTGACCACGATCTTGATGAAGCGGGTTGGCAGATCGTGGGTCTCGGCGATCACCCAGACGCCGGCCTCGGGCCCCTTCGCGCTGGTGACCACGCCGCCGAGATCACTGTCCCCGACAGTCACGCCCGCCGGCGCCGGCTGCTGGGCGCTCACTTGCACGGACGGAGCACCAACCAGCGCCGCGACCGCGATCGCCGCAGCGCTCAAATAGAGACTTGCCCTGATGGTCATGACCGGCTCCTCCCCTTGTCTTTGTCGTCGTATCGCGCCCCGTTCGGCCGGCCTCAGGCCCAAGCGCTTCGCCCACTATCCATGCATAAACGCCCGCCGTCCGCAACGAGGCGCCAAGCGAGCCGACACACGCGGGACACGAACCGGGCGCCCTCGCATTCGCCGTGAAACGAGACGCTTTCCCGCGCGCGGCAAGCGATACTTTGTTGCGTTAACGCAGTTTCACAAACCCGGTCTTGATTTCGTCGAAAATTTCTGACACATGCAGCCCCCTGCCAAACAAAGAGTGTTGGCAAACTTTCGCCGCGACACCATATCGACGACAGGCACCATATCGACGACAGGCACCGTATCGACGACAGACACCGTATCGACGACAGACACCGTATCGACGACAGACGCCATATCGATACAAGTAACGCCGACATGAGTGATCACGGCACGACGAGGAACCCGATGCGCCTCCTAGGCACAACCATAGCCGCGCTTAGCGCCGCCAACGCTTGGTCGTTTAAGCGACCGAGCGAGCGGCGCGTCATGCGCGCGGAATCGGGTTGCCTGTCACATCAACAGCAATCCGGACTCTATCCGAGACACTCGGAATAACCGGCGGCGGGCGCTCTCCCTCCGCCAACAGGCAGGAGGGACCCGCAGTGGCCCGCAACAGTCTCCAGAGAATCATACCGACGCCCGTGCGCTTAGGCGCACGAGCGCGCGCGTCGCCCCGCTGGGTCGCGCGCTATCGGTACCGCGATCCTTAGCCCGCGCTTCGCGCGACGTGCGCACGCTTGCGTGCGAACGATGCAACACGCCCGCTGCAATGATCGCGACTGACAAATAATCGTCTACGCAACATGAACCTGTGTGACGCGCCTTCGACTAACGCTTGCTGTTCTAACGCTTTGCTGTTTGACATCGTGAACGTCCAGAATTGGCCAGCGGCGCTGCGCTCTGCTCGGAGCTGTAGTCCCTGTTGCAAGGTAGCTTCGATCTCGGAGCGCCGCCGCTGACCATTTTGTTTTTTTTCTTTGTCTTTTTTCGCCGGCTTAGCTCAGATGGAAGAGCGCCGCCCTCGTAACGCGGAGGCCGCGTGTTCGAGCCACGCAGCCGGCACGCCCGCATAGCTCAGTCGGCAAGAGCGCCTGCCTTGTAAGCAGGAGGTCCCAGGTTCGATCCCGTGGTGTGGGCTCCAGATCAATTTTCATTCGAGATTGCAAAGCGCCTTCGAAGCTCAATTGGTGGAGCAGCCGCTTGGTATGCGGCAGGCCGCGTGTTCGATCCACGCCGAAGGCACCAAGCTCGCTTGAGCGCGCTCATGAGGCACCAGACTCGCCTGAACGCGCTTATGAATCATCAGACGCGCCAGTAGCCCAATCGGCAGGAGGCGGCTCCCTCAGAAGGAGCACAGTGCAGGTTCGAATCCTGCCTGGCGCACCAGCCTTTGCCGCTTCGCGGCTACGGCTGGCAAGCCAGCCGCAAAGCGGCGAAAGCTGCCCGCCGAAGCTTCAGCGATGGCAGGCTCATGCAACCAGGCCCGCACGCCCGCTTTCGCTGCGACGGCCAAGATGCGAGATTGCGCGCAGTCATGGAGGCTGCCCGTGCCAATGATGTCCGGAAAGAAGGCATTTCTCGAGCTCC
>DAIUEP010000103.1:0-16266 GCA_036845065.1 Xanthobacteraceae bacterium | reverse complement strand
TTCAAGCGCATGGCCGGCATCGAGATGCTGCACGTGCCCTATCGTGGCGCGGGCCCCGCATTCAACGACCTCATCCCCGGCCGCGTCGACGTCATGTTCAACAACATCGGCGCCGTGCTGCCGCTGATCCAGGGCGGCAAGCTGCGCGGCCTCGCTGTGACCACGGCCAAGCGCACGCCGGCGGCACCGGAGCTGCCACCGATCGCGGAGGTGGGCGTGCCGGGCTTTGACGTATCATCCTGGTACGCATTCCTGGTGCCGGCGAAGACCCCGCCCGAGATCATCCGGAAGATGCATGCCGACACGATTGCGGCCCTCGCCGACCCCTCCACCAAGCAGAAGCTCGAAGCGCTGGGTGTCGTGGTGCGCGGCTCATCGCCTTCCGAGCTTGCGGCCTTCCTCAAGGCTGAAATGGACAAATGGGGACCCCTGATCAAGGACGCCGGCATCACCGGGACAGAATGAACCACGGAAAAGAACCAAGAGCGGAATCACGGGAGTAGCAACTATGCGTCGGTCCATCATGCGTGCGATCGCAATCGGCCTGCTGGCAGGGCTCGGCACGGCGGCGCAGGCGCAGCCTGCCGATACCATCCTGGTCAACGGCAAGGTCGTCACGGCTGACGACCGCTTCACCGTTGCCGAGTCGCTCGCCATCCGGGGCAACCGGATCATCGCGGTCGGCCCCAACGCCGACACCGAAAAGCTCAAAGGTCCGCAAACGCGCGTGATCGATCTTAACCGCCGCACCGTGATCCCCGGCCTGATCGACAATCACGCCCACTGGGTGCGGGCCGCGGAGCACGACGAGCTGCGCTTCGACGGCGTGACCACACGCCGGCGGGCGCTCGAGCTCCTCGCCGAACGGGTGCGCTCGGCCAAGCCGGGCGAATGGATCGCGGTGCTCGGCGGCTGGTCGGAGGAGCAGTTCACCGACGATCCGCGCGGCTTCCCGCTCGAGGAGCTCGACCGTATCGCGCCCAACAACCCCGTGGCGGTCCAGGCCGTTTACAATCACACCTATCTCAACAGCGTCGGGCTCGCCGCCACCAAGATCGATGCGAGCACGCCCAATCCGCAAGGCGGCACGATCGAGAAGGACGCGAACGGCAAGCCCAATGGACTTGTGCGCGGCGCCGGCGGCGTCGCCTTCGTGGCGGCGCGAATTCCGCTGGAGACGCAGGAGGCCTGGCTGGCGAACACCCGCAAGCTCGTCACCTATCTCAATTCATTGGGCCTGACCGCCTGGCTCGACGCCGGCGGGCGCGGCATGGGGGCCAAGCACTACGAGCCCTACAAGGCGCTCGCCGACCGCGGCGAGCTCAATATCCGGGTGTTCTGGACCACGATCCGGCAGCCGGCGACGCCACAGCAGGTCGACGCCGTGCTGGCCGATATCCCGCAACAGAAGCCGTTCCAGGGCAATGCTTATTTCGACCAGGTGGGCTGGGGCGAGTCGGTCTATGCGCCGGTCACCACCCAGCTCCTGCGCGCCGAGAGCAACACCAGGCCCGAGGACCTGGCGCAGATGCGCCGCCTCCTGGTCGCGCTCGCCGAGCGCGGCCTCTATGTCAACTCGCACGTGGAGATGGAGGCGGCGATCGACGCCTTCCTCGACGTCTACGAAAGCATCAACAAGGAGCGCCCGATCAAGGGGCTGCGCTGGTCGTTCTCTCACCTCGACCAGGTCACCGAGGCGCAGCTCGAGCGCATGAAGCGGCTCGGCATGTCGGCGCAGATCCACAGCCGGCCGCTGATCCAGGGCGCGCTGATGCACAAGGTGCACGGCGACAAGGCCTGGGACATGCCGCCGTTCCGGCGCATCCAGGACTCCGGCATCCACTGGGGGCTGGGCTCCGACGCCACCGCGGTGACGACGTCGAACCCGTTCTACACCCTGAGCCTCGCCGTCACCGGCAAGATGGTGGGCGGCCGCCTGGTGAACCGCCAGACCGTCACCCGCGAGGAGGCGCTGATCGCGCATACGCGCTCGAACGCCCGCTTCCTGTTCCAGGAGGGCGACCTCGGCTCGCTCGCGCGCGGCAAGTATGCCGATCTGCTGGTGCTCGACCGCGACTATCTCACGGTACCGGCCGACGAGATCAAGGACATCAAGCCGCTGATGACCATGGTGGGCGGCAAGGTCGTGTACGACGCCATGCCGAAGTGAGGAGCGCTCACGCCTCGCTTTGCCCGGTGAGAAGAGCCGAGGCGATCGCCGCCCATTCGGCCGGCAGCGCGTCCGACGCCGCGAGTTTCCCCGCCCGCCTGTACCAGTAGCGGGCATTCTCGAGCTCGCCTTCGAGCCGGTGCAGATAGGCGTGCACCCAGGCGCAATCCTTGTCACTCTCGTCCATCACGATCTTGTGCGCGCGCTCCCAGTCGTCCTTGCCGGCCCACCACAGCGCGGTGAGCGCAGCGCTGAGGCCCGCAGGCGGGCGCGTGTCCGAGAGGCTGCGCTTGAATTCGGCAAGCGTCATGCGAGCTCCCTCGCGCGGTCCTACCACCACCGCTGCGGCTGGAAGCGCCCGGCCGCATCTTCGATCACCTGCCCGAGCGAGAACAGCGTCTCCTCGTCGAACGGCCGGCCGATGAGCTGCAGGGCGAGCGGCAGCCCTTGCGGCGACAGTCCGGCCGGTACCGCCATTCCGGGCAGGCCCGCCATGTTCACCGTCACCGTGAACACGTCATTGAGATACATCTCGATCGGATCGGCTTGCCCTTTCTCGCCGATGCCGAAGGCGGCGGACGGCGTCGCCGGGGTGAGGATCGCATTCACGCCGCGCGCGAAGCAGTCCTCGAAGTCGCGCTTGATCAGGGTGCGCACCTTCTGCGCGCGCAGATAGTAGGCGTCGTAGTAGCCGGCCGAGAGCACATAGGTGCCGATCATCACGCGCCGGCGCACTTCCTTGCCGAAGCCTTGCGCGCGCGTCTTCTGGTACATGTCGACGACGTCGCGCCCCGGCACCCGCAGCCCGTAGCGCACGCCGTCATAACGCGCGAGGTTCGATGACGCCTCGGCAGGAGCCACGATGTAATAGGCCGGCAGCGCGTACTTGGTGTGCGGCAGCGAGATGTCGACAATCTCGGCGCCCGCGGCCTTGAGCCAGGCGACGCCCTGCTCCCACAGCGTCTCGATCTCGGGCGCCATGCCATCGACGCGGTATTCCTTCGGCACGCCGATCTTCAGGCCCTTCACTGACTGGCCGACGGCTGACTCGTAGTCCGGCACCGCACGATCGACCGACGTGGTGTCCTTCGGGTCGTGCCCGGCCATCGAGCGCAAGAGGATCGCGGCGTCGCGCACCGTGCGCGCGATCGGGCCGGCCTGATCGAGCGAGGACGCATACGCGATAATGCCCCAGCGCGAGCAGCGCCCATAGGTCGGCTTGATCCCGACCGTTCCGGTAAACGCCGCGGGCTGGCGGATCGATCCGCCGGTGTCGGTGGCGGTCGCGCCGATGCAGAGCTGCGCCGCCACTGCCGCCGCCGATCCGCCTGACGATCCGCCCGGCACCACGTCGCCCGCTCCGATATTCGAGCCGCGCCGCCGCCACGGATTGACCACCGGCCCGAAGCACGACGTCTCGTTCGAGGAGCCCATCGCAAATTCGTCGTTGTTGAGCTTGCCGAGCATGACGGCGCCGTCGCGCCAGAGATTGGCGGTGACGGTCGACTCGTAGGGCGGCGTGAAATCACCGAGGATGCGCGAGCAGGCGGTGGTGCGCACGTCGCGAGTGGCGAACAGATCCTTGACTCCAAGCGGAATGCCTTCGAGCGGCCGCGCGTCGCCGGCCTTGAGGCGCGCATCCGCCGCGCCCGCCATGGCGCGCGCGACCTCGGGCGTCTCCAGCACATAGGCGTTGAGCGCACGCGCCGCTTCCATGGCGGCGAGATGCGCATCCGCAAGCTCGGCCGCCGAGAAGCGCTTGGTGCGGAGCCCGTCGCGCGCCTCGCCAAGCGTCAGCGAAGTAAGGTCGGTCATTCCTTGTCCGGGGCGTCGCACACGAAGGGGTTGGTGGCGGGCTTGTTCGCAGGATTGGACGAGGTGGACGATTTGGGGCGGCCAGGGACCGGCAGGCCGGCGGCCTCGAAATCAGCCGCCGTGAAGCCCTCCGGCATCACGCCACGCGCGACCGCCATTTCAAGCTCGTAGCGATACATCAGATCCTGCTCTTCACATGCCCAGCACATCGCCCCACCCTCGTCCTGCCGGGATCAGAATGCGTGGCATCAATACACCGCAATCATCGCGTAAGAATTTGAAATAATTAAACTTTTCCTCTTCTTGGGTTCGTTTTGCCAAAACCATGCGACACCCGAAATCCGAGCCCGTCCCTAACACACCGGATGTGCTTGTCATCGCCATTTCGAAGTCAAACAATTGATTTCATTAGACTATTTTGATTTTTGGGTTCGTTTGGCGGCGCTTCTATAAGCCATTTCCAAGCAACCCCTTCAATCCGCAGTGCCCCACATTCACCACCGCCATTCACCTAAAGCAAACATAGAGCTTCCCCGGCAAGCGCGCAAGCCCGGCAAAGCGCACCACTTACTCGACGACCTTCGGCACCAGGAAGAAATGCCCTTCGGTCGCGGGCGCGTTGCGCACGATGTCGTCCGGAATGCCGCCGTCGGTGACCTCGTCGTGACGCTTCTTCATCGCCATCGGGGTGACCGAGGTCATCGGCTCGACGCCCTCGACGTTCACCTCTGAGAGCTGCTCGACGAACGCCAGAATGGCGTTGAGCTCGCCCTTGAGGTGCTCGACTTCATCCTCGGCGACCGCAATGCGGGCGAGATGCGCAATACGGCGGACGGTGTCGGCATCGACGGACATGAGCGACCTGACCTTGGGTTGCGGCCGTCGCATAACACGACGCGGTTTTGCGCCGCAACCGGCCCGTTTGCACCGCTGACCGCAGCGCGCCCGGGTGCTATAAGCTAACAATGGTGAGCACTTGGCGCTTTTCGGCGAGTACTTGGCACTTCTCAGTGGCCGCGTTCGCGTTCATCTGCGCCAGCCAACCCGCGCAGGCCGTCTCCGACTTCTACGCCGGTCGCACCCTCAATCTGGTCATCGGCTATGCGCCGGGCGGCGGCTACGATCTCTACGCCCGCACGCTCGCGCGCCACATGAGCCGCCACATTCCCGGCAATCCCTCAATCGTGGTGCAGAACATGCCGGGCGCGGGCTCGATCAAGGCCGCGAACTTCCTCTACACCATCGCGCCCAAGGACGGCTCGACCTTCGGCGGCTTCTCGCGCGGCGCCTTTCTCGATCCACTGCTTGGCCGCAGCGAAGGCACGCAGTTCGATGCGCGCAAGTTCGCTTGGCTCGGCAGCATCTCGAACGAGGTCGGCGTCTGCGCGTTCCGCTCGGCTGCCGGCATCAAATCGTGGGCCGACATGCGGACCAAGCCCTACATCATCGGCTCGACCGGCGCGGGCGCCGATTCCGACGTGTTCCCGACCGTGCTGCGCAAGATGTTCAAGCTGCCGATGAAGGTCGTGGCCGGCTATGGCAGCGCCGCCGAGGCCGTGATCGCGATCAGGCGCGGCGAGGTTGACGGGCGCTGCGGCTGGTCGTGGTCGAGCCTCGTGAGCTGGAACCGCGACATGTACGAGGGCAAGCAGATCGACGTGGTGCTGCAGCTCGCGGCGCAAAAGATTGACGAGCTCGCGCACGTGCCGCTCGTCACCGACGTGGCCGAGACCGCCGAGCAGCGCACCGCGCTCAAGCTGATCGTCTCGCGCCAGGTGATGGCACGGCCTTATGTGATGCCGCCCGGCGTGCCGGCGGACCGCCTGCAGGCGCTGCGAACGGCCTTCGACGCGACCATGAAAGACCCCGCATTCCTCGCCGACGCCAAGCGGCAGGATCTCGACGTGCGGCCGATCTCGGGCGCCGACGCCGACGCGCTGATCAAGGACGTCTATGCGACGCCAAGCGAGATCGTGAAACTGGCGATTGAATACATGAAGGAGTGACAGCTGGTTGAGCAGAGGCGGCCGGTCCCGCGCCTGTGCGAGCAGCGGTGCGGGGCCTAGTGCCATGCCTTTTGGGGCCACCCCCGCGATGCCCACCAGTTCAATCGCATGTGACGGTATTTTCTTCTTCCGAGCGGCATCGATTGGCTGTCGTGCCCGCCGCATGACATGAGCGTCGTCGCCGCAAAAGCGTCGTCGCCACAAAAAAGCTGTGACTTCGATACCTCCCTGACAGCTTGGGTAAAATACTACATCAAATTCACGGATAGATTGCCGCACTGTTCGCGCCCAAGGCAACGCTG
This sequence comes from Xanthobacteraceae bacterium, assembly GCA_036845065.1. Classification (GTDB taxonomy): domain Bacteria; phylum Pseudomonadota; class Alphaproteobacteria; order Rhizobiales; family Xanthobacteraceae; genus VAZQ01. The sequence goes on along the minus strand of DAIUEP010000103.1, from coordinate 9,973 downwards.
AACACACCAAGCTCGTCACCGGATTTTCCGCACTGTGGACAATATCTCTGGCGTCATCCGATCGATGGGCGCGGCGTCGTCATGGCACCCGTAGTCTCGAACATCAAATCCTGAGACAGCGGGCACTGGGAGACCTTGGCAATGATGCGATCAACTGGAAAAAAATGGGAGACCTCCGCAATGATGCGATCAATTGGCATCGCAATGCGTGCCGTCACCTACGCCTGCCTGGTGATTGTGGGAGTGAGTATTTCGGATCAGTTGTTCCGTAACGGTTCGTTTTTTCAAACTGCTGGTGCCCAGCAAGTCCAGCGAGTTCAGCAAGTCAGGCAAGTCCAGCAAGTCAAGCAAGCGCCGCAACCTAGGCAGCCGCGGCAGGCTCTCGTCGCCCGCCCAACGGCGGCCACAACCCTCGAATCCGACACTCCGACAGCGTCCTGCGATCAGCAATTCGCGAAAACCGATCTTGTGCTGCCGGGTCCAAAAGGCCCGATCAAGTTGGACGGCTGCTATCGAGGGCGGGAGCATTTCATTTGTAGCGTGAACGCGATTATCGCCGAATCGCAGAAACTCAGGTCGGAATACGACAAGATCGTCCAGATGAATTATCCAAGCTTCAAGACCATCGAACCCGTCTGCAGGCTGTCGTCTGAGAGCGTTGCGACCGACATAAAGCTGGTCGAAGATTTTTTTCCGCGATTTAGAGCGGTTAAATCGGCTTTCGACCGACAGGCCAACTGCGCGGTCAGCATGGGACGTACGATCAAGGAGCTCAATCTCTCAACCATGGCCAATGGCGCTGATATCGCCAAGTCCATGATGGAAGCAATAGATGGAGATATGAAACACGTTCCCGACGAACGGCAAACTTCTGCAGAACTTTCGGAAACGATCGAGGCCGCGCGGAAATCACTCGATGCGATCGAGAAGCTTCACGCAGCAATGTGCCCGGCGCCAAGCAAAGGCGCGACCTTGCGATAGGTCTTGAGCTGGATCACGCGGTGCCGTCCGTCGTCATTGGTTGGCGGGCAGCGAGACATACGCTGTCGTATTGCGAGGATGCCCGCGCGAGACAGTGCATTTACACAAACAGTCGTTTCTGGTCTTCAATGCGCCGTATGTCCCCGGCTCGCCTGCCTGCAACACTATTGCCGACACTGGCGATCGCCTCCGCGATCGCCACCACCCCCGCTCTTGCCTTCGACACCTACTACCTTATCGACATCAAAGCGAAGAGCTCCAAGATTGTCGCTAAATGGCAGTCGATTGTACCGGGCCCCTTCTCCACGAATGCCTGGGTCAGGTCGCTTGAGGGATTGTCTCCGCCGGCCGACGGTCTGGTGATTTCCTACAAGAAATTTTATCTTGGCTGGGTCTGTTGGCCGCACGACTGCGTGGCAAACCGCATCGTGTTCTTGATTGCGCAGGACGGGTCTGAAGCCTACGGGATGCTACGGTCCAAAGCGCTGAAGGCCGACGATGTGTTCTTTGGCGCTCCCAGCGCTGAAAATAGGGAGCGCCTTAAAGACCATCTCGACAAATGACGATCCGGCGCTCAGCATCCGTGACGTCAAGCCGAAACTCCGCTTGGCGAGCGGTTGACGTGGGCACGCTGGCGGCGGGCGCGATGTCCTCGCGCGAACAGGCTAGCGCTTCTTGCCGCGAGCCTTCGTCGGCTTTGCTTTCTTCGGCTTGTAGTTCTTCAGATGCGGCATGTGCCGGTCGACCGCCGCCATCACGTGCTCGGCCTTAAGCCCGTTCGGCGCATCGCCGCGCTTGATGGAGGCCAGCATGCGCTGCACGAGGTCGTAATCGTGCTCATCGCGGTAGGGCTTGAGATCGAGATTGGCCGGCACCTTGGTCAGCCGCTCGTCGCCGATGTGCTTGACGTACTTCTGCATGAAATCGTCATAGGCGCTCCAGGAAATGCCGGCCGCCCGCACCGCCGCCTGCTCGGCCCGTGACGCGATCTGGTGGGCGTGCAAATAGTGCAAGTCGAGCTGGTCGATCAGCGTCTTCTCCACCTCCTCCAGCGGGGGCAGGTGAAATTGGAAGGGGCTCCGGCTTCAATCATTGATGCGCGCGCTCGCACTCGTGCTCGGCATTGCATTCTTCGCTCAAATCCCTGCACCAGCCAACGCCTGCGGACCCGCAAGCGGGCCCGCCGCGAGCCAGACCGTAAGAAACTCGTGAAGCTGCCGGAGCAGATCAGGACGCTGGCGGGCACCAAGGAGCGCCCGCCAGGTCGAGGAGCAGGCCATGAGGATTCTCGGTTACAAGAAGCTTTGGCCTCGAATGCGGCCCGGCTACGTTTCTGTGGGGGAGGCTCGACCCACCCCCACGAAGGTAGAGCAGATTTCGCTCAGTTTGAATCGGGTCGGAATACCCGCCTCATCCTGAGGAGATGCACGCTCTTGCGTGCATCTGTCTCGAAGGATGGGCGGCCCCATGGTTCGAGACGCCGCGCACGAGACTGCGGAGTTTGGATCGGCCGAGGATTGCGGCTCCTCACCATGAGGCCGAGAGAGACCGCGAGTGTATCGAGATGACCGGAATCCGGTCTAGTAACCGTCGCTCAAGAGCGGCCTTGGGAACTCTCAATGTCTCGCCATGAAGGCCCGCGCGTCAGCAATTTCAGGCCTGACGGGATCGGCATTCTGGGCGAGCGCGACCACGGCTGCATAGTATTGCCGCGCCTTCGCGACATCCCCGGCCTTCTCGGCCGCCTTCGCTGCGCCGGCTGTGGCTCCGAGCCGACGCGGCTCTTTCGCGAGCGTCGCCTCGAACGCGGTGAGCGCGTCCGCGGCCAGGCCATGGTCGAGCAGCATTGCCCCATAGAGCTCACGCGCAGGCGCCGGCGGGCCGGGCGTGACCGTCGCCTTCTCGGTCTTGTCCTCCGCGTCGGCGGCGGCACGCATGGCGGTCAGGGCCTCGCTGCGTTTGCCTTCGGCATATAGAAGCCACGCCGTTGCGATCTGCCATTGAATGTCAACCTGCTCGGTCCAATAGGCGTCCTTGGCTGCCCGCAGCTTGTCACGAAGCTCGGCCAATTTTGCAATGTCCACTCTCGCGGCATCGAGCGAGCCCGAGCGCGCCGCGCCGAGCGCGCGCGCAAAGTGCGTCATCGCTTCGGTATGAGGAAACTTGCTCTGACGGACCGGCAGTTGCGCCGCGCCTTTCCAATCGCCGCGTTCGACCATGTAGCGCGCCGGACTGGCAGCGAGTGCGTATGGACCAACCTGAGCTCCAGCCTCGGGATCGAAAGCCGCAACGGTTGCCGCAGCTTCCGCGACGACGTCGCCCGCCAGCTTGTCCTGTCCGAGCTGCAGATGGGCGTAAACCGTGTAGTCCATCGCGTGCAGCTGATCATGGAACTCCCTGCTCGCCTTTGCGGCGCGGGCGGCAGCGTTGTTGGACGAAATCGACTCCTTCCAGTACCCCACGCGCGTGAAGATATGAGACGGCATGTGCTGCGCGTGAGGCGCGGCCGGTGCAACCTCGGCAAAGCGTTTGGCGGCTTCAATTCCTTTTTCCGCCAGCGCCGGCACGTCGTAGAGGTGGATCAGGTAGTGGGCGACGCCCGGATGCCGCGGCTGCCGCTTGAAGATGGGCTCCAGAATGCCCACTCCCTTGAGCTGATTGGCATAGGTTTTGTCGTTGGGCGATGCCGCGACGTTGAGCGTGATGGCGTAGGCAATCTGGGCTTCATCATCGTCGGGATAGTTCTGCGCCAACGCCTCCATGGCCTTGAGGTAGGCCTGGACCCGCTGGCCATGCGGGACCTTGTCGTAATCCGCATAAAGCACCAGCAACGCATCGATATAGTCACGCTCGCGTTTCGTATTGGCGCCGATGGCCTTGCCTTTCTGCAGCGCTGCAAGACCAACCGGGAGATTTCCCGGCGGCGGCGCAGCATGCGGGTTCCACAGCAGGCTCAACGCGATGCCCCAATAGGCGATGCCGCATTCGGGATCAGCCTTGAGCACGTCCTCGAATATCTCCCCGGATTGGCGATACCAGAACGAGTGCTGATACCGCATCCCGCGGTCAAAGCGTCGTTGTGCGGTCTGGTTGCACGACGTGGCAAAATGCACGGTACCAAGCCGCTGATCGCTTTCGTCTTGAGAGGCCGCAGGCGGCGCAACGGCCATCCCGATCGTCAATGCGGCGACAGCGGCGATTGCATAGAATGGATTTGGCATGGGCGAACCTCCTGCTCGGAAGGCAAGAGAGGGCCACTGGCGTCAAAATGAGCGTTAGGCTGCCGTCAAAAGAGTGCTAGTCTTCCCACCAATGCCCGCGGATCGGCAGAATGAGGCATCCCCGCTACGGCGCAGGCATGAACAATCATCAGCCTGGCAGGTTCAGGCTCTCGCTGCTCGGCCGCTTTGAGCTGACTGGGCTAGAGGGTCGAATTGAATTCCGGAGCCGGAAGGCGTCGGGTTTGCTGGCATTTCTCGCCTGCGCGACGTCCGGTCAGCAGCATCGGGAAAGGCTGTGCAACCTGCTGTGGGGATCGCACTCCGAGCGACAAGCGCGCCAGAATCTGCGCCAGACGCTGTTTTTGATCCGACAATTGCTGGGAGCCGGTTCCGTCATTGGCAATGGGCATCTGCTCTCGCTCCAGCCGCACCTCTTTGATTGCGATGTCCATGACCTCGATGCATTGCTCGGCGAAGGAACTCGAGGCGCTTTGGCAGCCGCCGTTGCGCTCCACAAAGGGCCGTTCCTGAGCGATCTCGAAATCGCCGAGGATGAATGGGGCGACTGGCTGACCACGCAGCGTCAGCGGTTCGAGGACTTGACCCTTAATGCGATGGTCAGGCTCGGTGAGCTCGAACTGGCCGCAGGACATCCGGAAGCAGCAGCCGCGACCGCCCAGCGGGCAATTGCTGAAAACGAAATCCGCGAGGATGCACACCGCGTCCTGATGCGCGCCTTGGCTGCCAGCGGACGCAGGCCGGATGCATTGCGACATTACGACCAACTGTCCGCGCTTTTGAAACGCGAGTTGGATGTAAAGCCGGACGCCGCCACAACTGCGCTGGCGTGCGAACTCCGCGGCACGCCAGCATCAAGCATCACGGTCAAATGCGCCGATCCTATGTTTCGTACTGCCGCTCGCCAAGATCGCGGGCGCGAACCAGACGATCCTTCTATAGCGGTGTTCCCATTCACCAATGTGGGCGCCGATGCCGACCAGGACAACCTTGCGGATGGCTTCTCCGGGACTCTCGTCACCGAGCTTTCCCGCGTTCGTTGGCTGCGTGTCATCGGCGGCGGTGCCGCGCTCGATCAAAAGCAGGCCGGGCCTGAACTTGGCGTGCGCTACATGGTTGAGGGCAGCGTCCGCAGGAGTGGAATGCGGTTGCGCATCAACGTCCAGCTTGTCGATGCAAGTTCGGGGAGGTGTCGCTGGGCCGAGCGTTACGATCGCACGTTCGACGATATCCTCACCCTCCAAGATGAATTTTCCAGCGGCGTCGCCGCGGCCATCGAATCCCACGTTTTGATGGCTGAGGGTGCCCGCGCACTGTCGCGTTCCGAGCATGATCTCAGCCCTTGGGAAGTCGTGGCACGCGCCAAGGCGCACTACTGGCGACTGACCAAGGCCGACGCCAAAATAGCGATCGCTTCTCTCAGCGGGATCGCCGAAGCCGTTCCGGACTACGCAGCCGCGCAAGGTCTGCTGGGCTTTTGCCTGGTCAATGCCGCGCATATGGGATGGATCGATCGCGCCCAAGGACTGGCGCCCGGCCGTGAGCACGCCATTCGAGCGATCGCGCTCGACGCCTGTGACCCCTGGGGGCACACGGCGCTTGGCTATTGGGCCATGATGGAGCGCCGCACCGAGGAGTCACTTGCGGCCCTTCGGCAGGCGGTCGATCTCAATCCGAATTCCCCCACAGCTCGCACCCATCTCAGCCGCGGCCTGGCTTTTGCCGGACACTTCAACGATGCAATCGAACAGGGGGAACAGGCGATCAGGCTGGGCAAGTTCGACCCCGACATGGCCTTCTTTCTCGGAGGCATCGCCGTCGCTCAGCATGCGGCCGGCCGATTTGAGGATGCCATTCGTTGGTCGATCGAAGCCCAGAGGCTGCGGCCGAGTTTCCAGGGATCACGGCGCATGCTCTGCGCGAATCTGGCGCTGGCGGGGCGTACCGACGAGGCGCGGACCCTTGTCGCCGCTATAAAGCGCGACCAGCCAGAACTGTCGCTCGAGTGGATGACGGACAACGTTCCCTACCAGACGCCCTCGCTGATCGATCGTTACCTCGCGGGAATGTGGAAAGCGGGGCTGCGGTAGCTCGGTGATGCGGCGCCGATCTTCGGTTAGCGTGCTCTTGGCAGCCGTTTCAAACTCACCTGTCCTGCGCCATCCTCCGCATCAGCGCCAGCGCTTCAGTCGCGAGCGTGCGCGTGAGCTCTCCGGCCGGCATGACACGGCCGAGGGCGGCGGCTTGGCCCGCCCACATCGGCGTGAAGTCGCCCGAACCCTGCGCCTCCGCCTTGGCACGCAACGGCGCCAGCGCACCGGCGGCCAGCGGAAATTCGGGCGCGATGTCGCTCAACGGCCCGATCTCGCGCATCACCCGGTTGACGAGGCCGCGCGCCGGCCGCCCGGTCATGAGGTTGGTCACCGCGGTGCCGTCGTCGCGCGCCTGCGCCAGCGCCGCGCGGTAGGGCGCGCTGATCTTCGCCTCCGGGGTGAACAGGAAGGCCGTTCCGATCTGCACGCCGGCAGCGCCGAGCGCGAATGCCGCCGCAATGCCGCGCGCATCGGTGATGCCGCCGGCGGCGATCACCGGCACCGTCACCGCATCGACGATCTGCGGAACCAGCGCAAAGGTTCCGACCTGCGCCGCAAGGTCGTCGCTGAGGAAAATGCCGCGATGGCCGCCGGCCTCGTAGCCCTGCGCCACGATGGCATCGACGCCGCGCGCCTCGAGCCAGCGCGCTTCCGCGACGGTGGTGGCTGAGGCGAGCACCACGCAGCCCGCCGCCTTAACGCGGCTGAGCAGGCCTTCCTCCGGCAATCCGAAATGAAAGCTCACCACGCCGGGTTTCGTCTCCTCCACTACGGCGCAGAAGGCAGCGTCGAACGGCTGCCGCATGCTGGTCGGCACCGGCGCCGCCGGATCGATGCCGAGCTCGCGGTAGTAGGGCGCAAGCCGCTCGCGCCAGCGCGCCTCGCGCGCATTGTTCAATTCAGGCGGCGCGTGGCAGAAGAAATTGAGATTGACTTTGGCCTGCGATCGGGCGCGGAACTCCAGCACCTGCTCGCGCGCCTTGGCGGGATCGAGCATCGCGCATGGCAGTGACGCCAGCGCGCCCGCCTGCGCCACCGCGGCCGCCAGCTCGACATCCATCGCGCCGGCCATCGGGGCGAGCAGGATCGGGTGCTCGATGTTGAACAGGTCGAGCAGACGGCGGTCGGGCCACATTCGGGATCGCCTTTCGTGCGCTCGTCTCCTTATCGCATGTCGGTCCAGCCGCCCATTCGTGAGACATGAACTCAGGATTCGCGGCCCGGCGAGCCCGGATCAGCCGCAGGCCTTGAGCCTATTGCCCGCGCGTTCCGCCCAGGGATGGAAAGCCGCCCGGATTGGGATCGGCGCCCTTGCTGAGAATCTGCAGGCGCGCCTTCATGGCCTCGATCTCGGCCTGCTGGCCCGCGATGATGTCTTCCGCCAGCCGGCGCACCAGCGGGTCCTTGCCATGGATCAGCAACAGCCGCGCCATCTCCACGGCACCCTCGTGGTGCGGAATCATCATGGCGAGGAAGTCGCGATCCGCATCGCCGGTCGGCGGCGCGCGCAGCATGTCCCCGTGCATGCGAACCATGCCGGCGTAAAGCGCCCGCGCGAACGCATCCCCGCCCGCCCAGGCGGAGGCGGCAGCGTTGTCCGCGCTGCCGCCCTGCTGCGCGTGCTCATGGCCCTGCCCGACCGTCTGCGTCGCGCTAGCGAGCGCGATCAGCACGGTAGCGATCCTCAAGACATTGAGGCGACTTGCCATGACTTGCCTCCAATCGGAGCCTCAACCGGCCTGACCGCGCGTTCCCGGCCGGACGTAGACCAGGTTGATGCCCTTCTTGTTGCGCAGCTTGCCCGACGGCAGCGCGATCTCGCCGAGCGGGATTTGCGCCACGAAGCCGGGCTTGAACGGATCGGACACATCGAAGACCGAGCACACCGTCTGCCCGGCATGCGGGGTGTTCGGTAATTCGTCCTGCTCGTGCGCCACATAAAGCCGTGTGCCCTCGGGATTGACCCACAGGCCATGCGCCTCGCGCCCCTGGCTGAAGACGTGCCCGACCACCTTGCGGCTGCCCGGCGCGGCCGAACGGTCGATGATCGCGAGCCGGCTTGCCGCAACGCTACCGGGGCCGCCGTCGTCCACGCGGGCAAAGCTCGCATAGACCGCCTTGCCGCGCGCATTCTCGACGAACTCGACATGGTTGGGACGGGCGTTTTCGCCCAGGCCGATTGTATCGAGCGCGTTCGGGCTCTCGTTCACCGACCACGCCGAGACGGAATCGGCAAGCTTGTGCGACAGCCAGACCTCCAGGCCGTCGGGCGAGGTCTTGAGGAACGGCGTGAACGCGCGCGCATCCTGGGCGGCGATGTTGACGGTGGTCAGGCGCCTCGGGTTGCTCAGGCCATTCGCATCGAACTCGGTGGCGAAAACATCCATCTGCGCCACCTTCTGCGAAGCCACAAAGGCAAGCCGGCCGTCCTTGGAAAACCACGCCTGCGCCGGGCCGTTGATGGTCTTGATCGAGCTGCGCACTGCGTTGGCGCCGTCGCGCCGCGCCAAGGCCACATCGACAATCGCGATCCTATCCTCGCCCCGCACCGTCACCCAGAGCTCGCGGCCGTTGCGGGTGAAGGTCGGCTCGTGCGGCTCGCGCCCGACGATGACGCCGCTGCTCAGCCGCTCGGCATTGGTCGTCTGGCTCGCCTGCGGGTTCGGCACGTTGCCGATGACTTTCAAGGTCGCTGTTTCGATCAGATACACGTTGCTGGTGCCCCGTCCGGTCGTGGCAATCAGCGTGTCGTCCGGCGACGGCGCGGCGCCATGGATGTCGATGGCGCCGTGGTAGAGCGGCTTCCTGACCATCGCGACGTGGGTCGGAATCACGCCGCCGGTGACAAACCGGAACGGCGGGCGCGGGTCTTCATCGAAGCTCGTCAGGTTGACCGTATCGACCAGGGCGTTGGTCCGGGGATCGATCACGGCGAGCGTGTTGCTGTCCTCGCAACAGATCAGCACGCGGTCGGATGGCGTCATTGACGTTTGCGCGAACGCGGATCGCGTACCGGCTGCGACCGCAAAGGCGGCGGCTGAGCCAAGTAATGAGCGGCGTGTCGTCTGCATGATCTTTCCACCGGTGATGAGGAGGAAACTGAGGAACCAAGGGCTACCAGCCCGACCGACAACATATATCATTTCATGCAAGTGTCTACCCTGACCTCTGCGGTGATAGGATGCTGGCCGGAGGCTGGCATCCGGCCGGGACACCAGCTTGATTTCGATCAACCGTGGCAGCACCGGAAGACGCAACTCTTCAATCATTGAATTCGCAAGCGGCAGGAAGGCTGGGCGCCCATGGCACTCATCACCGAGCGCATCGACAGCATCACCCGCATCCCGCCGGAGCGGCTGCGCGCCTCGCCGCCCGCGCCCCGAAGCGTCAAAATCGAGATCTCTCCGCGCTGCAATTATCGCTGCGGCTTCTGCGCGCTGCGCACCCGCGAAGTGCAGCCGAAGTGGGACATGGACTTCAGCCTGTTCAAGCGCATCACCCGCGAGATGCGCGAGGCCGGCGTCGAAGAGATCGGCGTGTTCTACTTGGGCGAATCATTCATGAACCCGCGCCTCCTGGTCGACTGCATCGCCTACCTGAAGGCCGAGGTCGGCATGCCCTATGTCTTCCTCACCTCGAACGCCTCGATGGCGTTTCCGG
>DAIUEP010000102.1:14555-16291 GCA_036845065.1 Xanthobacteraceae bacterium | reverse complement strand
GCGATCGCGGCGCGGGCACGGCGCTCGGTCGAGCGCATGGTGAACCTGAAGCACTGAAGCCGTTCGTCTCGCTGCGCGAGACGACGCAAAGGCGCCGCCAAAGAGCCACCATGTCGGATAGCGTCCACGACGTGATCATCATCGGTGGCGGCATTGCGGGCTTGTTCTGCGCGCTCAAGCTCAGCCCGCGCCCCGTCACGGTACTGACCGCAGCTCCGATCGGACAGGGCGCGTCAAGCGCCTGGGCGCAGGGCGGCATCGCAGCCGCGGTCGCGGAAGGCGATACGACCGAAGCGCACGCCCGCGACACCATCGCGGCCGGCGCGGGTCTGGTCGACGAGGCACTGGCGCGCGCCATGACGCGCGAGGCACCTGACCGCGTGCGCGATCTTCTCGCTTACGGTGTCCCCTTCGACAAGACGCTTGAAGGGCACCTTGCGGTCGGCCGCGAGGCCGCGCATTCGGCACGACGCATCGTCCATGTGCAAGGCGATGTCGCCGGCCGCGCCATCATGGATGCGCTCGGCGCCGCGGTACGCAGCACGCCATCGATCCGCTTGATTGAAGGTTATCTCGCCGAGGACCTGGTCATCGACGGCGCACGCGTCGTGGGTGTGCTTGCCCGCGCGGGCAGCGGACGAAAGCCTGCAACGCTGCACGGTCGCGCCGTCGTGCTTGCAACCGGCGGCATCGGCCATCTCTATGCCGTCACCACCAATCCACCGGAAGCGAGCGGCATCGGGCTCGCCATCGCGGCGCGCGCGGGCGCCATGCTCGCGGACACTGAGTTTGTGCAATTTCATCCGACCGCCATTGCGGCCGGGCTTGACCCGGCACCACTCGCGAGCGAGGCCCTGCGGGGCGAAGGCGCCATTCTTGTCAACGGCGCCGGCGAGCGGTTCATGCAGAACATTCATCGAGACGGCGATCTGGCGCCCCGTGATGTCGTCGCGCGCAGCGTATTCGCGGAGATCGCAGCTGGGCGCGGCGCGTTTCTTGACGCCCGCACGGCGATCGGGAAGGACTTTCCGGCACGCTTCCCGACGGTTTATGCAAGCTGCATGGCGGCCGGCATCGACCCGGTGCGCGCGCTCATTCCAGTGGCACCCGCGGCGCACTATCATATGGGCGGCGTAAGCACCGACGCGCGCGGCCGCACCTCGCTCGAGGGCCTGTGGGCTGCCGGGGAGGTGGCGTCGACCGGCGTCCATGGCGCCAACCGCCTCGCCTCCAATTCGTTGCTCGAAGCGGTCGTGTTCGCGACCCGTGTCGCCGAGGACATTTCTGGCACGTCATCACAAGCGGCTACGCCGCAGCGAGCCTCGTCGGACACCACCGGCTCGGGCCTTGACGCTGCATCACCATCGGTGCGCGACTTGCGCACGATCATGTCCCGCCATGTCGGCGTCATCCGCAGCGGCGATGGCCTCGCGGTGGCGCTCGACAAGATCAGCCGCATCGAGCACGCGGCACAATCTCCCTCGCTCCGCAACATGGCGACCGCCGCGCTCCTGGTTGCGGCCGCCGCGTTCGCGCGACGCGAGAGCCGAGGCGCCCATGAGCGCAGCGACCATCCCAAGACCGACCCCGCGCTGGCGCGGCGTGCCTTCTTGACACTGGCCGAAGCCCGCACGATCGCCGCCGAAGCCATTCACACCACACATGCATCAATGCCCGCCGAGTGATAGCCCATGCCGAAATCCCTGCTCTGCCCCGATGCCTTCCTGTCTCCGCTC
>DAIUEP010000102.1:0-14455 GCA_036845065.1 Xanthobacteraceae bacterium | reverse complement strand
GTGATAGCCCATGCCGAAATCCCTGCTCTGCCCCGATGCCTTCCTGTCTCCGCTCAAAATCGACGACGTCGTCACATGCGCGCTTGCCGAAGACCTCGGACGCGCGGGCGACGTGACCTCGACCGCAACCATTCCGGAAGATGCCACCGCGCACGCGATCGTGGTCGCGCGCAAGGCGGGCGTGATCGCAGGCCTGCCGCTGGTCGCCGCGGCCTTCCGCAAGCTGGCGCCCGACGTCGCGATCACCGCCCATGCGCGCGATGGCGCGATCGTGGCCACCAAGACCGCCCTGATGCACGTCACCGGCCCGGCCCGCGCCGTGCTGGCGGCCGAGCGCGTTGCGCTCAATCTCCTCGGCCACCTTTCCGGCGTGGCGACGGCAACGCACGAGTTTGTCCGCCGCGTCAAAGGCACGCGCACCCGCATCTGCTGCACGCGCAAGACCACGCCCGGCCTGCGCGCGCTCGAGAAATACGCTGTGCGCTGCGGCGGCGGCTTCAATCACCGCTTCGGCCTCGACGACGCCATGCTGATCAAGGACAATCACATCGCGGTCGCCGGCGGCATCCGGGCCGTGCTCGAGCGCGCGCATGCCAGCGCCGGCCATCTGGTCAAGATCGAGATCGAGGTGGACAGCCTCGAGCAGCTCGCCGAGGTGCTCGCCGTCGGGCTTGCCGACGCAGTGCTGCTTGACAACATGGATGCCACCGACATGCGCAAAGCGGTCGCGATGGTCGGCGGCCGCTTCCCGCTCGAAGCCTCGGGCGGCATCACCCTCGACACCATCGAGGCCGTGGCATCGACCGGCGTCGACTACGCGTCGTCCGGCTGGATCACCCATTCGGCGCCCAACCTCGACGTCGCACTCGACATCGAGATTTGATCCTTTCTCCCCCGCCGGCATCGTAGATTCGTCGTCTTTGTCAGGCGTGAGTACGCCCGCTTTGAAGGATCGGCGCCATGAATGATGCCAGGCCTGCGGATATCGACGACCGTTACCTGTGGCTGGAGGATGTGCAAAGCGCGGATGCGCTTGCATGGGTCGAAGCGCAGAATGCGCGGACGCTGGCGGCGCTCACGGGGCCGGATTTCGAGCGCGACCGCACGGCCTTCCGCACCATCCTGACGGCGCCCGACAAGATCCCGCACGTCATTAAGCGGGGTCCGTACCTCTACAACCTGTGGCAAGACAAGGACAATCCGCGCGGCCTCTGGCGACGGACGACGGTGGAGTCGTATCGCTCGCCGTCGACCGCATGGGATGTGCTCATCGATGTCGATGCGCTCGGGCGCCAGGAAGGTGAGAATTGGGTCTGGCATGGCTGCACGACCCTGCCGCCCGATCATCGCCGTGGCCTGGTCGTTCTCTCACGCGGCGGCGCCGACGCCTCCGTGGTCCGCGAATTTGACCTCGACGCTCGCGCATTCGTCACGGATGGATTCGTCCTCCCTGAAGCGAAGAGCGGAGTCAACTGGGCGGACGCTGACACGCTGTACGTTGCGAGCCCCCTCGGCGATGGCCATACGACGAGGTCGGGTTATGCACGGACGGTGCGGCGCTGGCGACGCGGTACGCCGTTTGCGCAGGCCGAATCCATCTTTGAGGCGGCTGAAACCGATGTCTCTGTCTACGTCTTTGTCGATCACGAACGCGGCTTTGAGCGCGCATTTGTTGGGCGCCGGTTCTCATTCTTTGACTCGGAGATGTTTCAGATCGGCGCAAACGGCTTGCGGCGGGTCGACGTTCCGACCGATGCATCCTGGGACGCGCATCGCGAATGGCTCACGTTGCGGCTGCGCTCGCCCTGGAAGCCCAAAGATCGCGAATTCCCGACCGACAGCCTGATCGCGATCCGCTTCGATGCCTTCATGGACGGCGATCGCGACTTCGACCTCTTGTTCGAGCCCGGCGAGCGCCGCACGATCAACGACTTCAGCTGGGCCAAGGATCGGCTCGCGATCAGCATCCTCGACAACATGCGAACGCGGATCCTGATGGCCGAGCCGTCCGCCACCGGATGGACGTTCGCTGCTCTGCAGGGCGTGGCCGAGACGGAGGCCGCACATATCTGGTGCATGGGTGACGAGGGCGGAGAATCCTCGCAGGACTTTCTGCTGATGCGCGACGGCTTTCTGGAACCGACCTCGCTCAGCCTCGTCGTGCCGGGCAAGCCACCGCAGCTGCTCAAGCAGCTGCCGCCGCGGTTCGATGCGTCGGGGTTGACCGTCACGCAGCACGAAACACTCGCCGACGACGGTGTGCGCATCCCGTATTTCCAGGTCGGCCCGAAGGATCTTCCGCTCGACGGCAGCACGCCGACCGTCCTTTATGGATATGGGGGCTTTCTCATTTCCCTCCTACCGACCTACTCCATGGGCGTCGGCAAGGCGTGGCTCGAATGCGGCGGCGTCCATGTCGTCGCCAATATCCGCGGCGGCGGAGAGTTCGGCTCCGCCTGGCACAAGGCCGGCATCCGCGAGCACAAGAAGCAGGCGCAGGACGACTTCGCGGCCGTCGCGGCCGACCTCGCCCGACGCGGCGTCACCAGCCCGAGCCGTCTCGCCTGCCATGGCGGCAGCAATGGCGGCCTCCTGGTCGGCAACATGCTCACGCGCTATCCGGAGCGCTTCGGCGCAGTCTGGTGCACCATCCCGCTGCTCGACATGCGCCGCTACAGCAAGCTCCTCGCCGGCGCGAGTTGGATCGCCGAATACGGCGATCCGGACGAGCCGGACGATTGGGCATTCCTCAAGCAGATCTCGCCCTACCACCTCGCCGCGGCGGGCAAGCCCTACCCGCCAATCCTGCTGTGGACATCGGCGCGCGACGACCGCGTGCATCCGGGGCATGCCCGCAAGATGGCGGCGCATCTCGAAGACCTTGGCCACACCGTTTACTTCTATGAGCCGCGGCAGGGCGGCCACGGCACCAGCGACTTCGAGCAGACCGCGCACATGTGGGCGCTCGGCTACGCGTTCCTGCGACGGACAATTGGCGCGGGGACTTTGGCTGATGGCTGAACGTCGCTACGCTTTCGCCTCCTCGCGCAGCACATCGAGCTTGAGCGCGAGGATGCCGCCGAGCCAGGCGGCGTGCTCGGTATGATCGGCATAGGCGTTGCCGGTCTCCGGATGAACCAGGATGGTCAGTCCATCCCGGTTGAGCATGAGCCAGGGCAGAAACGACGCCAGCAGCGAACGCGGGAACGCGACCTGGTACATCGACTTGAGGTGCGGGCCGACGAGTTCGTCATGCCAACGCCCGATCGTCGCCTCCGGAAATGCGCCCGCCACACGTTCGCGCAGGCGCGCCGCCCGGTCACGGCTGGTCGCCGGGTCATAGTAGATGTGGGCGTGGTAGTCGCTGATGATCGCCGGATCAACCGGTGGAGCCGCGTTCTGCATCGAACACTCCTGTCCGATGAACGTAGTCCTGCTCCCCGCAAGATCAAGTGTCCTCAGGCGGGCAGCCAAGCGCTGGCGGGCGATGCGGCCTAGAGCTGCTTGGCAATTGCGGCAGTCGTTTCCGGATCGCCCCACGTCGGCGCATCGGAGCCATCGCCCCAGGCCCGTGGTCGGTAGAAGGTGTGGACGCCGAGCTTGTGCAGCTTGGTCATCTCGCGCACCCAGCCAGGACGGACCCAGTAGGCGTGGTAGTGCGTCGCCTTGCCGACCTCGGGCAGCCACAGCTTCCCATCGAGGGTCTCGGCGGCGATCTTCTTGGCGCGCTCCATCGCGTCCGGCTGCTTCACGACGTCCGGTATGCCATCGCAGGCGAACGTGAACTGACAGGCGAGATGGCGATTGGCGTTCTGGTAGACGACACCGCACACCGTGTCTGGATATTTTCCAGAGAAGGCCCGATTGAGCACCACCTGGGCGACAGCGATCTGGCCGCGCACCGGCTCGCCACGCGCCTCGAAATAGATTGCGCTGGCGAGGCACTTTTCGGCCTTGGCGCGGCCGGCCACATCGAGCTTGAGGCGCTCGGCCGGCGTCTTCGGGCGACGGTCCGCACCGGTGACCTCGCCCTTGGCCGCGATCGTCTCGCCGCCCCTCGGCTGGGCTTCCTTGGCCGCAACAGTCTCGTCCGGCTTGGGCGTTCCGTTAACCTCAAGCTTGTCCTGCTTGCCGGGGCGCCCTTCCGCCTCCGACGGCTCGGGCAACAACGCTGCGACCCTGGCGTCGGGATCGACCGCGACCGGCAAGGTCTCGATATTCGGTGCTTCACCATCCCCCCAGGGCGCGAGGCGGTCGAGCGTCTGGCCCATGGGGCCGGCACCGAAATAGAGCCGGGCGACGCGCGTGGTCGGATCGAGCTCCTCGCGCGGCACGAAGCCCGGCACGAGCTGGTCGGCCATATCCACCGGCTCATCGCTCGGCTCCGGAACCTCGATGGCAACCGGTGGCACCTTGGCCGCATTCGGCGGCGACACAACAGCGGCACCTGGATCGACGGCGGCCAGCGTGAAGCCCGTCTGCGGCCCTGCCGGAACAGCCTCAGCCACCGGCGGCACGGAGGGCTGCGGGCGAATGTCCAACCGGTCGCCCTTGCGGGACGATGTCGACTGCAGCACCGCGACCTGCGCCGGCTTCGCATCGAGGCGGTCGCCTTTGAGCCGGCGGTCGATGGTCAGGGCAGCCGACATGCCCGGCTCCATCTCGATCGCAACGTCGCGCAACATGCGCTCGCGGATCGAGCCGGTGATGTCGGCGTTGGCCGGATCGAGCCCAGCCAAGGCATAGTTCAGCGACGGCGGCAGCGCGGTGCCGACCGGCTGAGGCAATGTGAGACTTGCAACTTGAACAGGACCGAGCGACGAAACAAAGCTGCCGCCTTGGCTGCGTTCGACAACAGGCACCTGCCGTGCAATCAGCGCAGCAAGCTCCTGATAGCCGACTTCACTCGGCATCAGGATGAACGCCACAATGCCGAGGCCGAAGGGGGCAACAACGCCGCCCTTCGGCCCGTTACGCGATACACCCATCCCACCCTGCTCACGCAACGCTACGCAACAATACTCTCGTCCGCAAAAGGCGCTTACATGGCACAAATGCGACAGATGTTTTGTTGCCTGATTAACCTTGCGATCGCGTTAATGGCTGTATTGAGGCGATCTGTTTGCCTCACGCCGGCGCACTTCGGCCCTGCCGCCGATGCTTGGAAATTGGTTCTTGAATACCTGCGATGGTCAGTGACCGGCCGCGATGGCGTCACTGTGACGTGAGGCCGGCAATCATGTGGGCGCTGATCCAGTTGCCCACCAAAAATGCGGCCGCGCCGATGAGGCAACCGGAGACCAGCGTGCGTTCCGGAATAACCTCCGGCACCGGGCGGGCCAGCACGGTGCGCAGGACCAGAAGGCCCACGGCCGCCACCGCGAAGTATACGACCAGGGGATGTGCGAGCATCTCCTGACCGAACGGCCGCCGCTCGCCGATCAGGCCAAACCCCAAGCCGCCCGCGACCATCAGGCCGTACCAAACGCCCTGCAGCGCGGTCATGTGATGACGCGCGTGCGCGTCACATCTTCACACCCTGCTCCGCAAAGTACTTCAGCGCGCCCGGGTGCCACGGCACGGGCGAACTGGCCTTGAGCTGATACTTGTAATCGATGTTGGCGGCTTCCGAGTGCACGGCCACCAGGTCGGCCTTGCGATCAAAGATGATCTTGGTGATCGCATAGGCGGTGTCGTCCGACATCTGGTCATTGGTGACCAGGATGTTCCACACCGTCGACTGCGGATTGTCCTTGTCCTGGCCCGGATAGGTCTTGGCCGGAATCACGTCGCGGACATAGAGCGGGCCATATTTTGCGTTCATCTTGTCGACCACGTCGGCGTGATCGACCATCTTGATCTTGACGTTGGGGGTGGCGCCGAGATCGGTCACCGCCGCCGTCGGCAGACCGCCGACCCAGAAGAACGCGTCGATCTTCCTGTCCTTGATGGCGTTGACCGACTCGGCCACGCCGAGCCGCTCGCGGCGCATGTCCTTGTCCTTGTCGAGGCCGGCGGCCTCGATGACGCGGAAGGCCATCACCTCGGTGGCACTGCCCGGCGAGCCGGTCGACACCCGCTTGCCCTTGAGGTCGGACATCTTCTCGATGCCGGTCCCCTCGATGGTCACGACGTGCATCCGGTTCGGATAGAGCACCATCAGGGTGCGCACCGCGACCTTGGCGCCCCGAAATTTGTCCTCGCCCTTGAAGGCGTCGAGCGCGGCATCCGCCATCGTGAAGCCGATCTCGCTCTGTCCGCTTCCAAGCAATTTCAGATTGTCGACCGAGCCGCCGGTGACCTCGGCGCTCGCCTGATAACCCGGCAGGTGCTTCGACAGAACGTTCGCGAGCCCGCCGCCGAGCGGATAGTAAACACCGCCGGTCCCGCCGGTGCCGATCGCGATCGTTTTCTGCTGCGCGAGTGTCGCACCTGCAATCAATGAAGCCGCGACTGCCATCGCGACCGTCGCACCGATAGTTGCCCGGGTCATCTCAAGCCTCCTTCATGGCTCCCTTGCGGTCGCCGCCCCGCCGACCGGCGTCATGTATTGTTTTAGCAGTAAAGCCACTGCGATCGCCAGACCAAGCGGCGCCGGGTGGGGCACGTCGTAGCCGGACACGCGCTCGGCCAAGGCTTCCAACAGGCTCGGGAACACTAAGAGGAGCCCGGCCAGAAGCCAGAGAACCCGCTCAATCGCGGTGTTCTGTCGCAGGGCCCAGTTTTGCGCCGCGGCCGCCAGCGCGGCAAGCCCGGCCGCGGTTTTCGCGGTGATGATGACGATATCCCACACCGAGCCGTCCTTGGGAATTTTCATGAGCAACCCGACGCCCTGCGGGTCGAGCACGAATACGAACGGAACGAGGAACGCCGGCAGCGTATACTTCCAGGCCTGCATCGTGGTCTTGTAGGGATCCCCGCCCGTGATCGCGGCCGCGGCGAACGGCGACAGCGCGGTCGGCGGCGACACTTCCGAGAGCACCGCATAATAGAAGATGAACATGTGCGCGGCGTAGTCGGGCACGCCGAGCTCCTTGAGGGCTGGCGCGCAAATCACCGCGCAGATGATGTAGGAGGCGGTCACCGGCACCGCGAGGCCGACGATCCAGACGACGAGGGCGGTGTAGATGGCGGTGAGCAGCAGGCTGCCGCCCGCATAGTCGAGCACGATCGAGGAGAATTTCAGCCCGAGCCCGGTGAGCGTGACGACGCCGACGATGATGCCGGCCGACGCGCAGGTCGTCGCCGCATTGAGCACGCTGATCGAGCCGTCGGCGAGCGAGCGCGTGAGCTTCTCCGATCCCGCGACCTTCTCGCGGCCGACGCGCGTGAGGCCGGCAATCGCGAGCACTCCAAGCAGCAGCAGAAGCAGCGCCGGGAAGTAGGACTGGAACGCCTCCGCAACGATCGACGTCCTGATGGCGGGGACCGCAAGCAGCAGCGACGCCACGAGGCTCACGATCAGCAGACCGATAAGCAGCCGGCGCGGCCCCAGCGTCGTTTCGGCCGTCATCGCGCTCAGGAAAAAGCACAGGAAGGTCGAATAGAACACGGCGAGCATCGGCGAATAGCCGATCACCATGAAGACAATGACGGCGATCAGCGACGTGAAGTGGAAGCCGTAGCGCATCATCATCTGTCGCAGCGACAGCGACGTGTCGTAAGGCACCGTCAAGGCGCCGAACCTCTTGGCGTCGAGCTCCACCATGAACAGCAGCGACAGGTAGTAGAGGCAGGTCGGAATCGTCGCCATCCAGATCACGTCGAGATAGCTGATCTTCAGGAACTCGGCGATCAGGAACGCGGCGGCACCCAGCACCGGCGGTGACAGGATCGCCCCGAGCCCGCCGGCCGCGAGCAGCCCGCCGGCCGCGTTCTTCTCGTAGCGGGCCCGCTCCATCATCGGATAGGCGACCGCGCCGATGGTCACCGTCGTCGCGACGCCCGAGCCCGACGGCCCGCCGAGCAGGAATGACGCCAGCACGACAGTGCGACCGGCGCTGTTCGGCTTGCCGCCCATCAAGGCGAGCGAGAAGTCGATGAAGAACTTGCCGGCGCCGGAATGCTGCAGGAACGCGCCGTAGATGGTGAACAGGATGATGAGGGAGGATGACACATCGACGGCAACGCCGAAGATGCCCTCGAGCGTGATGAAGAGATGGCCGACGAGTCGCGAGAACGTGTAGCCGCGATGCGTCCAGGGCGGCGGCAGATAGGGTCCCAGCATCGCATAGGCGATGAACAGGATCGCGACCGCCGGCATGATCCAGCCGGACGTGCGCCGCGTCGCTTCGAGCAGGAGCACGATGAAGACCACGCCGATGACGACATCGAACTGGGTCGGCGTGGTGGCACGGTCGGTGAAGTCTTCCCCGCCCCAGATGGCGTAGATCAGGATCGCGACGCAAGCCAAAGCCGCCACCACGTCCCACACCTGGATGCGATTGCGAAAGCGCGCCGCGAGCGGGAACAGCAGGAAGGACAGCATCAGCACGAAGGCGACGTGGGTATAGCGCAGCGGCTGCGTCGGCACGATGTCGTAGGCGGCGTAAAGATGAAACAGCGTCATCGCGACGGCGATCACCGTGACGATGATACCGGCCCAGCCGACAAGCCGGTTGGCGGCGCCCTCCTCGGCCTCGACGAACTCCTCGGCCTTGCGCAGCGCCTCGTCGGAAATCGCGCCCTGCGAAACCAATCGCGGATCCGGCAGGGAGTCTGCCGGCAGCGCCCTGCCATCCTCAGCCATCGTCCCCTCGTCCGGCTCTTTACTTGCGGCCTTGTTTCAGATGTCACGCTAACATGGAGCGTGCGGACCGAACACTCAGACTTTCGGCGCGCGGCACGTCATCAAGCCTCGCCCGCCGCGACTTTTCCAAGCGCGGCCTGCGCGGCGGCAAGCCGCGCGATCGGCACCCGGAACGGCGAGCAGGAGACGTAATCGAGGCCGATCTCGTGACAGAAGGCGACGGAGGCAGGGTCGCCGCCGTGCTCGCCGCAGATCCCGACCTTGAGCTTTGGCCGCGTCATGCGGCCGCGCTCGGCGCCGATCCGCATCAGCTCACCCACGCCCTCGCGGTCGATCGACACGAACGGATCACTCTTGAGGATGCCGCGCGCCGTATAGGCACCGAGAAAGCTCGCCGCGTCGTCGCGGCTGATGCCGAATGTCGTCTGCGTCAGATCGTTGGTACCGAACGAGAAGAATTCCGCCGACTGGGCAATCTCGCCCGCCATCAGCGCCGCCCGCGGCAACTCAATCATGGTGCCGACCTGATAGTCGATCTTGGCGCCACGCTCCTTGGCGACCGCCTCTGCCATCGCGTCGATGCGGCCCTTGACCAGGTCGAGCTCCGCCTTGGTTGCAATCAGCGGCACCATCACCTCCGGCACCACCGGCTTGCCGGTGCGGCCCGCCGCCTCGACCGCGGCCTCGAAGATGGCGCGCGCCTGCATCTCGGCGATCTCAGGGTACGCGATCGCGAGCCGGCAGCCACGGAAGCCCAGCATCGGATTGAACTCGTGCAGCTGGCGTGCCCGGTCGGCGAGCTTGCGCGGATCCGCCTTCATCGCCTGTGCGACCTCGGCGATCTCCTCCTCGGTGTGCGGCAGGAACTCGTGCAGCGGCGGGTCGAGCAGCCGGATCGTCACCGGCAGCCCCTGCATGATCTCGAACAGCTCGACGAAATCCGCTCGCTGCATCGGCAGGAGCTTGGCGAGCGCCACCCGGCGCGAGGCCTCATCGTCGGCGAGGATCATCTCGCGCACCGCGCGGATGCGATGCTCGTCGAAGAACATGTGCTCGGTGCGGCAGAGCCCGATGCCCTCGGCGCCGAATTTGAGCGCGACGCGCGCATCGTTCGGCGTGTCCGCGTTGGCGCGCACGCCGAGCTTGCGCACGGCGTCGGCCCAGCTCATGAGCGTCCCGAACTCGCCCGACAGCGCAGGCTCGATCATCGGCGCCCGCCCGGCCAGCACCTGGCCGCTCGATCCGTCGATGGTGATCAGGTCGCCCTGCCGGAACGTCTGGCCGGCGACGGTCAAGGTGCCGGCGCCGTAGTCGACGCGCAGCGTACCGGCGCCCGATACGCAGGGCTTGCCCATGCCGCGCGCCACCACCGCGGCATGCGAGGTCATGCCGCCGCGAGTCGTGAGGATGCCCTCGGCCGCGTGCATTCCGTGGATGTCCTCGGGCGAGGTCTCGACCCGCACCAGGATCACGCGGTGGCCCTGCGCCTTCATGGCTTCGGCGTCGTCGGCCGAGAACACGATCTCGCCCGCGGCCGCGCCCGGCGAGGCCGGCAGCCCGATTGCCAGCACCTTGCGCTCGGCGCTCGGATCGATGGTCGGATGCAGCAGCTGATCGAGCGCCTGCGGCTCGACGCGGGCCACCGCCTCCTCGCGCGTGATCAGCCCTTCATTCGCCAGCTCGACCGCGATCCGCAACGCCGCCTTGGCGGTGCGCTTGCCCGAGCGCGTCTGCAGCATCCACAGCTTGCCCTGCTCGACGGTGAACTCGAGGTCCTGCATGTCGCGGTAATGCTTCTCGAGCACGCCGTAGATGCGGGTGAGCTCCTTGAACGCGTCGGGCAGCGACCCTTCCATCGACGGCTTGTCGGAGCCCGCATCGACACGCGCCTTCTCGGTGATCTCCTGCGGGGTGCGGATGCCGGCGACGACGTCCTCGCCCTGCGCGTTGAGCAGGAACTCGCCGTAGAGCGATTTCTCACCGGTCGAGGGATTGCGCGTGAAGGCGACGCCAGTAGCAGACGTCTCGCCCATGTTGCCGAACACCATGGCCTGCACGTTGACCGCGGTGCCCCAACTCTCCGGAATGTTGTGCAGGCGGCGATAGGTGATGGCGCGCTGGTTCATCCAGGAGCCGAACACCGCGCTGATCGCGCCCCAGAGCTGCTTGGCCGGATGCTGCGGGAACGGCTCGCCCAGCTCCTCCTCGACGCGCTCCTTGTAGCGCTCGACCAGCACCACCCAGTCATCGGCGCCGAGATCGGTGTCGAGCTCGTAGCCGTTGCGGTCCTTGTGGTCGTCGAGAATGTCCTCGAAGTGGTGGTGGTCGACGCCGAGCACGACGTCGGAATACATGGTGATGAAGCGCCGGTAGCTGTCGTAGGCAAAGCGGCGGTCGCCGGATTTCTCAGCGAGCGAGGCGGCCGTCTCGTCGTTGAGCCCGAGATTGAGCACGGTGTCCATCATGCCCGGCATCGAGGCGCGCGCGCCGGAGCGTACCGATACCAAGAGCGGGTTGTTCTTGTCGCCGAAGGTCTTGCCGGCGATGCGGCCAATCTCGGCCAGCGCCCGCTCGACCTGGGCTTCCAGCTCCTTCGGATAGGAATTGCCGTTGGCGTAATAGTGGGTGCAGACCTCGGTGGTGATGGTGAAGCCCGGCGGCACCGGCAGGCCGAGATTGGCCATCTCGGCGAGCCCCGCGCCCTTGCCGCCCAGGAGGTTGCGCATATCGGTGCTGCCCTCGGCCTTGCCGCCGCCGAAGGCGTAGACCCACCGGTGCGCCTCAGGCCCCTTGCGGACCGCCTCGGGAGCCGCCGCCCGAGCGGCTTTTGCCTTTGATTTCAGGTGGTTGGATGCAGTCTTGGCCATGGGGAGATGCGCTCGGGAGTAGCCCTCTGGTTAATCATCATGGACGGGACCGCGGGTGCAAGTCTCGACCATTGTCAACGACCGGTGAGGCGAATTGCTGCTGTGCACAAGATAGACTTTCGCGTTGCCGCATGCACCCCCGTTAGGTTGGTTTTGGCAAACTTGCGACACAGTTCCCGTAGCCCGGATGGAGCGAGGCGACATCCGGGGAGCCCCCCAATGCGCCGTCAGCCTTCGATCTTGGAGAAGTCCGCCACCGCGCGCGTGGCGGCGCGGATCTCGTTGAGCAGCCGCAGGCGGTTCTCGCGCAGCTTCGCCTTATCGGCGCCGTCGGCGACATTGACCGTCACCTTGTCGAAGAAAGCATCGACGTGCGGGCGCAGCTTCGCCATCGCATGCATCGCCGTCGCGAAGTCATCCGCCGCGACGGCCTTTCCCGCCTCGGCCTTGGCGGCATCGATCGCCTTCGCCAGCGCCCATTCCTCGTCCTGGCGATGGAGCGACGGATCGGGCCGCCCAACATGCTCGCGCGCGTCCTTCTTTTCCTCGATGCGGATGATGTTGGTCGCGCGCTTATAGCCGGCCAATAGATTCTTGCCGTCGTCGGTGTCGAGGAATTTGCCCAATGCTTCTACGCGGCGGACGATGAGCAGGAGATCGTCCTGGCCCTCGAGGGCGAACACCGCGTCGACCAGGTCGTGGCGCGCGCCCTGTTCACGAAGCTGAACCTTAAGGCGGTCAGCGAAGAAGGCCAGGAGATCAGCCGGCACTTTGTCGATGTCGACAAGTGCACGCGCGCCAGACGTCTTCAATGCCCCAAGCGCGAACTCAATGCGGGGGAGAAGTCGCACGCGAAGAGAATTCTCCAGGACGATCCGAATTGCGCCGAGCGCCGCCCTTCGCAGCGCATAGGGGTCCTTGCTCCCAGTCGGCTTCTCGTCGATCGCCCAGAAGCTCACCAGCGTGTCGAGCTTGTCCGCAAGCGCGACCGCGACAGAAACCTTGTCGGCCGGCACCAGATCGTCCGGCCCTTTCGGCCGGTAGTGATCCTCACAGGCATGCGCGACCGCCTCGTCCTCGGCTTGGGCCTCGGCGTAGTAGCGGCCCATCAGGCCCTGCAGCTCGGGAAACTCGCCGACCACCTCGGTCAAAAGGTCGGCCTTGCAGAGCCTTGCGGCGCGTTCCGTCTTCTGGATATCAGCATCGATGAGCTGAGCGATGTGCCCGGCCAACATTTCGATGCGGGTGATGCGTTGCGCCTGCGTGCCGAGCTTCTCGTGGAACACGATCTGCTCAAACCTTGGCAGGCGATCTTCCAGCCGCGTCTTTAAATCGGCTTCGTAGAAAAACGTCGCATCCGACAGTCGCGCCCGGATGACGCGCTCGTTGCCGGCCACGATGGCGTTGCCGCCGTCGATAGCTTCAGTGTTGGCGACCAGGATGAACTTGTTGACCAGCTTCGTGGTCGCGGGATCGCGCAGCACGAAGCATTTCTGGTTGGTGCGGATGGTGGCGCGGATCACCTCGCCGGGGATCGAGAGAAACGCCGCGTCGAACGAGCCCATCAGCACGACCGGCCATTCGACCAGGCCGGCGACCTCCGCAAGGAGGCCTTCATCCTCGACCAGCTGGTAGCCCTGCGCGAACGCCAGGTTCTTGGCGTCGGCATGGATCATGCGCCTTCGCCGCTCCGGATCGAGCACGACCTTGGCGGCTTCGAGCCGTGCGGTGTAGTCGTCGAGCCGCTTCACCTTGAAGGTGGCGGGCGCGAGAAAACGATGCCCGCGCGTCTCGTTGCCGGATTCAATTTTGCCGACTCTGAATCGAACGATTTCTGGCTCCTCTGTTTCCGGTCCAAAGGTAGCAACGATCGATTGCAGCGGCCGAACCCATTTGAGCCAGGGTTCGGCCAAGACGTATCGGCCTTCACTATCAACTACATAATTCCCCTTGTCGGTGACGAATTTCGGGTCGCCCCAGTGCATCGACTTCGGCCAGGGAAAATTCGCGATCACCTCCGGCACGATCTCGGCGATCACCTCGATCGCGGCGCGCCCCTTCTTCTCGATCACCGCTACATAGAAGTCGCCCTTCTTGGCGTCGGTCTCGACCTTGGCGTCCTTGATCGACTTGAGCCCCGCGGCCTTGAGGAAACCCTGGATCGCGCCGTCGGGCGCGCCGACGCGCGGGCCTTTCTTCTCCTCGCGCACGTCGGGCTGGCGCGCGGGCACGCCCGCGACCGCGAGCGCAAGCCGCCGCGGCGTCGCGAACGCCTTGGCGCCCTCGTAGGCGAGACCGGCGCCGGCGAGCTTATCGGTGACCAGCTTACGCAAGTCGTCGGCCGCGCGCGCCTGCATGCGCGCCGGGATTTCCTCGGACAGGAGCTCGATCAGAAGGTCGGGCATGGGGTCACCTTGCTGGCGACCGCCTAGCAGGCAGGAGCCGAATTGTCACGCGGGGTGGCCAGGTAAGATTGATTTTGCGACCCGTCGGATCGCATATCCGATCAGCCACATCACCACACCCACGCAAATAAACACCTCATAGTGGCCAAATCCGTACGCACTCACCCACCACCAGGGCGGCGCATCGGGGCCGAACAGCCAGTCTGGCTCTTTTGATGCCGAACAGAAAGAGGGCATCCGCCCGAAACACAGCAACCCAGATCGACTGGGCCAGCGCAACGAACAAGAAACCGGCTACCGCGATCGCCAGTCCGTAGGCAATCTGTCGTACGCTAGCCAGCATGTCGTCCTCTTTCCTGCTCACAAATCCTCATGGCTGTCGTCGCAGAACGGCGGCGATTTCGTTCGCTTGCAGGTGCAGAACTGCATCGGGC
>DAIUEP010000101.1:8776-16390 GCA_036845065.1 Xanthobacteraceae bacterium | reverse complement strand
CGCGGCTTCATCGGCACGCGCGAGCCCACGGTCACGCTCAAGAAAGGGACAGCGATCGACGCCGCGCTGGTGCGGGAGGGGCACGGATGAGCGCACCGCCCCACCCGATCTTGCGCGTCGAGCACCTGACCATGCGGTTCGGCGGTCTCGTCGCCGTGCAGGACTTCTCGTTCACCGCCGCGCGCGGCGCCATCACAGCGCTGATCGGCCCCAATGGCGCCGGCAAGACGACCGTCTTCAACTGCATCACCGGCTTCTACAAGCCGACCGAGGGACGCATCGCACTGCAGTTCGGCGCGCCGGAGCTGTGGGACGAGCTCGATGCGCTCACCCAAAGCGGCAAGCGCGGTCGCGTCCGCCGCGATGGCGCGCTGTATCTGCTCGAACGCATGCCCGATTATCTTGTATCTCAACGGGCGCGCGTCGCGCGCACGTTCCAGAACATCCGGCTGTTTCCCGGCATGACCGTGCTCGAAAACCTGATCGTCGCGCAGCACAAGCAACTCATGCGGGCCTCGGGCTTCGGCGTGTTCGGCGCGCTCGGCACGCGCTCGTATCGGCAGGCGGAGCACGCGGCAATCGAGAAGGCCTGCTACTGGCTCGAACAGACCGGCCTCACCGAGCGCGCCGACGATCCCGCAGGCCAACTCTCCTATGGCGGCCAGCGGCGGCTCGAGATCGCGCGCGCCATGTGCACTAATCCGGTGCTGCTCTGCCTCGACGAGCCCGCCGCCGGCCTCAACCCGAGCGAAAGCGCAGCGCTCGGCGACTTCCTGCGCGCGATCCGCCGCGATCACGCGGTCTCGATGCTGCTGATCGAGCACGACATGAGCGTGGTGATGGAGATTTCCGACCACGTGGTCGTGCTCGACCATGGCGTCAAGATCGCCGACGGCACGCCTGATGAAGTGCGCGACGACCCGCGGGTGATCGCCGCCTATCTGGGCGTCGATGACGAGGAGGTCGGCGTCGTGGAAGCGGAGGTCGGGCTATGAGGATGCGGAATATGGTCGCCTCTCAATGCCGGTCTCCCAAAAGCGCTACGCGGATGAACGATTGGCGTTGCGAAGGCGAGCGCCACAACGTTCCCTCCCCCCTTGTGGGGGAGGGACAGGGAGGGGCGCAAATTCAGAATCTGCCGCCACCCCTCACTCCACCCCTCCCCCACAAGGGGGGAGGGAGCCGGCCCTGCCCGCTGCTAGACAGTGCCTCAGGCCATCCACATCGAGCAGCCCAGTGACCTCGCCTCTCCTCACCGTGCGCGGCGTGCACACCTATTACGGCCCGGTCGCCGCCCTCAAGGGCGTCGACCTCGAGGTCGGCGACGGCGAGATCGTGGCGCTGATCGGATCGAACGGCGCCGGCAAGTCGACGCTGATGATGACGATCTGTGGCAACCCGCGCGCGCGCGAAGGTGCGATCACGTTCGCCGGCCGCGACATTACGAAGCTCTCGACCCACGACATTGCGCGGCTCAAGATCGCGCAGGCGCCCGAGGGCCGCCGCATCTTCGTGCGCATGAGCGTGCTCGAGAACCTGCAGATGGGCGCAACCGTCGCGAGCCCGGCGCTGTTTCAGGCCGATCTCGAACGCGTGTTCGCGCTGTTTCCGCGCCTCAAGGAGCGGCTCCATCAGCGCGGCGGCACGCTCTCGGGCGGCGAGCAGCAGATGCTGGCGATCGCGCGCGCGCTGATGAGCCGGCCGCGCCTGCTTCTGCTCGACGAGCCCTCGCTGGGCTTGGCCCCGCTCATCGCGCGGCAGATCTTCGACGCGATCAAGACGCTCAACGAGGAAGAAAAGCTCACCGTGTTCCTGGTCGAGCAGAACGCGTTCCATGCGCTCAAGCTCGCTCACCGCGGCTATGTCATGGTCAACGGCCGCATCACGCTCACCGGCACCGGCCGCGAGCTCTTGCGCATGCCCGAGGTGAAGACGGCCTATCTCGAAGGCGGGAGACGATGATGGACCAGATCACTCCGGAGCTCTCGACCGACCCGCGCTCATTGCTCCTGTTCCTGTTCGTCACCGTCGGGCTCGGTGGCGGCGCGGCTGCGCTCGCCGGCCGCGCCATCGCGGCGACCTGGCGGCCCTGGTGGGAGGTCGTCAAATACATGCTGCTTCTCGCGATCGCGGTACGCTTCATCCACTTCTCGGTGTACCAGAGCGTGTTCCTGTCGCTCCCCGCCTATCTCATCGACGCCGCCGTCTGCGTGTTTGCCGGATTGCTGAGCTTCCGCCTCAAGCGGGTG
Organism: Xanthobacteraceae bacterium; assembly: GCA_036845065.1. GTDB lineage: Bacteria > Pseudomonadota > Alphaproteobacteria > Rhizobiales > Xanthobacteraceae > VAZQ01. The sequence goes on along the minus strand of DAIUEP010000101.1, from coordinate 14,141 downwards.
CAGCAGATGGTCACATCCTACGGCTGGATCAACGAGCGCTCAGGCCCGCTCCATTGGCGCGGTCGGACCTGAGGTCCTCCGACCGCCTTCCGAATTCGCATGACATTTGCCGCGATTGCGGCTTGAATCTTGCCAAGCCTGCTTTCTCCAGGGAGGAGACCGATGAAAACGCTTACCACGCTTGCGCTTGCCTGCGGCCTCGCGCTCGCCGGCTGCGGCCAGAAGGACGACACCATCAAGTTCGGGATCGGCGGGCCGATCACCGGCTCGGACGCCGCTTTCGGCGCGCAATTGAAGCAGGGCGCCGAGCAGGCGATCGCCGACATCAACGAGGCGGGCGGCATCCTCGGCAAGAAGATCAGCGTCAGCGTCGGCGACGATGTCGGCGATCCGCGCCAGGGTGTATCGACCGCCAACAATTTCGTCGCCGCCGGCGTCAAGTTCGTGATCGGGCATTTCAACTCCAGCATCACTATGCCGACCTCGGAGATCTACCAGGAGAACGGCGTCTTGCAGATCACGCCGGCCTCGACCAATCCGCGCATCACCGAGCGCAATATGTGGAACATCTTCCGTACCTGCGGACGCGACGATCAGCAGGGTGCGGTGGCGGGCGACTACATCGCCAAGCACTACAAGGACAAGAAGGTCGCGATCCTGCACGACAAGACCACCTACGGTCAGGGCCTCGCCGACGAGACCAAGAAGACCATGAACGGCAAGGGCGTGCAGGAGGTCATCTACGAAGGCGTCAACAAGGGCGACAAGGATTTCTCGGCGGTCGTGTCCAAGATCAAGGCGTCGGGCGCCGACCTGGTCTATTGGGGCGGGCTGCATACCGAAGGCGGCCTCTTGGTACGGCAAATGCGCGACCAGGGCGTCACCACCGTCATCATGAGCGGCGACGGCATCACCTCCGACGAATTCGCCACCATCGGCGGGCCGGGCGTCGAAGGCACGCTGATGACCTACGGCCCCGACCCGCGCAAGCGCGCGGAGGCCAAGGCGGTGGTCGACAAGTTCCGCGCCAAGAACTTCGAGCCGGAATCCTATACGCTCTACAGCTACGCCGCGGTCCAGATCATCCGGCAGGCGGCGGAGGCAGCAAACTCGCTCGAGCCTAAGAAGATTTCCGAGACGATCAAATCCGGCCGCAAGTTCCCGACCGTGATCGGCGAACTCAGCTACAACGACAAGGGCGACATCACCCGTCTCGACTACGTGATGTACGTCTGGAAGAAGGACGCGAGCGGCAAGATCACCTACGTCGAGATCGATCAGTAGGCGAACCGGCATCGCAGACGACAATCACCCGATCGTCTGCAGCGCCGGGAACATCTCGAGCAGCCAGGTATTGAGCTGGGTGAAGACGCCGAACAGGAAGGCAAGCCCGGTCAGCACCAGAAGCGCGCCCATCGCCTTTTCGACGTATGGCAGATAGGCGCGAAAGCGCACCAGGAAGGCCGCGAACGGCTCGACTGCGAGTGCAGCGATGATGAACGGCACGCCGAGGCCGAGCGAATAGACCGCGAGCAGGCCCGCTCCCTTGGTCACCGTCGCCTCGGAGGCGGCCACCGCCAGGATCGCGGCCAGGATCGGCCCGATGCAGGGCGTCCAGCCGAGGGCAAAAGCGAGCCCCATCACATAGGCGCCCCACAGCCCGACCGGCTTTTGCACGTCCACGCGCGCCTGCCGGTAGAGAAAGGCGATCGGCGTGACGCCGAGGAAGTGCAGGCCCATCACGATGATGACGATGCCGGCGACGATTGAAAGCTCGTGCGAGTAAAACCGCAGCATCGAGCCGATGACGCTCGCGCCGGCGCCGAGCGCCACGAAGATGGTCGAGAATCCGGCCACGAACAGCAGCGCCGCCACGATCACGTCGCGCTTGACCAGCGGCTCGGGCTCCGCGTCGGCGAGCCGCTCCAGCGACGACCCGGCCAGGAACACGAGATAGGGCGGCACCAGCGGCAGCACGCAGGGCGACAGGAAGCTGATAAGGCCCGCAAACAGCGCGGCCAGGATGGAGACATCGGCGCTCATGCCCCCTAGATGCGCCGAGCGGCACGCCGAAGGCAAGCCGCTCACGGCGGCATCGCACCGATGTGATCGCTCATGATACGCTTCGGTCATGGGCAGGCAGAACCTCATGACCGACGTTGCCGGCGTACGGGTCGGGCACGCGCATGACGCGCGGCTCGGCTCCGGCGTGACCGCGGTGCTGTTCGACGAGCCTGCGGTCGCGTCCATCGACATCCGCGGCGGCGGGCCGGCCACGCGCGATACCGACCTGCTGGCGCCGGGGCGCGCGGTCGAGCGCGTCGATGGGTTCGCGCTGTCGGGCGGCTCGGCCTTCGGGCTCGATGCCGGGGCCGGCGTCCAGGCCCTGCTGCGCGAGCGCGGCCGCGGGTTTGCGGTCGGTCCGGTGCGGGTGCCGATCGTGCCGGGCGCCGCCCTGTTCGATCTGCTCGCCGGTGGCGACAAGGACTGGGGGCGCTATCCGCCCTATCGCGAGCTCGGCTATGCGGCAGCAGCAGCAGCCGACGGCCGCTTCGCGCTCGGCAATGTCGGCGCCGGTCTCGGCGCCACGACTGTGGATTTCAAGGGCGGCATCGGCTCGGCTTCCGCGACGACTGCGGACGGCCTTGTGGTCGGGGCGCTCGCCGCGGTCAATGCCGCCGGCTCAGGCGTGATCGGCGGCGGTCCCTGGTTCTGGGCGGGCGCCTTCGAGCAGGACGGCGAGTTCGGCGGCCACGGTTTTCCCGCAACGGTGCCAGCCGACGCGCTGATCGCGCGCACCAAAGGCGGCACGCGCGAGAGCACGACGCTTGTCGTGGTCGCGACCGATGCGGCCCTGACCAAGGCGCAGGCGGAAAGGCTTGCCGTGATGGCGCAGACCGGCCTTTCGCGCGCGATCTACCCCGTCCACACGCCGCTCGACGGCGACATCGTTTTTGCGGCCGCAACCGGCCGCAAACCGCTCGCCGATCCGCTGCGCGCCCTGTCGAGCCTCGGCGCCGTGGCGGCCAATACCGTGGCCCGCGCCGTCGCCCGCGCCATCTATGAGGCGGACGCGCTCCCCTTCGCCGGCGCGCTGCCGAGCTGGCGCGACACATTCGCCCGCTCGCGATGACATTTGGACGGGGATGAGTAAGGCCGCGAATCTTGACTCGCCTTCGGATTGCCTCGTTAAGATGGTTAGGGGGCGTTCGGGGCGCTAGGATTTGAAGGTCTGGAGGAAGCCATGCGCTTGGTAACGGCCGCTTGCACGCTCGTAATCGTGGCGCTTCTGGCGGTATTCGGGGCCATCCTGCTGCATGAGCGGACGGTCGCCGACCCGGCTCCGGCCGGCCGATCTGGCGCCACAGCCTTCTCGCCGGCCTCCGAGCCCGCCGCTTTATCCACAGATCCGGTCACGCTTGCCTCTGCCGCCACCCGCAGCGTGATCCTGCCGGAGCCGCCGCAGGCAGCACCCGAGCGGCCGGCCCCCCAGATCCTCGCGCAGGCTCGACCGGCGGCGCCCGCCAGCGCTGCGCCGGCACCCGCATCCTGTCCGGGCAATCCCAACGCGCTGGGCGTCGGGCGGGTGGTCGAGGTCGACACCACGGGCGGGCCTGGCTTCGGTTTCGAGCACTTCAAGAGCCACGACTTCCTGCAACCCGGCGAGGTGGTGCTGACCTTCGACGATGGGCCGTGGCCGCGTCACACGCCGGCCGTGCTCGCCGCGCTTGCAGAACACTGCACCAAGGCGATCTTCTTCCCGATCGGCAAGCACGCGATGTGGGAGCCCGGCATCCTGAAGCAGGTGGCGGCTGCCGGCCACGCTGTCGGCAGCCATACCTGGTCGCATGTCGACCTGTCGAAGAAGTCGCCACAAGAGGCCAAGGACGAGATCGAGAAGGGCATCAGCGCGGTGCGCTGGGCCGTCGGCGCCCCGACCGCGCCCTTTTTCCGGTTCCCGGCGCTGCGTCACCCACCTGAACAGATCACCTATCTCGGCCAGCGCCACGTCGCGATCTTTTCGACCGATCTTGATTCCTTCGACTTCAAGATGCGCAAGCCCGAGCAGGTGCGCCAAGCGGTGATGGCGAAGCTCAAGAAGTTCGGCAAAGGCATCGTGCTGATGCATGACTTCCAGCAGGCAACCGCCGCCGCCGCGGCCGACTTGCTCAAGGACCTCAAGGCGGGCGGCTACAAGGTTGTCCTGATGAAGCCGAAGGACACGCTCAAGACGATCGCGTCCTACGACGAGCTGATCCTCAAGGACCAGAAGCTGCCGACCGTCAGCGACCGCCCGACCTCAAGCGTCATACGCACCATCAGCGAATAGTCCTACCCGCTCCAGACGGCAGAACCCCAAACGCTTTGGGCCCCATTGAGTCTCTCCAGAGAAACTCAACGGGGCCCGTGGCTTTACATTTCCGTCGCTGTCGCGCTTCCTTTGCCGCTTGCGTAACCACTCGCCCCGACATGGGTCCGGGCGCAAGCCGCGCCCGGAACAGCTCTATTGCGGCTCGATATTGGCCTCGCGCGCGACCTTCCCCCACTTCTCAAGCTCGGACTTGATCAGCGCGGCGAATGATTCCGGCGTGCTGCCGTCCGGCTCGGCGCCGTCAGAGGCGAGCTTCTCCCTCATCTCCTCGGTCTTCAAGGCGAGCATCGCCGCCCCATGCAGACGCATGATGATCGCACGCGGCGTCTTGGCTGGCGCCACGATCCCGTACCATTGCATCGCTTCGTATCCGCGAACGGCATCCGCCACCGGGGGCACATCAGGCATGGCAGCGATCCGCTTGGGACCGGAAACACCAAGCGCACGCACCTTGCCGGCTTCCGCCTGTGGCCGCGCCGTGAGCGCATTGGCAAACATGGCGTGGATCTGACCGCTGATGATGTCGGTCACGGCCGGCGCGGTGCCACGATACGGGATGTGGCGAATGTCGACGCCCGCCATCGACTTGAACAGCTCCATGCTCATGTGCGGCGAGGTCCCGACCCCGGGCGTGCCATAGGTGAGCTCGCCGGGCTTGCTCTTGGCGTAGGCGATGAACTCGCGCACGTCTTTGGCGGGGACCGAAGGGTTGATGACCAGAACATTCGGCGCCGTGGCCGCGACCGTAATCGGCGAGAAATCACCGATCGGATCGTAGTTGACCTTCTTGTAGAGCACCGAATTGAGCGCAAGCGTACTCGGCACCATCAGCAGCGTGTATCCATCCGGCGCCGAGCGGGCGACCGACTCGATTCCAATCATGTTGCCCGCGCCTGGCCGGTTCTCGACAAAGAACTGCTGCTTGAGCGTCGTCGAGAAATGCTGTGCCAGCACGCGCGCGACGATGTCGGTGCCGCCTCCTGGCGGCGACGG
>DAIUEP010000101.1:5445-8676 GCA_036845065.1 Xanthobacteraceae bacterium | reverse complement strand
ACGAGGCGTCCCGTCGCAGGACCGAGCGTCAGCCCCCAATGGGCATGGCCGAACGCAAGCCAAAGTCCCGGCTGCCCGGGGGCGGGACCGATCACCGGCCGCGAATCCGCGAAGCAGGGTCGGCTGCCCATCCACGGCACCGCCTCGACCGGCTCACCCAGCGGGAACAGCGCCCGCGCGGCGGGCAGCAGCCGATCGAGCTGCGCTGGCGTCGGCGGCGCGTCGCGCGCGGCAAACTCGGCACCGGTGGTCAGCCGCAGCCCCTGCTCCATCGGGGCGACGCAATAGCCGATATCGGCATCCACCACCGGACGCGTCAATCCGCTGTTGCCGCGCGAACGGAAATGCCGGTGATAGCCGCGCTTGACGGCGAGCGGCACGCGCAAGCCGAACGCGCCGAGAACATCGGGCGTCCATGGGCCGAGCGCGAGCACAGCGACCGCGGCGTCGATCGGACCTTCGGGCGTTTCGATCCGCCATTGCGCACCGTTGCGGTGAAGCGAGCGGGCGTCGCCCTTGAGCACGAGCCCGCTCAGCGCCGTAAAACGCGCCGCATAGGCCTTGGTCAATGCGAGCGGATTGGTGATGCTCGCGGCTTCGCTCCAGAAGATGCCGTGACGAAAAGTCGGCGCGAGCGCAGGCTCGAGCTCACGCGCGCCATCGAGGTCGAGCACTTGATGAGGCAGTCCGAGCCTCATCGCCAGCTCGCGCTCGGGCGCGGTGTCGGCGAAGCTTGCATCGCCGCGATAGACCTTGAGCCAGCCGGTCTTGCGCAAGTAGCGCCCGGCCCCCGCTTCCGCGATCAGCGCCTCATGCTCGGGCAACGCGCGGGCGAACAAGGGCCGCATTGCGTCGGCAAACGCCATCCGGCGTGCAGGCGCGGATTGCGACCGGTATGCCATGAGCCAGGGCGCGATCCGTGGCAGAAATCCAACATGATAGTCCGCCTCGGTGGCGCGCTTGAGCGCGATCCGCAGCAGCGCCGATAGGCCGCGTGGAAACGCATGCGGCAACAGCGTGCTGCCTTCGATGATGCCGGCATTGCCGTAGGAGGTCTCCTCGCCCGGGCCACGCCGGTCGACCAGCGCGACCGCCAGCCCGTGCTTGGCGAGATGCAGCGCGATCGACGTGCCGACGATGCCGGCGCCGAGCACGATGGCGTCGGTACGTGCCATGGGGTCCTCGTGGAGTGGCGTCAGGATTCCGTGGACAAGCACGACTATAGGGTGTGCAGCCTGCGGGCAACTACAGCCGTTCGGGCCTGCCCGCCGTTGCCGCTTCCGGCTGCGCATGTTAGGCGATCGCAGTGGAGGTCTTAGATGCGCCCGCTCCTCGTGGCCCCGTCCATTCTATCGGCCGACTTTGCCCGGCTGGGCGAAGAGGTGCGCGCGGTCGACGAGGCCGGCGCCGACTGGATCCATGTCGACGTCATGGATGGCCACTTCGTGCCCAACATCACCATCGGCCCCGACGTCGTGAAGGCGCTGCGCCCGCACAGCAAGAAGACATTCGACGTGCATCTGATGATTGCGCCATGCGACCCCTATCTCGAAGCCTTTGCCAAGGCGGGCGCAGACGTCATCACCGTGCATGTCGAGGCGACGCCGCATGTGCACCGCTCGCTGCAGGCGATCCGCGCGCTCGGCAAGAAAGCAGGCGTCACGCTCAACCCCGGCACGCCGGTGGAGGCGATCGCGCCGGTGATTGATCTCGTCGACCTCGTCCTGGTGATGTCGGTCAATCCGGGCTTCGGCGGCCAGGCCTTCATCCCGCACGCGACCGAAAAGATCGCCCGCATCGCCGCGCTTGTGGGCGGACGGGCGATCGACATCGAGGTCGACGGCGGCATCACGCCGGAGCACGCCGCGACCGTCGCGCGCGCCGGCGCCAATGTGCTGGTCGCGGGCTCCGCCGTGTTCAAGGGCGGCAGACCCGACAGCTACCGCAGCAATATTGCGGCGATCCGCAATGCCGCCGCGATGGCACGCGGCGAGGCCGCCTGAAGCAGGCCCCAGCCTCAATCGGCGGGCTGGATTTAGCCTCGATTTCTCGTACCATTGCACCTCGCGGAGGGGCCTGGTGCCGGCAGGAGACTTCAGGATGCGCTTTGCTTTGCTGGTTTGCGTTGCCACCCTCATGGCCTCACCGAGCAGCGTCGGCGCCCAGCCCAACTCGATCGATTCGATAAGGACTCCTCCCTCGTCATCGCTGGTTGACTTCTGGAGCGACGACCGGCGGCAGGAGGCCAAGGCGATGCCGGTGCCGGTGCTCGACCCGAGCACGCTGCAGCCCGCTCCGGCCGAGCCGAAAACAGGCGCGCCGCGCACCGGCCGGGCGGCCAACGGCGTCTCCAGCTCGCTCGCGCGCGCCGCCGGCAATGTCGCGCAGAGACCGCTCTATTGGGCCGGCAGGCTCTACTTCAACACAGCGGACGGCTCGATGGTCTGCTCGGCCCAGTTCATCGCGCCGGGCATTCTGGCGACGGCGTCGCACTGCATCCAGGACGACAAGACCGGGCGCTGGTTCACCCAGTTCCTCTACCGTCATCAGAACTACATGGGCAAAGGCCGCAACTTTTCGACCGAATGCGTTGCCGCCTACAAGGGCTGGGTCTCTCCCGACAAGTCGCGCTGGATATGGGACTTCGCGATGATCAAGCTGCGCGGCGGCGACGACCTCGGCCATTTTGGCTGGCAATTTAACTGGTGGGGCAACTACGACGAGGTTCCCAAAATCGGCTATCCGGCCGCGATCAGTGGCGGCCAGGTGATCCAGGTCGACTTCGGAAAACTCACCAAAGGCTGGGATCCCAAGATCATCGGCCTCAACCACGGCAACGCGAAGAATGCCGAAGGGTCGAGCGGCGGCGCCTGGGTCGGCCGTTACGAGACCAGTGGAAGCAACACCCAGTCGAACTTCGTGATCAGCGTCACCTCCCACCACCTGGGCGAGGATCGCAGCATTTCGTATGGTCCCTATTGGGACGAAAACTTCGGCGAGTTGCTGAAATACACTCAGCGCGGTTGCAAATGACGCATGGACGCTTGTTCATGACCAAAATTTAATTGACTGTACTGGTACTATGGGTGGCTTAACCGCGCCGGTACCCGCCCGGCGCCTTGAATCGGCCCCCATCCGCCGCCACCTCTGGCCGCAAGCCGGTTCTGGCAGGAGAGATTAAGATGCAAGCCCTCTTGGCACTGACTGTCGTCGGCGCCGTCTCATTGGTTT
>DAIUEP010000101.1:3598-5345 GCA_036845065.1 Xanthobacteraceae bacterium | reverse complement strand
CCCGACGACGTGAAAAAATAAGCCCCGAGTGGAGCGCGCATTAGTGCGCCCTCTCCCCTTGCGGGAGAGGGCAGCGCCAGACGTTCAACGCCCACACGGTTGGGTGAGGGGTTGCGGCCTTACCCCTCACCCAATCCGTTATGTTGGATCTCCGTGCAGCCCTCTCCCGCAAGGGGAGAGGGCACAATAACAACCGCCGTGGCGCGCGATTAACTTAAGGCGCGCTCCTTTAGCGCGCCGCGACGTAGGCACGCGCTTCCGCGACCTCCGGCCGCACCGGATCGGCCTCGGCCGCAAGCTCCACCACCGCCGCATAGTGTGCGCGCGCCTTGCCGGCATCGCCAGCCTTAAGCGCCGCGCGCGCGGCGCCGATGGTGGCGCCGAAACGGTGCGGCTCCTTCTTCAGCGTCGCCTCGAATGCCGCCAGCGCTTCCGCCGCCATGCCGCGCTCGAGCAGCATGGCACCATAGAGCTCGCGTGCCGGCACGATCGGGCCGGGCGTCACCGGCGCCTTCTCGGTCTTGTCCTCGGCGTCGGCGGCGGCGCTCATCGCCTTGAGTGCATCGGCGTGTCTGCCCTCTGCGTGCAACAGCCAAGCCGACGTCACCTGCCATTGGATATCGACCTGCTCGGCCCAATAGGCATCCTTCGCTTCGCGCAGCTTGTCACGCAGCTCGGCGAGCTTGGCGATGTCGGCCTTGGCGGCATCGGGCTTGCCCGAGCGCGCGGCGCCAAGCGCGCGCGCGAAATGGTTGATCGCCATCACGTGGGCGAAGTTGTTTGGCCGCACGTCGAGTGCGGCCGCGCCGCTCCAGTCGGCGCGCTCCACCATGTAGCGCGCCGGCGATGCCGCGACCGCAAAGTAGGCGCCTTGCGCGGCCTCACTATAGCCGGTCGATTGGATCATCGCATCGACGACCGCACGCGCGTTCTTGTCCTGCGCGAGCTGCAGATAGGCGTAGACCAGGTAGTCCTGGCCATGGAGCTGGTCGGTTGCCTCCTTGCTCGCCTGCGCGGCCTTCACCGAAGCGATGTTCGAGGCGACCGACTCCTTCCAGTAGCCGACCCGGGTGAAGATGTGGGACGGCATGTGCTGCGCGTGCGGCGCCGCCGGCGCGATCTGCGCATAGCGCTTGGCGGCTTCCAGCCCTTTGTCCGCCAGCGCCGGCGTGTCGTAGAGATGGATCAGGTAGTGCGCGACGCCGGGATGGCGCGGCTGCCGCTGCCAGATCCGCTCGAGGATCGCCGCGCCCTTGAGCTGATTGGCGTAGGTCTTGTCGTTGGGCGAGGCCGCCACGTTGAGCGTGATGGCGTAGTTGAGCTGCGCCTCGTCGTCGTCGGCATAGCGCTGCGCCAGCGCCTCCACCGCCTTGAGATAGGCTTGCACGCGCGGCCCGCGCGGCACCTTGTCGTAGTCGGTGTAAAGCACCAGGAGGGACTCGATGTAGTCGCGCTCGCGCGCGGTCTTGGCACCCAGCGCCTTGCCCTTCTGCAGCGCCGCCAAGCCCTCCGGCTGGCTCGCAGGCGTCGGCGCGCTGTGCGGATTCGAAAGCAGACTCAGCGCGATGCCCCAATAGGCGATAGCGCAGGACGGATCGGCCTTGAGCGTGTCCTCGAAAATCTCCTTCGCCTCGCGATACCAGAACGAATGCTGGTAGCGCATGCCGCGGTCGAACCGACGCTGCGCTGTCTCGTTGCACGAGGTCGCGAAGTGCACGGTACCGAGGCGCTGGTCGGTCTCCTCCTG
>DAIUEP010000101.1:0-3498 GCA_036845065.1 Xanthobacteraceae bacterium | reverse complement strand
ATGATCCCGCGCTACACACGACCGGAGATGGCCGCGATCTGGGAGCCGCAGACGCGCTTCCGGATCTGGTTCGAGATCGAGGCGCATGCGGCCGATGCGATGGCCGAGCTCGGCACGATCCCGAAAGAGGCGGCCAGGACGATCTGGGCCAAGGGCAAAGGCGCGACCTTCGACGTCGGCCGCATCGACGCGATCGAGCGCGAGGTCAAGCACGACGTCATCGCGTTCCTCACTCATCTCGCCGAGATCGTGGGGCCGCAGGCGCGCTTCGTGCACGCCGGCATGACGTCGTCCGACGTGCTCGACACCTGCTTCAACGTGCAGCTCAAGCGCGCCGCCGACATCCTGATCGCCGATCTCGACAAGCTCCTCCTCGCGCTCAAGCGCCGCGCGCTCGAGCACAAGATGACGCCGACCATCGGCCGCTCGCACGGCATCCACGCCGAGCCCACCACCTTCGGGCTCAAGCTCGCCTACGCCTACGCCGAGTTCGCGCGCGCCAAAGCCAGGCTCGTCGCCGCGCGCGATGAGGTCTCGACCTGCGCGATCTCGGGCGCGGTCGGCACTTTCGCGCAGGTCGATCCGCGCGTGGAGGCGCATGTCGCCAAGGCGATGGGTCTCAAGGTCGAGCCGGTCTCGACCCAGGTCATCCCGCGCGACCGCCACGCCATGTATTTCGCAACGCTGGGCGTGATCGCATCCTCCGCCGAGCGCCTGGCGACCGAGATCCGCCACCTGCAGCGCACCGAGGTGCTGGAAGCCGAGGAGTATTTCTCGGAGGGCCAGAAGGGCTCCTCCGCCATGCCGCACAAGCGCAACCCGGTGCTCTCGGAGAACGTCACCGGACTCGCCCGCATGGTGCGCGCCTACGTGACGCCGGCGCTGGAGAACGTGGCGCTCTGGCACGAGCGCGACATCTCGCATTCCTCGGCCGAGCGCATGATCGGCCCCGATGCGACCGTCACGCTCGACTTCCTGCTCGCGCGGCTGACAGGCCTGATCGACAAGCTCGTGGTCTACCCGCAGACCATGGCGAAGAACCTCGACCGCCTGGGCGGGCTGGTGCATTCGCAGCGCGTCTTGATTGCGCTGACGCAAAAAGGGCTCTCGCGCGAGGACGCCTATCGCCTCGTGCAGCAGCACGCCATGAAGGCCTGGCGCGGCGAAGGCGATTTCCAGGCGCTGCTGGCGGCCGACCCGACCGTGCGCAAGCACCTGACCGAGACCGAGCTGAAGGCCAATTTCGACCTCGGCTATCACCTCAAGCACGTCGACACGATCTTTCAACGTGTATTTACGGTGGATAGCTGAGCGCAAGGGCGTCGGAGTCGTCATGGTTCCGCTGTTCGCCTGGTATGTGCGCGAAGACGGCGACGCCTGGCTCACCAATGCGGTGGTCTCGACACTGTTGTTTACATTCTGGGCCTATGCGCTCGGCGCGGCCGCCTTCAGCGCCATGTGGGACGGCAATCTGGCTGCCATCCTGCTCATCACCGCGACCGTGCTGAGCGGCCTGGTGCTGCCGCCGGTGCGACTGCCCAGGCTCCAAGCACAGCAATCCAATCTCTCGCCGGCGCTCACGATCCCGGCGCGCACCGAGCGGCCTCAGCTCGATCTCATCACGCCCACTCCGGCGTAAGTGCGATCTCCGCGCCTGTTATTGCGCCCTCTCCCCACTGCGGGAGAGGGCTTGAAAGCGGCACTACAAACTCTGCCGGGTGAGGGGTAGCGGCATGCCCCCTCACCCGATCCGTTCTGTTGAACTGCGGAGCAGCCCTCTCCCACAGCGGGGAGAGGGCGCAATGGCAACCGCCGAATTCTTGGCACAGCGCACGGCCTTCGCACGGCTTGCCGGTTGCAGCGGCGCCGCTCTTTGCGTTACCAACCTGCCGTGCCCGATCACCCGACCATCCTGGTGTTCGATTCCGGCCTCGGCGGCCTCACGGTGTTTCGCGAGGTCGCCGCCGCGCGGCCGGATGCGCGCTTCCTCTACGTCGCCGATGATGCGTTCTTCCCTTATAGCGGGCGTGGCGAGGCCGAGCTCGTCGATCGGGTCCTCCCGCTCATGGGCAAGCTGATCGACTCCCACCAGCCGGACCTCGTCGTCATCGCCTGCAATACCGCCTCGACGCTGGTGCTGCCGCATCTGCGCGAGCGATTCACTGTGCCGTTCGTGGGCACGGTGCCGGCGATCAAGCCAGCGTGCCAGGCCTCCCTCAGCAAGCGCGTGTCGGTGCTCGGCACCGAGGCGACGGTCTCGCGCGAATACACCCGCGCGCTCATTCGCGACTTCGCCAACGGCACCGACGTCACGCTGGTCGGCTCGGGGAAGCTCGCGACGTTCGCGGAAGCCGAGCTCCGGGGCGCGCCGGTCGAGGATGCCGCGATCGCGCAGGAGATCGCGCCCTGCTTTGTGGACGAGGGCGGCCGCCGCACCGACACGATCGTGCTCGCCTGCACACATTTTCCGCTGCTGCTGCCCCGCCTCCAGCGGCTCGCGCCCTGGCCGGTGAGCTTCATCGACCCGGCGCCCGCGATCGCGCGCCGGGTGGTGGAGCTGCTCGGGCCGCCGGCCACGTCCGCAACCGGCGGCGCCGAGATCCTGTTCACCTCCGGCCAGGCGCCGTCAGCAACGCTGGCGGCAGCGCTGGCGCGCTTTGGACTCGAACGCATAACCCGGTAACATCCTGGCAAGGCAGCTTCCCGCCTGGGTTTTCGACACGGGGCCGACGCAATGGCAAAAGAGTCTACGACGGTCCGGCGCACCGTGCTGTTCCGGTTCACCCTGCCGACCGGGGATGCGTCACACCTCGTACCGATGATCAAGGCCGGCTGGCCGTTCCTGGCCGCCATGGGCGGCAAGCGCGTGCGCCTGCTGCAAAACGTGGACGATCCGGCTCGCATCGTGCAGGAAATCGAATACGAGACCCACGAGGCGCTGGAGCTCAATCGGCAGAAGCTCGCCAGCGACGCGCGGATTCAGACCTATCTGCAGGCCTGCCGCTCGATGTTCGGCGGGGCGATGGAAGTCGACGTTTACCAGGAGATCGGCTCGGAACAGGCCGGCTGAGCCAGCGGAAGCTCTGCAGCCAGCCGCCCTGCCCCCCCGAAACGGCTCCAAAACGGCCCGAATTTGACTTGACGACCCATACCGCCTAGAAACCGCGCGCTGCGGGGGCATTGGGCCCACCCGGCGTTTCGCGACCCGCGGTGCTTCCCCGTCGCTTCGGTAGAGCACCTGTCGGTTCCGGCCCTGCCGGAACAAAGGAGGGCGCGATCCTCAACCCTTGACCAATGAGGACGCGATGACCAAGCGCCACGAGGCGAAGTACAAGATCGATCGCCGCATGGGCCAGAACGTGTGGGGCCGCCCGAAGAGCCCCGTCAACCACCGCGAATACGGTCCCGGCCAGCACGGCCAGCGCCGCAAGGGCAAGCTCTCGGACTACGGCGTGCAGCTGCGCGCCAAGCAGAAGCTGCGCGGCTACTACGGCAACG
>DAIUEP010000100.1:12963-16496 GCA_036845065.1 Xanthobacteraceae bacterium | reverse complement strand
TGCTCGCGCAGGAGCCCAAGCTCCTCCTGGTCGACGAGCCGGTCGCCGGCATGACCGACGCCGAAACGCGCCAGACCGCCGAGCTCCTCAGGGAGATCAACCGCGACCGCACCGTCATCGTAGTCGAGCACGACATGACGTTCGTGCGCGACCTCGGCGTCAAGGTCACCTGCCTGCATGAAGGCACGGTAATCGCGGAAGGCACGATCGACCAGGTCTCGGCCAACCAGCGCGTGATCGAGGTCTATCTGGGGCGGTAGCGATGCTTGAGGTCAAGACCATCGACCTGCACTACGGCGCCGCGCAGGCGCTGCGCTCGGTCTCGCTCGCCGCGGAGCCCGGCAAGGTGACCTGCGTGCTCGGACGTAACGGCGTCGGCAAGACCAGCCTCCTGCGCGCCCTGGTCGGCCAGCACCCGGTCAGCCGCGGCAGCATCACCTTCGACGGCCGCGACATCACCGCCTTGAAGCCCTCCGAGCGCGCGCGGCGCGGCATCGCCTATGTGCCGCAGGGTCGCGAGATCTTTCCGCTGCTCACGGTCGAGGAGAATCTGAAGACCGGGTTCGCGCCGCTCAAGCGCGAGGACCGCAGCATCCCGGACGACGTGTTCGCGCTGTTTCCGGTGCTCAACAGCATGCTGGGACGGCGCGGCGGCGACCTGTCCGGCGGCCAGCAGCAGCAGCTTGCGATCGGCCGCGCGCTGGTCATGCGCCCGCGCGCGCTGCTGCTCGACGAGCCGACCGAGGGCATCCAACCCTCGATCATCAAGGACATCGGACGCGCCATCGCGTATCTGCGCAATCTCGGGCAGATCGCCACCGTGCTGGTGGAGCAATATCTCGACTTCGCACTCGAGCTCGGCGACCATTTCGCCGTCATGGACCGCGGCGCCATCGTCTATTCCTGCGCGCGCGACACCATCGATGAAGCCGCGCTCAAGCGCGCGATGGCGATCTGACCGGCGCTCGAACTCGCCGGGCCGCCACACCGAAGCGTTGCCCGCCCGCCGTCCGCTCTTTGATCCATCTCAAATTTCCAAACAACGCATCCACTATCGTTCGGTGCATTGCCCGGCCGCAAGCGGTCCGCCGGGAGCGTGAAGAGCAGCGACAGAGCGTCGTCACAAAGAGCGCCCCGCGCCTTCAGTGAGCATGTTGCCAAGCCGGTCGCCCCGAACCCATGAGGAGAAGCGCCATGGCAGAGGTCGTCGTACTCGGAGCAGGTCTCGGCGGTACGCTGATGGCCTACGAGCTCGTCCCACAACTCCGGCCGGAGGATCGCCTCACCGTGGTCGGACAGGGGCCGCGCTATCACTTCGTGCCTTCGAACCCCTGGGTCGCCGTCGGCTGGCGCGACCGGGAGGACATCGAGGTCGATCTCGAAGCCGTCATGCGGCGCAAGAACATTCGCTACCTCACGCAAGGGGCGCGCCGCCTCCACCCCAAGGAGAACCGCATCGAGCTCGAGGACGGGTCCTCGGTCGGCTACGACCATCTCGTCATCGCCACCGGCCCGGACCTGGCCTTCGACGAGATTTCCGGCCTCGGACCAAACGGGCACACGCAATCGATCTGCCATGTCGAACACGCGCTCAGGGCGCGGGAAGCATTCGAGCGCTTCGTTCAGTCGCCCGGACCGATCGTGGTCGGCGCCGTGCAGGGCGCATCCTGCTTCGGCCCGGCCTATGAGTTCGCCTTCATCCTGGATACCGAGCTACGCAAGCGCCGCATCCGCGACCGTGTGCCAATGACATTCGTGACCTCGGAACCCTATATCGGCCATCTTGGCCTGGACGGCGTCGGTGACACCAAGGGTCTGCTCGAGGGCGAGATGCGCGAGCACCACATCAAGTGGATCACCAATGCGCGGATCAAGTCGATCGAAGCCGACAAGATGACGGTCGAGGAGGTCGGCGACGACGGCAACGTCCGCCGGAAACATGACGTTCCTTTCGCCTATGCGATGATGCTGCCGGCGTTCCGTGGCGTTCCGGCGGTCTACGGGGTCGAAGGCCTGACCAACCCGCGCGGCTTCATTCTAGCGGACAAGCATCAGCGCAATCCGACGTTCCCCAACATATTTTCGGTCGGCGTCTGCGTCGCGATTCCGCCGATCTCGGCGACACCGGTTCCGACCGGGGTGCCGAAGACCGGATTCATGATCGAGTCGATGGTCACGGCGACAGCGTTGAACATCGGCGCGCTCCTGCGCGGCAAGCCCGCAACCGTGGAGCCGACCTTGAACGCGGTGTGTCTTGCTGACTTCGGCGACAGCGGGGTCGCGTTCGTGGCCGAGCCCGAGATTCCGCCTCGCAATGTCAATTGGTCGTCAAAGGGGCACTGGGTCCACCTCGCCAAGGTGGCGTTCGAGAAATACTTTTTGCGCAAGATCCGCCGTGGCGAAAGCGAGCCCTTCTATGAGCGCTTCGTTCTGGATAAGCTTGGAATTCACAAGATCAAGGAGCCGATATGAACTATGATTATTGACGGCATTGGGCCCGGCGAGCGCACAAGGAGGATGGCATGAACATTGATCGCGCGGTGTTGGCCTTCGCAGGCATTATGATTCTGGTGAGCCTGCTGCTCGCCTTCGCGGTCAGTCCCTACTGGTTGCTGCTGAACGCCTTCGTGGGCCTGAACATGCTGCAGGCCGCCTTCACCGGGTTCTGCCCGGCCGCGATGGTTTTCCGCAAGCTTGGGCTCGGCGCCGGTTGCGCATTCCAGTGACAAGCCGCGCCGTCCGCGCACGACGGCTGGCATGAGATCGCGCGTGCGCCGGTGCGATCCGCAGTCAAACCGGGGTTCTGGACACGGCCGGACCCCGATGGCAATGTTCGTCCCAGAACAGGGGTAGGCAGGCCGCGATTGCGAGCGGTGGCTGTTGCCGCGCGTTTCACGCGGCCCCGTCGCAGACCGGAGGGACGCCCATGAATCATTTCGCGCATCATCATTTCGCGCATCATTCCGTCAGGGTGCTTCAACGCGTGACCGCCGTCGGGTGTGTCATCCTTGGCCTCGTGACGGCATCGAGCGTGTTCGCACAGGACAAGCGCAAGGCGAGCCCGCCGGTGCTGGTGACCTCGATCGGACAGAGCCTCGACGCTTTCCAGGTTCAGCTCGCCGTGCGGCGCGCGGGCATTGCCTTCCAGTACGATCCGCGCGCGGAGGCCGACAAGCTTGCCGAGGTGAAGACCGTGTTCCTGGCGGTCGGTGCGAGCCTCAAGGGCTTCGGCGACGCCGGCATCACCATCAAGGACGAACTGGCGCGGACCGGGAAGCTGCTCGACGCCGCCAAGAGCAACGGCAATTTCATTGTCGTGCTGCACGTGGGCGGCGAGGAGCGCCGCGACGTGCTTTCCAACCAGCTGATCGAGCTCACCGCGCCGCGCGCCAACTATCTGATCATCCGTGAGGACAGCGACGCCGACGGCATGTTCGCGGGCATTGCCAAGACCGGCAACATTCCGCTCACCGTGATCGACAACGTCATCAATCTCAGAAAGCCCCTGCAGGAATTGTTCGCGGGCGGCTAGA